>NZ_NKHQ01000002.1:188331-276563 GCF_014467265.1 Xenorhabdus sp. TS4 | reverse complement strand
CAGGTCACTCTTTAAGACTTTAATCTTTTTTGCCTTTCGGCATATCGATAGTGTCTTGCGAGTGCCCACACAGATTGTCTGATTAATTTGTTAAAGAGCGTTGGCAACCGGAAGTGCCTTCCGGGTTGCGAGGCTGCGTATCTTACGCTTTCCTCTTATCGTGTCAAGCCTTATTTTCCAAGGCTTTTCACGTTGTCATCCCGACAGGTTTGTGTGTTTGTCGTGACAACGGAAGCGCATTATAGGGAGTTTTATGATACTGGCAATAGTTATTTTGAAAAAAAGCCTCAACCGCTTATTTATCATCCAAAACAACCCGATTTGGTGTTTTTCCAATCTAGAAAAAGAAAAAAGAGGTGCAAAAAACACCTCTTAAAAACTTTCTAAGTAATCAATATCATTGTGTTGCAACAATACGATTGTCTTCTAACCCTAAAGTCACTAATTTACCTGGGATCAATTTGCCAGAAAGAATTTGCTGGGCCAGTGGATTTTCAATCTCTTGCTGGATAGCTCGTTTCAATGGACGGGCTCCATATACAGGATCGAAACCAGCTTCGCTTAGTTTTTCCAGCGCTGGAGGTGTTATCTCCACCTGATAACCGTGCTCTTCCAAACGCTGATATAAACGCTGCAATTGAATATTCGTAATAGACTTCAGATGCTCTTTTCCTAATGGGTGAAACACAACAACTTCATCAACCCGGTTAATAAACTCAGGCCTGAAATGGTGACTAACCACTTCCATCACCATATTTTTCATACCTATATAATCCAATGTACTAAAGCGTTCTTGAATCATATCGGAGCCTAAGTTAGAGGTCATAATTACAACGGTGTTACGAAAATCAACTGTTCTTCCTTGACCATCAGTCAAACGGCCATCATCCAATACCTGCAACAAGATATTGAAAACATCTGGGTGGGCTTTCTCTACTTCATCCAGCAAAATGACAGAATAAGGACGACGACGCACCGCTTCTGTCAGATACCCACCTTCTTCATATCCAACATATCCGGGAGGCGCTCCCACCAACCTTGAAACGGTGTGTTTTTCCATAAACTCCGACATATCAATGCGCACCATAGCATCATCACTGTCGAATAAGAAATTAGCCAACGCCTTACACAATTCTGTTTTACCCACCCCAGTCGGCCCCAAAAACATGAAAGAACCGATCGGACGATTGGGATCAGATAATCCCGCTCTACTACGACGAATTGCATTCGATACAGCATCAACCGCTTCATTCTGCCCTATTACGCGCTTATGCAATTCTTGCTCCATGCGCAGTAATTTATCTTTTTCACTTTCCAGCATTCTGGATACAGGGATCCCTGTCCAGCGTGCGAGTATTTCAGCGATTTCAGCATCTGTGACTTTGTTACGCAGCAGCTTCATATGACGATTTTCTGCTGTTGTTGCTGTCGCTAAACGTTTTTCCAATTCCGGAATTTTTCCGTACTGAATTTCAGACATTTTGGCCAAGTCACCACTACGGCGAGCTTTCTCTAATTCAATACGAGTATTTTCTAATTCAGCCTTGATATTCTGGGTGCCACTAAGTTCAGCTTTCTCCGCTTTCCACTCTTCTTCCAATTCAGAATATTCACGTTCTTTTTCTGCTAATTCTTCGTTCAGCATCTCTAACCGTTTTTTACTGGCATCATCAGACTCTTTTTTCAGTGCCTGCTGCTCAAGCTTTAATTGAATAACGCGGCGCTCAAGGCGATCCAATGCTTCTGGTTTAGAATCCATCTGCATACGCAAGCTTGCCCCTGCTTCATCAATCAGATCAATGGCTTTATCAGGTAGCATACGATCAGAAATATAGCGATGAGATAGTGTTGCAGCCGCCACGATTGCCGGATCAGTGATTTGGACGTGATGATGCAATTCATATCGCTCTTTCAGTCCACGTAAAATAGCAATCGTGTCCTCAACCGTAGGTTCTGCCACATAAACTTTCTGGAAACGACGCTCTAAGGCCGCATCTTTTTCTATATACTGACGATACTCATCAAGTGTTGTTGCCCCAACGCAATGCAGTTCTCCACGAGCCAGAGCGGGTTTTAACATGTTACCTGCATCCATTGCGCCTTCGGCTTTGCCAGCTCCTACCATGGTATGCAATTCATCAATAAATAGAATGACTGAACCTTCCTGTTTGGCAAGATCGTTCAAAACACCTTTCAAACGCTCTTCGAATTCACCACGGTATTTAGCACCGGCTAATAATGCTCCCATATCAAGAGACAGAACACGTTTGTTTTTCAGCCCCTCTGGAACTTCACCATTGACAATACGCTGTGCCAAACCTTCAACAATCGCGGTCTTCCCAACTCCTGGCTCACCAATGAGAACTGGGTTATTTTTGGTTCTGCGCTGCAATACCTGAATAGTTCGACGAATTTCTTCATCACGCCCAATCACAGGATCTAATTTTCCTTGTTCAGCACGCTCAGTCAGATCAATGGTATATTTCTTTAACGCTTGGCGCTGATCTTCTGCGCCTTGCTCATTCACTTTTTCACCACCGCGCATTTGTTCTATTGCCTTAGTGATTTTATCTTTGGTTGCTCCCGCCGCTTTCAACATGTCACTTAATGTTCCACGTTCTTCTATCGCTGCCAGAACAAAGAGTTCAGAAGAAATGAAGTTATCACCTGATTTTTGTGCAAGTTTGTCACACAGGTTTAAATAACGTCCCAACTCGTTGGATACCTGCACATCTCCACCATTGCCTTCTACTTTCGGCAATCGGTTCAGAGCTTGATTCAGTTGATTATTGAAGTTTCCCGTATCCACCCCTGCCGAGGCCAATAAAGGACGCACTGAACCGCCTTCTTGATTAATTAATGCACTCATCAAGTGGATAGGTTCGATGAATTGATTATCACGCCCTAATGCGAGGGATTGGGCGTCAGCAAGAGCAAGCTGGAATTTATTGGTAAGACGATCCAGACGCATAACACCTCCAATACTGGTCAGAATTTGCTACTGGAGACTAGATAAGGTCATTCCTTAAATATTCAAGGTCTTCTGAAAAGTTAATTGGAAACTTACCGCTATACGCCAAAGATCGTCCTGTAAAGTAGGTTATCGCAACCAGATTAAAGTTGCCATTCGCCCGGTATTACCATCACGACGATAGGAGAAAAAGTTTTCCCCCTCCGTGACTGTACATGCGGCTCCACCAAAAATTTCTGTTATTCCTACTGACTGTAACTTTAATTTAGCCAGTAAGTAAATATTTGCCAGAAACTTATCGCCATAAGGCGTAAAAGCTTGTTCCAGATCAGGATTGGTTGCGATGAAAGCTTCCCTAACCTCAGCCCCCACCTCAAATTTTTCAGGGCCAATAGCAGGCCCCAACCACGCACGGATCATGTCAGGTTTTGCGCTAAATCGAGACACAGTATTCTCCAACACTCCGGCACATAATCCGCGCCATCCGGCATGAGCCGCCGCAACCTCATCACCAGAAATACTGCAAAAAAGAACTGGCAAACAATCTGCTGTCATCACAGCACAAACCTGATCAGGTATATTCGTGTAAACAGCATCGGCCTGATTATTCACCAATGGCTGACCATCAAGTGTGATCACACGTGTTCCGTGTACTTGCTCCAACCATGTAGGTTGCTGCGGTAATTGGGCATATTCAACCAATAGCGTTCTATTCCGTTCCACGTATTCTGGAACGTCCCCAACATGATTACCCAGGTTTAAACTGTCATATGGGGGCTGGCTTACTCCACCTAAACGGGTAGTACTGCAAGCACCAACATTATCAGGCTGTGGCCAATCAGGAAAAATCAGTGGCGTCATTTACCTACCAATCCATCTCGTCTTTGAAAGTCTCAGCATCCACTTTCATCACTTCAATCAACTTAACCATATCGTCCGGTAATGGAGCATGCCATTCCATCTCAATTCCAGTGATCGGATGGTAAAGACGTAACATGGTTGCATGCAATGCCTGACGATCAAAATTGCGCATCGCTTCGCGAAATTCATCAGAAGCTCCTTTTAAGGGACGAGGCCGCCCACCGTACAGAGGATCACCCACCAACGGGTGTTTTATATGTGCCATGTGCACACGAATTTGGTGTGTTCTGCCTGTCTCCAAACGCAGACGCAATCGAGTATGCGCCCGGAAATGTTCCATAACACGATAATGGGTAACAGCAGGTTTACCCATAGGGTGTACTGCCATGTGTGTCCGTTTTGTTGGATGGCGGGAGATAGGTTCTTCTACCGTTCCTCCAGCCGTCATACATCCCAGAGCAACCGCTTCATATTCACGGGTTATTTCACGTAATTGCAAAGATTCCACCAAACGAGTTTGTGCCGGAACGTTTTTTGCCACAACCATTAGCCCTGTCGTATCTTTGTCAAGACGATGAACAATACCTGCACGGGGAACATCTGCAATTTCAGGATAATGATATAATAAGGCATTCAACACTGTACCGTCAGGATTACCTGCTCCCGGATGAACAACCAAATCACGTGGTTTATTGATTACCAAAATATCGTTATCTTCATAGACAATATTCAGTTCGATATCCTGAGGCTCCCAACGTGCATCTTCTTCAATGATAGCATCAACGGAGATTTCTTCACCGCCCAGGACTTTTTCTTTTGGTTTGCTAATTAATTTGCCATTAACTTGAACTTTATTATCCAAGATCCACTCTTTTATACGTGACCTGGAGTAATCAGGGAACAATTCAGCCAAAGCTTGATCTAAACGTTGACCAAGCTGAGATTCAGCGACTATTGCATTAAGTCGGATTTGTTGTGCCATATATAACTTCTATATTTTACGTTGAGTTTTGACGGCGAGGCCGTTTCATTTAAAATAGTGTGTTATTGTAACCCCATATTTTGCCGGGAGCTTCACGGACAGTCTCCCAGAAAACACTCAGAGGATAATCAACACGTGATGATTCGCATGAAATATCTGGTGGCAGCGACCACATTGAGCTTGGTTCTATCTGGATGCTCCAGCAATAAAGATGCTGTTCCTGATATTCCGCCATCTCAAATTTATTCAATTGGACAGGAAATGCTGCAAGAAGGTAACTATAAAGCGGCTATCAAGCAATTGGAATCCCTTGATAACCGATATCCTTTTGGCCCTTACTCCCAGCAAGTTCAACTTGATCTGATCTACGCCTATTACAAATCAGCGGAATACCCATTGGCTCTCGCATCCATTGACCGTTTCATGCGCCTAAATCCAACCCATCCTAATATCGACTATGTACTCTATATGCGTGGTTTGGTTTCGCAAGCTCTGGATGACAGTCTATTACAAGGCCTTTTCGGCATTGATCGATCAAATCGTGATCCTGAACATGCCCGTGCGGCATTCCGTGATTTCAACCAACTGGTACGCTATTACCCAAACAGTCAATATTCAACTGATGCTACCAAGCGGTTAATCTTCCTCAAAGAACGTTTAGCCAAATATGAACTTGAAGTTGTTCAATATTACACTAAACGCAATGCTTACGTAGCTGTTGTCAATCGGGTAGAACAGATGCTACGAGACTACCCTGATGCTAATGCAACTCGGAAAGCACTCCCTTATATGGAGTTAGCTTATAAAGAATTAGGATTGACGGCTGAAGCCAATAAAGTGGCACAACTGATCGCTGCCAACCCCGTATAAAATCTCATTCCATCAGGTTTGAACAAGTAATCAAAAACAGTAGCTAAATGGCTGCTGTTTTTTTATCTATTGTTTTTTATCTAATCATGAAGTTGCCAGGAATATCACTGCTGGGATGTGATTTTGTAAGACTTGCCTTTTTGTTTTGTTTAGCCAACAAACCGAACGCATCAGCACATTTTGTTCATGTTTGGCTATATCTTCATTATTTTCACCTTGAAAATAACTCAAGCTCTGTAATTATAACTTGATTTAATAATCCCATAACTGACTAATAATGACGCATAACTCTTTCCTTCGCAACAAATATTCTCCATATCTTCCTTAGCTATCACAATTCCGTCACTTACTGCCAAAATCACTCAATAAAAGTGATTTAGATCATTCTTTTTATGCCAAATGGCGCTATGCTGAATACATCAGAGACGGAGTAACATCAAAGAGGTAACTATATGTTAGTGAACATTACCAGCAAACAAATGGAAATTACCCCCGCAATTCGTAGCCATGTAGAAGACCGTCTAAGTAAGTTGAGCAAATGGCAAGTTAATCTAATCAATCCACATATCGTACTATCAAAAGAACCGCAAGGATTCTTAGTTGATGCCACAATTGGCACACCAAATGGCACGTTAGTGGCCAGCGCTAAACATGAAGATATGTACGCAGCAATCAATGATCTACTGACAAAATTAGAGCGCCAGCTCAATAAAGTGCAGCATAAAGCAGAAGCTCGTCGCACAGACAATAGTGTTAAAGAGTCCAATATCAACTTAGAAGTATAATCCCCCCTGATTCTTGTCCTAACGCGCTCATTGAGCGCGTTTTTACTGCCTGTTGACACTCCAAGCTAAATAGGTTAATTAAAATACATTATTGAAACCATAAAGTAGCATGCTAACAGGTCAAATGATTATCAAACCGTCTTTGTTATTTTTCTTTTTTTTCACCTTCTCATAAGGAGGTTGATTCGTTTCAAAGAAACTTTAAGAAGACGAATAAAAGCCTCCCATCGACAGGGAGGTTTTTTGTTTTACTGATCACAAACATATCTACGATACACAGGCTACACTCATAATAAGAATATCAGGAACATACTATGGAACGAGACTTAGTGAGTTTACGAGAAGAAATTAGTCATATTGATGCGGAATTGCTGGATCTACTTGCTAAACGCCGACAATTAGCCAGTGACATCGCCCAGACAAAACTGCTCGATCATCGCCCTATCCGAGATAAAAATCGTGAACGAGAGTTATTGAATGTATTGATTGATAAAGGAAAATCACGTGGATTAGATGGATTTTACATTACACGATTATTTCAGATGATCATTGAGGATTCTGTTCTCACCCAACAGGCATTATTACAACAATATCTGAATCAGACACCTTACGATTCTGCCCGTATTACTTTTTTAGGGCCAAAAGGTTCATATTCTCATATTGCAGCTCGACAATTTGCTGCTCGTCACTTTAATCAGTTGGTTGAATGCAGTTGTCACAAATTCTCAGATATTTTCTCACTGGTTGAGATTGGTCAGGCTGATTATGGCATCCTGCCACTGGAAAATACCAGCTCAGGGGCAATTAATGAGGTTTATGATTTATTGCAACATACCCCCTTATCCCTTGTTGGAGAGATAACTCTGCCAATCAACCACTGTCTATTGATTGCTGGGCAAACTGATATCTCAAGGATAAAAACCGTTTATAGCCATTCCCAACCTTTTCAACAATGTAGCCAATATCTCAATAAATATCCTGACTGGAATATTGTTTACTGTGAAAGCACTGCTGCTGCTATGCAAAAAGTGGCAGAACTCAACTCACCAGAAATAGCAGCATTAGGCAGTGAGGCTGGCGGCACTCTTTATGGATTACATGTTTTAGAAAACAACCTAGCAAATCAGCAAGAGAATAGCACTCGCTTTATTGTTGTTTCCCGCAAATCTATTGACGTATCCGAGCAAGTTCCTGCCAAAACCACGTTTATTATGTCAACCGGACAGCAAGCAGGAGCACTGGTTGATGCTCTCATTATCCTAAAGAAACATGATATCCCTATGAGTAAATTGGAGTCTCGCCCAATAAATGGCAAACCGTGGGAAGAGATGTTTTATATTGATGTACAAGCCAATCTACGTTCCATGAAAATGCAACAAGCATTGAAAGAATTGACGGAAATTACTCGTTTTCTGAAAGTGTTAGGATCTTACCCATCAGAAAATGTCATTCCTATCGATCCTAT
This sequence comes from Xenorhabdus sp. TS4, assembly GCF_014467265.1. NCBI lineage: Bacteria > Pseudomonadati > Pseudomonadota > Gammaproteobacteria > Enterobacterales > Morganellaceae > Xenorhabdus > Xenorhabdus sp. TS4. The sequence continues at coordinate 268,629 of NZ_NKHQ01000002.1, read as the reverse complement.
CTAAAGTAAAAAAACAAAACCGGATATTTCTATCCGGTTTTAAAATAAAACCTATACTCGGTTGTCACTTGCCTGCTGCAAGAGCACTCGACTTTCCTTCATAAATCGAGCTGCTTCATCGCCAAACCAATCACTCACTTGGTTAAAGCTCTCAATAAAAGCTGACTTATCTTGATGTTCCAAGATTTCCAGCACCTGCCCGAAACTTTGGTAATACCGACGTATAAGTGCAATATTTTCAGGACTAGACATAATAATATCAGCATACAATTGGGCATCTTGTGCAAATAATCGTCCTACCATCGCTAGCTCCAATCGATATATCGGTGAAGATAGTGAAAGCAATTGCTGTAAGTCGATATTTTCCTTTGCAAGATGTCGTCCGTAAGAGAAGGTAGTGAAATGACGCAACGCCTGAATGAAACTCATATTTTTATCATGCTTCTCTGCGGTGATTTGATGCAACCTCGCTCCCCATACTGATATCTGTTCCAAAAACCATTGATACGACTCTGGATAGCGTCCATCGCAATACACAACCACTTGCTTAGCAAAGCTACCTACATCTGGCCCAAACATAGGGTGCAACCCTAAAACAGGCCCTTTATGTACTTCAAGCATCGCATTTAACGGTCTTTGCTTGATTGAAGCCAAATCAACTAGAATGCACTGTTCTGGCAAAGGAGGTAATCGACGGATAATCTTGTCTGTCAAGTGAATAGGAACACTGACGATCACCATCCCTACTCCGGCTAATATATGTTCGGCGTTATCCCAATCGTCAGCTTCGAGCACCCTGACTTCATAGCCAGACAGCGTCAACAATCGACTGAATAATCGGCCCATTTTGCCTGAACCACCTACAATGACCACAGATCCCAAATGAGTACCGAGTTTTTTAAAGCCCTTGTTATTTTCACTGACATAAGACTCTCGCATAATTCGGCGTAATATATCTTCAATCAAATCAGGTGGAATTCCCATATTTTCCGCCTCCTGACGGCGGGAGGCCAACATAGTAGCCTCCCTATCAGGATCATAAATCGGTAAGCCGAGTTGACTTTTAACTTCACCAACTTGCGCTACTAAATTCATTCTTCTTGCCAGCAACGATAATAAGGTTTTATCTACCTCATCAATTTGAGCTCTCAACTGTGACAATTCTGTTGTCATATTGGTTATCCTGCTTTTTCCATCATTATGTTTCGATTAACCAAATATGGAGCGATTTGTTGGTGCAGTTTTCTCAATATTTGCTCCGTAGTCTGCCAGTTAATACAGGCGTCTGTCACCGAAACACCATATTTCATCTCAGAGCGAGGCTGTTCGGAGGATTGGTTGCCCTCATTAATATGGCTTTCCAACATAATCCCAATGATGGATTGGTTTTTGGACATCATCTGTTCAACAACAGAATCCACAACGATACTCTGGCGACGAAAATCTTTATTGGAATTACCGTGACTGCAATCAATCATCAGTGATGGTATCAGCCCTGCTTTAATCATTTGTCGTTCACAATCAGCAACATGTTCTGCACTGTAATTCGGCCCTACGCCGCCCCGCAATATCACATGTCCATTCGGATTACCCTGAGTTTGCAGCAAACAAACTTGACCTGACTGATTTATCCCCATAAAGCGATGAGGCATTGCTGCTGCTTTCATGGCATTAATTGCGGTATTCAAACTACCATCTGTGCCATTTTTAAATCCGACGGGTACAGACAATCCTGATGCCATTTCACGATGAGTTTGAGATTCCGTTGTTCTAGCACCAATTGCTGACCAACTAAATAGATCCCCTAAGTATTGTGGATTATTGGGATCAAGTGCCTCATTAGCCAAAGGCAATCCCATTTCTACTAGGTTCAACAGCAGGCGACGGGCAATATGCAGCCCCGCATCCATATCAAATGAACCATCCATATAGGGATCACTAATTAGCCCTTTCCAACCAACGGTTGTACGAGGCTTTTCAAAATAGACACGCATAACAATATACAGACAATCACTCAATTCAGAAGAAAGCGCTTTCAAACGACTGGCATAGTCCAGGGCAGCATCCACATCATGAATTGAACATGGACCACATACCACTAATAAACGAGGATCACGATGCTGAATAATGTCAGCGATAGTATTACGCGCGTTTGTGATGGCATGTCGATCATGGCTATTCAACGGATATTTCTGTTTCAACTCTTCCGGTGTGATGAGGACTTGCTCATCAAGGATATGAACGTTATTCAGAGCGTCTTTTTGCATGATCATTTCTACCTGCCTTGTCTGTTTAATGTTTGTCTAAGTGTCTGCTGGATAACATACCATGAGCCGTAAAGAATACAATCCAAAAACGTAAATATTTTCCACATACCGTAAATAATATTTTACATTAAAATGCAAAGACTATTGATATAGTGGAGATACTAACAATCCATTGAATTTTATTTTCATGTCAAAATATATAAATAATTTTTAAAGTTAATTCATTGTAAATGACAACTAACAATCGCATCAAAATAGAAATAATTTATTAACCACTTACATATAATTTATTACACAAATAAATACCTTTATAATCAAATAATAAAAACAAGATCTCAATCTCATTTTTATATAAATATTCTAATAATATTAAATATGTGTTTTTAATGTTTATATGAAACTATAAAAAAATTTTTATAAACAATAGCCATATCCAATAGATCTAAAGCTATGACTAACAGCATGTATATAAGTCATGCAGATGCAAAAATCCGTATTACCAACTTTTATTTATTTTTTAAACATTTGTTAAGGATAGATATGATAACGCTGCAATTTATTGTAATAATCATTTGCTTATTGATAGGTACGCGTTATGCGGGAATGGGATTGGGACTGATCAGTGGTATTGGACTCTTTATACTGACATTTGTCTTTGGCTTGGAACCAGGTAACCCTCCCGTTGATGTAATGCTGACTATTCTTGCTGTAATCGGTTGTGCATCCGTTTTACAAACAGCAGGTGGGCTAAATGTTATGATGCAATTTGCAGAACGCTTACTGCGTCGTCACCCGCAACATATCACCATTTTGGCACCACTGACTACTTGGATGCTCACTTTTCTTTGCGGTACCGGTCATGTGGTTTATACCATGTTCCCAATCATTGGCGATATTGCCTTGAAAAAAGGTATTCGCCCTGAACGGCCAATGGCTGTTGCTTCTGTCGCTTCCCAAATGGCAATTACCGCTTCTCCTGTATCTGTCGCCGTTGTTTCTTTGGTGTCAATTATTGCTGCCAGTCATGGTATTGGGCAGGCGTACGGGATCTTGGACATTTTGGCTGTTTCAATACCAGCATCACTCACTGGAGTAATACTTGCTGCATTATGGAGCTTACGTCGAGGAAAAGATCTTGATCAGGACGAAGAATTCCAGGCGAAAATCAAAGATCCAAAGCAACGTGAGTTTATTTATGGTGGTTCTGACACTCTATTGAATCAAGTCTTTCCTAAGCAAGCTTATTGGGCAACCTGGATTTTCTTTACCGCAATTGCTGTCGTAGTCTTATTTGGTGCATTCACCGAATTACGTCCTGCTTTTGAAGTAAAAGGTACACTAAAACCCCTTTCTATGAATCTGGTGATCCAGATGATGATGTTAATTGCAGGCTCCATTATATTGATGGCCTGTAAAATCAAAACCAGTGAAATCGCCAATAGTGCCGTGTTCAAAGCAGGTATGGTTGCGATTTTTTCTGTCTTTGGTGTGGCATGGATGAGTGATACCTTCTTCCACTCACATTTAGGTGAATTAAAACTAGTCCTAGAAGATGTGGTCCAGGCACAGCCGTGGACTTATGCCCTTGTACTGTTTTTAGTATCAAAACTGGTTAACAGCCAAGCCGCCGCCTTAACGGCCATTGCGCCAATGGGATTACAACTTGGAGTTGATCCTAAACTTCTGATTGCTTTCTTTCCTGCTGCCTATGGCTATTTTGTTTTGCCTACTTATCCAAGCGATTTGGCTTGTATTGGTTTTGACCGTTCAGGTACAACAAAAATCGGGAAATTCATTATCAACCACAGCTTTCTTTTACCAGGATTGCTTGGCGTCAGTGGCGCTTGTACAGTAGGATATATTTTAGCCAGTACGTTTATGTAACTTACTGTCTCCCTAACCTGACTTACAACTGAAAAAATAAGTTTCCTGATTTATAGCATGTAAAAAGGCCAGCATATGCGCTGGCCTTTGATAACTTTCGGATGTAGCGAAAGCGTATTATTTTGCGTTCAGACGCTCTTTAATACGAGCAGCCTTACCAGAACGCTCACGCAGGTAGTACAGTTTAGCTCTGCGAACAGCACCACGACGCTTAACGCTGATGCTGTCTACGACTGGGGAGTGAGTCTGGAATACACGCTCAACGCCTTCGCCGTTAGAAATCTTACGAACAGTGAATGCAGAGTGCAGACCGCGGTTACGAATCGCAATAACCACGCCCTCGAATGTCTGCAGACGCTTTTTAGAACCTTCAACGACCCATACCTTAACTTCCAAGGTGTCACCCGGACGGAATGAAGGTACGTCTTGCTTCATCTGCTCTTGTTCAAGTTGTTTAATAATGTTGCTCATAATAACTCTCTTACCCTAGGTAAACTGATATATCAAAGACATCCCTTTAGGATATGTCTGGATTAATTCGTTGCTTGATCTTGATATTCCCGTTGGAACTCAGATAGCAACATCCTTTGCTCGTCAGTCAGAGCTAGGTTTTCTAGAAGTTCGGGCCTTCTTAGCCAGGTTCGACCAAGCGACTGTTTCATTCGCCAGCGATTAATTTCAGCATGGTTTCCCGACAGCAAAACTGGGGGGACTTCCATACTATCTAACACTTCAGGGCGAGTATAATGTGGGCAATCCAACAATCCATCAGCGAATGAGTCTTCTTCTGCCGATGCTTGACGCCCTAATACGCCCGGAATAAACCGCGATATCGAGTCAATCATCGTCATTGCAGGAAGCTCTCCCCCGCTAAGAACGTAATCACCGATAGACCATTCTTCGTCAATTTCGGTTTGGATGATACGCTCATCAATACCTTCATAACGCCCGCAAACCAGAATTAATTTCTCATTTGCTGCCAGCTCACAAACTCCCTGTTGATCGAGTTTGCGTCCCTGAGGTGAAAGATAAATCACCTTTGCACCATCACCTGCCGAAGCTTTAGCTGCATGAATGGCTTCTCGTAATGGTTGCACCATCATCAGCATGCCTGGACCACCGCCATAAGGGCGATCATCAACAGTACGATGCCGGTCGTAGGTAAAATCCCTTGGATTCCAGCATTCGATACTCAACAGGCCATTTTTTACTGCCCGACCAGTTACCCCGTAATCGGTTATTGCGCGGAACATTTCAGGAAACAGGCTAATAACCCCAATCCACATACTGTGTCCCACTCATTTAAACCGTTTTTACCGGAGATTAAAAACCAGGATCCCAATCTACCTCGATGGTTTTGGTAGCGAGATCAACTTTCTTGATAACCTGCCCATCAAGAAACGGAACCAACCGCTCCTTGATACCGAATGCATCTTTCAGGTTTGCTTTTATTACCATCACATCGTTAGAACCTGTTTCCATCATGTCATGAATAGTTCCAAGGTTATAACCGACTGTATTTATTACTTGGCAGCCAATAAGGTCTTTCCAGTAATAATCACCCTCTTCCAGTGCTGGTAACTGGCTACAATCCACCACAACTTCACAGTTAGTGAATAAATTCGCCGCATCCCGATCGTCAATACCTTTGATTTTGACGATAATATCTTGGTTATGGTATTTCCATGCTTCCAGTTCAATGTGTTGCCACTGGCCTAAGCGTTGAATAAACCACGGTTGATATTCAAAAATGTCTTCGGTGTGTTCGGTGGAAGAAAAAACTCTGAGCCAACCACGAATGCCATATGCAGACCCTAACTTCCCCAATACAATTGGCTCAACAGGGTGCTTCAGGCCAGATTGTTTGCTCATTGTTACCACCGCGACAGATTAAGCTGCTTTCTTAGCGTCTTTGATCAGTGTAGCAACACGATCAGACACAGATGCACCCAGACCAACCCAGTGTTCGATACGGTCCAGATCTAAACGCAGAGCTTCTGCTTTTCCTGAAGCGATTGGGTTGAAGAAACCAACACGCTCAATAAAACGACCATCACGCGCATTGCGGCTATCGGTCACGACTACTTGATAAAACGGACGCTTTTTTGCGCCGCCACGAGCTAAACGAATTGTTACCATAACATCCTCATTAGTTAGCAAAACAACCAGACTCCATCGAGGAATGGAGTCCGGCTGTCCATTAAAAGCCCGAAAATTTTACTCACTTTGGCGCAAAAAGCAATCCAAAGAACATTTTCTTTCGCAACTTTGTCGATTATCGCCCCATAAATCCCGGTGGCAGCATACCTTTCATGCCTCGCATCATTTTTGCCAAACCACCTTTCTTCATCTTTTTCATCATACGTTGCATTTCATCAAACTGTTTCAGCAAACGGTTGACATCCTGCACCTGTGTGCCCGATCCCATCGCAATACGGCGCTTACGCGAACCTTTGATGATTTCTGGTTTTTCCCGCTCTTTACGGGTCATGGAATTAATGATGGCTTCCATTTTAACCAGAAGCTTGTCATCCATTTGCGATTTGACGGCATCAGGGATCTGCGACATTCCCGGCATTTTGCTCAACATGCTAGCCATTCCGCCCATATTACGCATCTGTTTAAGCTGTTCCAGAAAATCGCTTAAATCAAAGCCGTCACCTTTTTTCAGTTTAGATGCCAATTTTTCCGCTTGGGTACGATCAACTTTGCTTTCAAGTTCTTCGATCAGTGAAAGCATATCCCCCATACCCAGAATGCGGGATGCAATGCGATCAGGATGGAAAGGTTCTAATGCATCCGTTTTTTCACCAACGCCGAGGAATTTGATAGGCTTACCAGTGATATGACGGATAGAAAGCGCAGCACCGCCACGCGCATCACCATCTACCTTGGTCAGCACAACCCCAGTTAATGGCAATGCTTCATTGAATGCTTTTGCTGTATTTGCTGCATCTTGACCCGTCATTGCATCAACAACAAACAGGGTTTCAACAGGATTAATAGCCGCATGAATCGCTATGATTTCATCCATCATAGCTTCATCAACATGCAGACGGCCTGCTGTATCGACTAACAATACATCATAAAATTTCAGCTTAGCATGTTGGATCGCTTTATTGACAATATCAACAGGTTTTTCCTGTGGATCAGAAGGGAAAAAGTCAACTCCAACTGTTTCAGACAAGGTTTCAAGCTGTTTGATCGCCGCGGGTCGATATACGTCAGCAGAAACAACCAAGACTTTTTTCTTGTTTTTCTCTTTCAGCAACTTACCTAATTTAGCAACGCTGGTCGTTTTACCTGCACCTTGCAAACCGGCCATAAGAATCACAGCGGGAGGCTGTGTGGAAAGGTTCAGTTCACTGTTAACCTCTCCCATCGCCTTAACCAATTCATTTTGAACGATTTTGACGAATTCCTGACCTGGAGTCAGACTTTTGTTAACCTCATGTCCCACAGCGCTTTCTTTGACTCGTGCAATAAAATCACGCACGACAGGTAATGCAACATCCGCTTCGAGCAAAGCCATACGAACTTCGCGCAGCGTATCTTTAATATTATCTTCAGTCAGCCGTCCGCGACCGCTGATATTGCGCAATGTGCGCGATAGTCTGTCAGTTAAATTATCAAACATTGTCTCAGCTCAGATATCTACAAGTGGGTCTACCTGTAAGGCAAATTTCGCAAATTATAGCACGATGATTATGTGATCTCTGCAAAGAGATTCCCAAGTATGATTAACAGCGGTTGGAGGCTACTCCTGCTAGCGGTATACTTAAATTTCAGGTTCAATCCATACCCAATGGATTTCATTGCGAAAACGATAAATGTTATGCTGATATTTTCAATTATTGCTTTATTTGCCTATCTCATTAGCCTGACGCTCATCGTGCCAGGTTTATTGCGCCAACAAAACAGTTATCAAAAACTGGCACTTTCTTTTGCCATTGTAGCGTTAGTCGCTCACGCGATTGCATTAAAATACCAAGTTTTTCATGTCAGCAGCGGGCAAAATCTCACTTTATTGAATTTAGGCTCAATTGTTAGCTTGCTTATGTGCATCATCATGACAGTCGTCGCTTTCCGTGGACGTGCATGGTTTTTACTGCCGGTTGTTTACAGTTTCGCCATGATCAATTTGATACTGGCTAGCATGATGCCGGGAGAATTCATTACTCATCTTGAAGATAGTATCGAATTATTTATTCATATTGGGCTGGCATTACTTGGCTATGCTACTTTACTCATTGCAGCTCTTTATGCATTGCAACTTGGTTGGTTGGATCATCAGCTTAAAAAGAAAAAACTCACATTTACCTCTGGTATTCCTCCATTGATGACAATTGAGCGGAAAATGTTTCACATTACCCAGGTTGGTGTAATTTTACTAACATTGACGCTCTGTACTGGCATTATGTACATGGATGATATTTTCAGTAAAGAAAATATCCATAAATCTGTTTTATCTATTATTGCATGGTTTATTTACGTTATTTTGCTTTGGGGGCATTATCATGAAGGGTGGCGTGGCAAGCGTGTTATTTGGTTCAATTTGATTGGTGCATTTATTCTGACACTTGCTTTTTTCGGTAGCAGGCTATTACAGGAAATGATGGTTTATTAATAAGTTAATTTATCATCGCCAATCTATATAATTATTAGGAAGGAATTCTGTTTTGGAGAATGTCTCAACAAGTACACTGATTATAATTCTTGTTGTTATGGTTATTGTTTCGGCTTATTTCTCTGCCTCTGAAACTAGCATGATGACAATCAACCGATATCGCTTACGCCATTTAGCTAAACAAGGGAGCAATCCCGCACGCAGGGTGGAATCTCTGCTGCGTCATCCAGACAGACTCATTAGCCTGATACTTATCGGTAATAATCTTGTCAATATTTTGGCGTCCTCCCTTGCTACTATCGTTGGTATGCGACTCTATGGCGATGCCGGTGTTGCTATTGCAACAGGTGTACTCACATTCATTATTCTTATTTTTTCTGAAGTGATGCCAAAGACCATTGCAGCGCTTTACCCTGAAAAAATTGCATTCCCAAGTAGCTTCCTGTTACGCCCACTAGAAAAAATTATGCTGCCCCTTGTTTGGTCATTTAATAAGATCAGTTTGCTGTTTATGCGCTGTTTGGGTATCAAAACCTCTAATATCCGCAGTGATGCCGTCAGTAAAGACGAGCTACGCACAATTGTAAATGAATCAAACGTCAATCTATCACGCCGAAATCAAGATATGCTGCTCTCAATATTAGATCTTGAGAAAGTCACCGTTGGTGACATTATGATCCCACGTAATGAAATTGTCGGTATTGATATTAACAATGATTGGAAGTGCGTTATCAAGCAACTGACACACTCTCCACATGGACGTATTGTGTTATATCGAGATTCCCTTGATGATGCTATCGGTATGCTCCGAGTACGTGAGGCCTATCGACTGATGATGGAGAAAAAAGAATTTACAAAAAGAAATTTACTCAAAGCCGCAGATAAAATCTATTTCATCCCAGTTAGCACGCCATTAAATATCCAGCTTATTAATTTCCAACGTAACAAACAAAAAGCTGGCCTAATCGTTGATGAATATGGCGATATTCAAGGATTAGTGACTGTCGAGGATATTTTGGAAGAAATTGTCGGCGATTTTACCACTTCCATGTCACCAACTCTGGCAGAAGAAGTCCTTCCACAAAGTGACGGCTCCGTTCTGGTTGATGGCACAGCCAATATCCGTGAATTAAATAAGGCTTTCGGTTGGGCGCTTCCCGAAAACGGTCCAAGGACAATGAATGGAATGATTTTGGAAGAACTAGGTGAAATTCCTGAATTAAATGCTAACGTACAGATTAATAAATACAATTTTGAGGTTATTGCGGTGCAAGATAATGTTATCAAGCAAGTTCGTGTAACGCCGATACACCAAAATACAGAATAAAGTATAAAATTAATTCAGTGAATAATTTAACCACTATAAAACATTCAAATTAATACTCAATCTAATTTGTCTATGTAACTAAAGGAAAATAATCAAAAAAATCTGGTAATTTCAAAAATATAAAGAGAAAAGAACACCAATGCAGGGCTAGCAGAATAAGCTAGCCCCTCAATAATATAAAACAGATCTGACTACTTAACCAAAAGCTCCATCACCAAATGTAATAGTCGTTGAGGTACCATATCTAACAAACTAAACTTGAAGCCCCACCAGTTTTTCTTCAGGCAATGCCAATTCATCGTTATAATTGACACGAACACCAGAATCAAGGATACGCTGAGCAATATCTTGAGCTTCTTTCAATGAGTGCATTTCATATGTACCGCACTGATAAATGTTTAATTCTGGGATCTGGTTCTGATCTTGAACTTTTATCACATCTTCCATTGCCGCTTTCCAAGACTCAGCCACTCTCAATTCTTCTGGAGCACCAATTAAGCTCATATAAAAACCAGTACGACATCCCATTGGAGAAATATCAATGATTTCAACACCGTCACCGTTCAAATGATTGCGCATAAAACCCGCAAACAAATGCTCAAGTGTGTGAATACCTCGTTCTGGCATCACTGCTTTATTAGGAACACAAAAACGTAAATCAAATACTGTGATAGTATCGCCGTGAGGCGTTTTCATTGTCTTGGCAACTCTAACAGCAGGTGCCGCCATACGAGTATGGTCAACTGTAAAACTATCCAACAAAGGCATAATACTACCTCCTAAGGTATCAGATTTTTTACGAAGATTTTTTCAGATAGATGAAACCTTTTCATTTGCGGCTGGTCATAAGATATGAAGACGCGCAAAATTGTTATCATCCCTATTCTCTAAGATATTTTATTTGGCCACCAGTGGTGGCCATTTTCTTTTTTAACGCCCTGCATGAAGTTTTAAATACTCTTCAAAGCTCATGTTATCTTGCTGTTCAAGGTCATGCTGACGCGACACAGAAGCTTCACGCTCAACAGAAAAATTTTCATCATTCAGAATTGAATAATGTTCTTCAATCAATTCGTTATGATACTGACCTGCCAGTTCCAACCCAAAACCAACTATCCCCTGAGATTTCATCTTGTCCAGGACACGCGCTGAAAACGTCAGTGATGGATCTTCAAACATGTTAACCAATTCTTTACAGACTGATTGATATTGAGTCCCTGAACAGGCATCCAGAATTTCAGCGACTCGCTCTAAATCCCTGAATAACTCCTGTCCTACGATCTTCAGCGGCTGTTGCTCAACCCCATAACCAAGGTCGATAGATAACTCTGGTTTGCGCCCTTCTAAGATAACCTTATTCCAGTTTCCACGACAACAGGCAAGTTCCTCATTTCCCATTTCAGGGGCATCAGCCAGAGCACACCATATCAAAAATAAGTCAAGAAAACGAATTTGCGTCTCATCAACCCCAATGGAGGAAAAAGGATTAATATCTAAAGAACGCACTTCAATATATTCTATACCACCTCTCAACAAAGCATCTGAAGGTGATTCTCCCTCTTTCGTGACTCGTTTTGGCCGAATTGGTGCGTACAACTCATTTTCAATTTGAAGAACATTAGTATTGAGCTGTAAGTACTTATTTCCTTTTTTGATACCGATTGCCGCAAATTCTTCAGATGGCTTATGAATTGCTTTCTTAAGCCCCTCTACATAGGTATGAAGATGATTAAAAGTAATATTCAGATCACTTTGCGATTTATTGGTATACCCCAAGTCACTCATCCTCAACGAAGTCGCATAAGGCAGATAACAAGTCCCTCTTTCTGTTTCCTCAAAAGATAATGCTGTATTTCGCCCACGTAAGAATGAAGAACAGATTGCCGGTGATGCACCAAATAAATAAGGGATCACCCAGCCAAAGCGGTAATAATTACGAATTAAACGAAGGTAGCCATCTGAAATCTGCTCTTTTCCTGTTTCGGCGTCTTTAATACCTAACCACGCCTGCCAAAAACTCATTGGCAGAGAAAAGTTATAATGCACACCAGAAATTGTTTGCATTAGTGCGCCATAACGGCTCTTTAATCCTTCACGGTACAAGGTCTTAAAGCGGCCCAAGTTAGACGTACCATATTGAGCCAAAGTGATATTTTCTTCTTCGTCGATAAAACATGGCATACTTAAAGGCCACATTTTTTCATTGTCCAGATTCCGGGCGGTATAGATATGCAAATCTTTAAGGAAAGCAATGGTTCTATCTATATTACTATCAACAGGGGTAATAAACTCCAATAGAGATTCAGCAAAATCAGTTGTAATCCATTTATGCGTTAAAGAAGCACCAAGTGATTTTGGATGCTCCGTCTTAGCTAAATGACCGTCTGGAGTAACACGCAATGTTTCACGCTCAATGCCACGACAAATACCGTTTAATACAGTTGGGTTTGCCTCTAACCATGACAATGCTTTTGATACGTCCGGGATCAATTTGTCCTCCCGTGGAGTTTAAAAGATTATTACTAAAAGTTTACTTTATATGAAACAAGTCAAGTTGTCGCTGATTACATAGAGGTAGCAATGCACTTCCGCCCAAATTATAAACAGAATTAATAAAACAAATGTTATATTTGAACGGAAATAAAAAGAAAAACCCCTGCCTTATCGGGCAAGGGTTTTAAGCTGGTGCATCCAGGAGGATTCGAACCTCCGACCGCTCGGTTCGTAGCCGAGTACTCTATCCAGCTGAGCTATGGATGCATTGTCGGTTTTCTATTTCTTTTCAGGCACTATTGATTGCCTGACTTGATAGAATTAGGTCATCCCAAAAATCAGGATATTTAAAATGGTGCATCCAGGAGGATTCGAACCTCCGACCGCTCGGTTCGTAGCCGAGTACTCTATCCAGCTGAGCTATGGATGCATTGTCGGTTTTCTATTTCTACTCAGGCGCTGTTGATTGCCTGACTTGATAGAATTAGGATCTCCCAAAATCGGGACATCTAAAATGGTGCATCCAGGAGGATTCGAACCTCCGACCGCTCGGTTCGTAGCCGAGTACTCTATCCAGCTGAGCTATGGATGCATTGTCGGTTTTCTATTTCTACTCAGGCGCTGTTGATTGCCTGACTTGATAGAATTAGGATCTCCCAAAATCGGGACATCTAAAATGGTGCATCCAGGAGGATTCGAACCTCCGACCGCTCGGTTCGTAGCCGAGTACTCTATCCAGCTGAGCTATGGATGCATTGTCGGTTTTCTATTTCTGCTCAGGCGCTGTTTATTGCCTGACTAGAATTGAAGATACCTAAAAAATCGCGGTGTTTAAATGGTGCATCCAGGAGGATTCGAACCTCCGACCGCTCGGTTCGTAGCCGAGTACTCTATCCAGCTGAGCTATGGATGCATATTAATGGCGGTGAGGGAGGGATTCGAACCCTCGATGCAGCTCTTAACCACATACTCCCTTAGCAGGGGAGCGCCTTCAGCCTCTCGGCCACCTCACCATTTTTAAAACCTGCGACTTAGATGTTTTCACTTCGTAGCTCTTCGAATCTTTACTTCCGGTATTTACTCAGAAGCTTCTCTTCAAGCCCTTCGTCGCTGCGATGGCGCACATATTACTTTCCCTGCCTGATAAGTCAAACAATTTTTCGAAACTTTTTTCCGTTTGAACACTTAGCACACAAAATGCTTGGTTTAGCATCTAACGGACTGTTTTATCAACAATGAAATTGTCTAAAAACCGTTAAAATTGATGAAAATGATTATTCATCTCTATGGCCTCATGAACGATGCTTTTTCAACAGATAGAAAATAAAAAGACATGAGAGAATAGAATCAAGGTATCAAAAAGAGATAAACATAGTAGGGTGACAAAAGAAGGAAGTAGAGTAGCGCCCAAGTCTTAAAAAAGCATGGACGCCATTCTTGAATTAAAAAGTTGTAGGCTGAGATTTCTCCGCCTGAATCCGTTGATAAATTTCTTCACGGTGAACAGAAACTTCCTTGGGCGCATTTACACCAATGCGAACTTGGTTGCCTTTAACTCCCAGTACTGTGACTGTTACCTCATCGCCTATCATGAGCGTTTCACCAACTCGACGAGTCAGAATAAGCATTCTTTGCTCCTTGAAAATTTAAAAGAGTCGGGTCTCTAGGTTTCCCCGCTATTATCCATCAAACACCGTGAAAACGTAAAGCAATGGTATCTACTTAAAGTATAAGCAGTTTTGAACACATTTCCTATATCTATAGGATAGCTAAAATATAAGTATGTGCCCAACATTTCAACAATTTCACAACAAAAAACATTTGACACCATAAAAAAATGCTTTCATGGTGCCACTGCTGTCACGGCAATACCAACTATAACCGCAATGTTACCCACTCTTCTACACTAGCTAATGCGGAAGGAAGAGCTGTTACATCGGTCCCGCCAGCCTGAGCCAGATCAGGACGTCCTCCTCCTTTACCTCCAACCTGTTGGGCAACAAAAGAGATTAAATCGCCTGCTTTTATTCTAGCAGTCAAATCCTTCGTTATACCAACAATTAGACTGACTTTATCACCAGTCACTGTAGAAAGCACAATAATTGCTGATCCTAACTGATTTTTTAGATCATCAACCATCGTCCTAAGCATTTTCGGTTCTATATCACCTAATTGTGTCACCAGTAGACGAACACCTTGGATTTCCTTGGCTTGGTTTGCCAAGGAAGAACTTTCCTGAGCTGCTTGCTGAGATTTCAACTGTTGCAACTCTTTTTCCAACTGTTTCGTTCTATCCAGTGTCGTTTTCACTTTCTCATTCAGGCTACTGATATCACCTTTCACCAGATGAGCGATGTCTTGCAGTAAATCAGCCTGCTGATAGATAGAGTTTAATGCAGTTTGCCCCGTAATAGCTTCAATACGGCGAATTCCTGCTGCTGTACCTGATTCACTGGATATACGGAACAACCCTATATCACCTGTGTGACTCGCATGAGTACCACCACATAATTCGGTAGAAAAACCTCCCATGCTAAGTACACGTACTTTTTCGTCATACTTCTCGCCAAACAGCGCCATAGCACCTTTGGTTTTTGCTTCTTCCAGCTCCATTAATTCTGTAACAATTGGTGAATTTTTGCGAATCTCTTCATTCACCAAGTTTTCGACTTGACGGATCTGTTCTGGCTTCATGGCTTCAAAGTGAGAGAAGTCAAAGCGCAGATACTTATCATTTACCAAAGAACCTTTCTGGGCAACATGTTCTCCCAAAATTTGACGTAATGCCGCATGTAACAAATGGGTCGCTGAGTGATTCAAACGAATCGCACCTCTGCGTACCACATCAATTTCAGCATTAACTGTATGATTAACGCTCAAACTACCACTTGTTAATTTACCAATGTGACCGATTGCCTGAGCATATTTTTGTGTATCGACGACGTCGAATACACCATTGTCGTACGACAATTTACCCGTATCACCAACCTGTCCACCAGATTCAGCGTAGAATGCAGTTTTATCAAGTACAATGATCGCTTCTTCACCAGCGTGAATTTGCTCAACGGCTTGGCCATTGCGGAAGATAGCGATAACAGCAGCTTGCTGTGAATTATGTTCATAACCACAAAAATCACTACGTCCATCAACTTTGATCAGTTCATTGTAATCAGTACCAAAGCCACTGGATTCACGAGCACGACGACGCTGGTTTTCCATCGCTGCATCAAAACCAGCCTCATCTACTTTAATATTACGTTCGCGGCAAACATCCGCAGTCAGGTCAACAGGGAAACCATAGGTATCATACAAGCGGAAAGCGGTTTCGCCGTCGAGCGTATCACCAGATAATTTAGCCAGCTCTTCATCCAGCAACTGCAAACCACGTTCCAAAGTACGAGCAAACTGTTCTTCTTCGGTTTTTAATGCCTGCTCAACCAAAGTCTGCTGCTGTTTCAGCTCTTCACCAGCCGCCCCCATGAATTTAATCAATGGTGCAACGAGCTTGTAGAAGAAGGCCTCTTTTGCCCCCAACATGTTGCCATGACGAACAGCACGGCGAATGATACGACGAAGTACATAGCCACGGTTTTCGTTGGATGGAATAACCCCATCGCAAATCAGGAACGCACATGCACGAATATGGTCTGCAACAACACGCAGAGATTTATTGGTAAGATCTCTTGCTCCTGTCACTTCTGCAACCGAAGCAATTAAGCTTTGGAATAGGTCAATCTCGTAGTTGGAGTTGACGTGTTGCAAGACGGCTGTGATACGCTCCAGCCCCATGCCAGTATCAACGGAAGGTTTTGGCAACGGCTCCATAGTGCCATCGGCATGACGATTGAATTGCATGAAAACGATGTTCCAAATTTCAATATATCTGTCACCGTCTTCTTCTGGGCTGCCTGGAGGGCCTCCCCAAATATGTTCACCGTGGTCGTAGAAAATCTCCGTACAAGGACCACATGGCCCAGTATCCCCCATTTGCCAGAAATTATCTGACGCATATGGAGCACCTTTGTTATCCCCTATACGAATGATTCTTTCTGCTGGAACACCGACTTCTTTATGCCAAATGTCATAAGCTTCACCGTCTGTCTCATAGACAGTAACCCACAGCTTTTCTTTTGGCAGGTTAAACCACTCTTCGCTGGTCAATAACTCCCATGCGTATTTAATTGCATCTTGTTTAAAATAATCGCCAAAACTGAAGTTACCCAACATTTCGAAGAAAGTGTGGTGACGGGCTGTATAACCCACATTTTCTAAATCGTTATGTTTACCGCCAGCACGAACGCAGCGCTGAGCCGTTGTTGCTCTAGAATAAGGTCTATTATCCAATCCTAAAAAAACATCTTTAAACTGGTTCATCCCTGCGTTAGTGAACAACAATGTTGGATCATTGGTTGGCACCAACGAGCTGCTTGGTACTATCTGGTGCCCTTTAGTATGAAAAAAGTCAAGAAACGCTTGACGGATCTCAGCGGTGCTTTTGCTCATAATTGTCCCGAAATCAAGCTGAAAAAACAGATCTATGAATGGTTGAGGTGGTATATCGCGTCACCATTTCAACTCACGAATAAATTAAAGTAGGGTTAAGATAGAGTGTCTTCCATAAGAAGTAAAATCCCATATAAATCCATTCGCTTTCCAGCATTGTAATTCGTCTAAAGATTTTCTGAAAGTCTGTTCGTTACACCTGTTTCAATACGCCTATTTCAAGGATGTTTATTTCCTCCAGGAAAACAGGCATAAAAAAAACCACACCGGATATGGATGTGGTTTTTAAAAGCCAAATTAGTTCTGTATTATGACTGAATTGGAAGACAAATAAGTAATTAAAACTCTTCGTGATTCACTTCTTCGCCGTTGTCTTCATAATCTGTCACGTAATCCGTAGCTGCACTACTGAACTCACCTGTATTATTCAACAATAAGTCGCGCAGTTTTTTATCCAACCCGGATGCAATTTCTGAGTGTTCTTTCAAATACATAGTGGCATTGGCTTTACCTTGTCCAATTTTTTCACCATTATAGCTATACCATGCACCTGCTTTTTCTACCATTTTGTGTTTAACACCCAGATCGACCAACTCACCAAAAGTGTTGATGCCTTCACCATAGAGAATTTGGAATTCGGCCTGTTTAAATGGTGCAGCAACCTTGTTCTTGACCACTTTCACACGCGTTTCGCTACCAACCACTTCGTCGCCATTTTTCACCGAACCAGTACGGCGAATATCCAAACGGACAGATGCGTAGAACTTCAGCGCATTACCACCTGTGGTCGTTTCGGGGTTACCAAACATTACACCAATTTTCATGCGGATCTGGTTGATAAAAATCAACAGAGTATTCGAGTTTTTCAAATTCCCCGCTAGCTTACGCATCGCTTGGCTCATCATACGTGCAGCCAGGCCCATATGAGAATCGCCGATTTCACCTTCAATTTCTGCTTTTGGTGTTAATGCGGCAACAGAGTCAACAATAATCACATCAACCGCACCAGAACGTGATAGGGCATCACAGATTTCCAATGCCTGTTCGCCAGTATCAGGCTGAGAACACAACAGATTATCAATATCTACACCCAGTTTTTTCGCATAAACCGGATCAAGAGCATGTTCGGCATCAATAAAAGCACAAGTTCTGCCTTCGCGCTGGGCAGCGGCAATGACTTGCAGTGTCAGCGTTGTTTTACCGGAAGATTCTGGTCCGTATATTTCAACAATACGGCCCATTGGCAAACCACCCGCACCCAATGCAATATCCAGTGACAGGGAACCGGTAGAGATGGTTTCAACATCCATTGAGCGGTTTTCACCCAAACGCATGATGGAACCTTTACCAAATTGTTTCTCAATTTGGCCCAGCGCTGCTGCTAGTGCTTTTTGTTTGTTTTCATCGTTAGCCATGTTTACTCCTTCGCAAGCAATGAAGGGGCTGCCTCACTGCTGATAAACTGTTTCTGATACCAAAGTGCCGTATGATTATACTGTATAATCATACAGCATCAAGCTAATTTTTTATGATTTCATCCAATAAGGTTTTCAAAGAAAAAAGGACGGCTTGCAGACGCACAGCATTGCGCCCCCCCGAAAAATGCTGGCGATATGTTACAGTCTGGATGTTTTCATTAACGTAAAAGGCAAACCCAAACCAAACTGTGCCAGTCGGTTTTTCCTCACTTCCTCCTTCTGGCCCAGCAATGCCGCTGACCGCAACAGAAACATCGGCCTTAGCGACAATTAATGCCCCTGTAGCCATCTCTTTTACGATCTGCTCACTTACCGCACCAAATTGCGCCAATGACTCTGGCAAGACGCCCAGCATTTCATGCTTAGCATCATTACTGTAAGTCACAAAACCACGATTAAAGTAGGCTGAACTTCCCGCAATATCTGTGATCACTTTAGCTATCCAACCCCCTGTGCAAGATTCTGCACAGGTCACGGATAATTTTTTCCGTTTTAATCTCTTTCCAAGTTCAATACTAAGCTGATTCAGGATTTTTTCATCCATAACAGGCCTTCAATTCTATAAGAAATTAATTTTTCCGAAGCAGATCCCAAATCCACAGCCCCCCAATTGCCAAAGAAAGCAAGATACCAAAACCAATGCCAACAGCAACGACCGAAGCTCCCGCCATAACGGAAACCGAATACAGCCCTAACATTACCAGCATAGCACTATTTTCGCCCAAATTTTGCACAGCAACGGCTTTGCCTGCCCCCATCGAATGCTTTCCATGTTCTTGCAATAGCGCATTTAATGGAACGACAAAAAGGCCACCAAATACGCCAAGGACGATCAAAATTAAGTAGGAAAATATGATTGATTGCTGAGTAGCAAAAAGAATGACCATGAACCCAATTAAGATCCCCGCAGGCATACAGCGACGCACGGTTTTCAATGTAATAAACCGCGCAGCTAAACCTGCTCCAACAATGATACCAATCGCAACTACTGCATTCATCAATGTAGGGGTCGTATTGCCATCAATCCCCAGCATAACAGGAACCCATGCTACTAACAGGAAGCGCAGCGTGATACCCGCTCCCCAAAATAGGCTAGTACCTACCAGTGAGAAGCGCGTTTCCTGATTACGCCAAAGTGAAGCACAAACCGTCATGCAATCCCCCAACATTTTTTTGGGATTCCAACCCTTTCCTTTACGAGCCGCCGCCAGGCGAGGTATAAAGAAATTGGATACGACTGCAGCACCATACGATAAGGCACAAAGCCCTAATGCCAGTACCAGGCTAACATCAGAGAGGAAACCGCCAGCAACTGAGCCAATCAAGATAGCTGCAATAGTAGAAGCCTCCATCATGCCATTGGCTTTTACCAAACGCCCACCATCTGTTAACTCCCCCAATATCCCATACTTAGCAGGAGAATAGGCCGCTGCCCCAATTCCCACTAAGGTATATCCCAGAAAAGGATTCATATCGATACAAATGCTGATGGCGCCAAGCAATTTGACGCCATTAGAAAAGAGCATGACACGCCCTTTTGCAAACCGATCAGCAATTTGCCCGACAAAAGGGGCAAATATGATATAAGCCAGAACAAAAACAATTTGCAGTGCTGGCCAACTCCATTCAGGGTAAGACTCTGCCTTTAATTGGGCTAAGATGGCAAAGAACAGAGCATTATCAGCAAAAGCAGAAAGAAATTGTGACAGCAATACTGCTTTCATTCCGCGGGTTAGTAGAGGTTGTGTCTCCATTTCCTTACTCCTGTTCGGCCATTTCTCTTAGGGTGACAAAATCCGGTTTGCCACTGCCAAGCAAAGGAAGTTGCTTCACATAACGAATATCACGTGGAACCGACAACTCAGGCATCCCTATTTCACGCGCCACTCCCAGCATTCTGTTTCTATTTAGATTCGCATCTGTAGTGAACAATACCAGTGCTTCGCCTTTGCTTCGATCACTCCTGGTTGTAGCCGCATGTAGCGCATCAGTAGAAACGTGAGAAGCTATTTGTTCTACCGCTTCAAGAGAAACCATTTCCCCTGCAAGCTTGGCAAATCGTTTCACCCGTCCTTTGATCGTACAGAAACCCTCTTCATCAATAGAAACGATATCTCCGGTATCATACCACCCGATTTGATTATTCCCTTCGGCGTCTTCGGCAGATGGTGGTTCCAAACGATCAGGTGCTTCAACTCGCAGATATCCTTTCATAACATTTAGCCCACGTAGCTGTAAGCGGCCTCCTCCTTCAATACCCTGTATAGGCAACAAACGGGCTTCCATACCAGGTAAGATCCGCCCGACTGTTCCCGTTTTTGCCGCCATCGGTACATTGATTGCCACTACCGGCGCACACTCCGTCACCCCATAACCTTCCAGAATACGGATACCAAATTTATCTTGCCAAACTCGCTTGGTGTTTTCGGACAGTTTTTCTGCTCCAGCCACCACATAACGCAGACGGGCAAAATCATAAGGATGGGCAAAACGAGCATAATTGCCTAAGAAAGTCGAAGTTCCGAATAACACGGTACAATTTTGGTCATAGACCAGTTCAGGCACGACACGATAATGTAAGGGGCTTGGATAAAGGAATACACGACTGCCTGTCATTAATGGAGTAAATAGACCAACTGTTAGGCCAAAAGCATGAAACAGTGGTAATGAAGACATAAAGCGATCCAGCGGAGTAAAATCAGCAACAGTTTTTATCTGCTCCACGTTCGCCAATAAGCTGGTATGGCTGTGAACAACACCTTTTGGTGCACCTTCTGAGCCTGACGTAAACAGGATCAATGCATCATCATCCGGCTTTTGCGAAGTCAAAATGGCTTTGGAAGGGAAAATCAAATGCCACAATATCCAAAGCTTATCTTCCCGCGTGATCGTGTCCTTTAAATCTTCGAGATATACCCAATTAGCTTCAGTCACCTGTTCTGGCAGATGAGACAATTGTCCTTTTTCCAGAAATTGGCGGGATGTTACGATGGTTTTAATGGTTGCCGCCTGCATGGCATTCTTAATGCCGCGGCTTCCTGCCGTATAGTTCAAAAGAGCCGGTACTCGCCCTTTTAACGAAGCACCATATATGGTAGCCGCCATCACAGTCGCATTCGGCAACAGCAGGCCGATGTGTTCACCTTCTTGTGTAAAGCGTTCTAAGATCCGGCTAATTCCCAATATTTTTTTCAGTAATGAATGATAGCTATCTTCTTTAAAATTCACATCTTCAATACAGAACTTAAAACGGCCAAAGCGTTTTTGTGCAGTTAGGTAAGCGCTGAATAACGTCTCCTTTGGGCGCGTCTGCATTCTCACATCCATCATAATAGCGTGGAGATGTTCTCCTGCTAAACGACGACGTGTTGTTGAATCAGGTGCATCCGGCATTGGCAGATCAACGGCAGGTAAAATTTTGAGGGTGATTTTCGGGAACCAATGCAGCTTCACAATGCCTTTTAACCGACCAAAAACCGTTTGTTCTGCCCCCTCAATTCGGATTGGTACCACTTTTGCGCCTGATTTCGCGGCAATAAAAGCGGCACCATCATAAATTTTCATAAGGGAGCCAGTTACGGTGATCCTCCCTTCAGGGAAAATCACAATCGGACGCCCTTTCTCCACTTCTTTAACCAATGTCCTGACTGCCATTGGGTTATTAGGATCCAAAGGTACAACATCCGCATAAGATTTGATAAATTTGAGAAAGCCGCGAGTTGCAATATTAGAATAAATAGCAAATACAGGCTTTATCGGCAGGAATAGCCCAATTAACAGGCCATCCAGAAATGAAACATGATTGGGAGTAATAATGCATTTGGTGTGTTGTTGTAACTGTTTGGTATCACCTTCAATGGTAACCCTGAAGAGTACACGAATAAGTAATCGAATAAAATTTAAGAGCATATCCATATCTCAAATATAATTAATAAAATTAAAGTGAGTAAATAGAACGATACTATAAGTTGTATGGGCGATTTGTTATATCAGATTTCCCTGTCAGTTAGAAAATAAACTTAAACGCCGTTGATATATCAAATTCGTTTGTTTTTCTGGTTTAAAATATAAGATTTAACGTGAGATACGATATCTTCTGTTGCGAGATTGGCATCAACGATGAAATTGGCACACTCTTGGTATAGCGGCTCTCTTTCAACCAATATTCCCTCCATTTCTTCTATAATGGACTTCCCTGTCAGACTGGGACGCTGTGAATTTTCTGGGTTAAGAGATAATCGCTGACTCAAAACTTCTGCGGATGCCTGTAAATAAATCACAATACCATTTTGTTGCATATACTGGCGATTCTCAAGCGACAGCACCATTCCTCCACCTGTTGAAATGATACGTTCACTTTGGCTAACTGCTTTCAACGTTTGGCTTTCTAATTTTCTGAAATGTTCCCAGCCATATTGTTCAACAAGATCAGCTATCGTCATTTTACTCATGGTCTGAATACTTTCATCGGTGTCAATAAATTTATACGACAGCGCTTCAGACAACAACTTACCTATTGTCGTCTTCCCTGCACCTCGTGCACCTACGATGAATAGAGTTTGTTTCATTTCGTTGTTTTCCCGAAGAGTCTATAAAATTAAGCCTAAACACAGAGTGTAGTCACTAAATATTTACACTAGTGTAAAAAGGTATTTTTGATGGATTAAAAAGTCACACTGAAAATTTAAGTGTGACCCAACATAGTTCAATAAAATCTAATTAAAGTAGGATATGGTCAACTACGAGGCAAATAATCACCATAACCGATCCACTTATACGTTGTCAGTGCATCAAGTCCCATTGGGCCTCGGGAGTGTAATTTCTGAGTACTGACAGCCACTTCAGCCCCCAAACCAAATTGTCCGCCATCAGTAAAGCGCGTGCTGGCATTTACATATACTGCGGCTGAATCCACATGGCGTACAAAGTAATCAGCTTGCTGCAAAGATTCCGTCAGTATCGCATCGGAATGGGCTGTGCCATAAGTACGAATGTGCTCAATAGCTCGATCGATATCGCTAACAATTTCCACATTCATATCTAAAGATAACCATTCATCACAGTAATCTTCCTCTGCCACTTCAACGACAGTTGCAGGGCCATCTTTCAGCAATGTCATTGCTGATTTGCTTGCGTGTAATATCACGCTCTGCTCTTTCATTTTGGTACTCAAAACTGGCAGAAAATCGGCTGCTATTTTTTCATGCACCAATAATGTTTCCAGTGAATTACAGGCACTTGGACGCTGGACTTTCGCATTAGTAATGATTTCCAGTGCTTTTTCAATATTGATGGTTTCATCCACAAATGTATGACAAACGCCAATACCGCCAGTAATCACGGGAATAGTCGATTGTTCCCGGCACAATTTATGTAACCCAGCCCCGCCTCGAGGGATCAACATATCGACATAACGATCCATTTTCAGCAATGCAGCCACCAATTCACGATCAGGTTTATTGATAGCCTGAACCGCAGCTGCCGGCAATCCACTTTGTTCCAATGCCTGCTGGATGACTTTAACCATCGCTTGATTTGTATGGTGAGTTTCTTTGCCACCACGCAATATCACTGCATTACCCGTTTTCAGACATAACGACGCCACATCAATGGTAACATTGGGGCGGGCTTCATATATCACGCCAATCACGCCCAATGGAACTCGGCGACGGCTCAATTGCAATCCATTATCCAATAATTGCCCATCAATAACTTGCCCTACAGGATCAGCCAAACGGCAGACTTGGCGCACGTCATTGGCAATGGTATTCAGCCGTTCCGGTGTCAGTAATAACCGATCGAGTAGTGCTGCACTCATTCCCTGTTCGCGGGCTTGCTTCATATCTTGCTGGTTGGCAGCAAGAATCACTTCAATCTCCGTCTCCAACAAATCAGCAATGTGATTCAACGCTTGGTTTTTCTGGTTGGTACTCAATTGCGCCAACTGCCACGATGCTGCTTTGGCTGCTTTTCCCATCTGCTCTAGCATGGTGAAATCCTTAACTCACGATCAATGCATTAAATTACGATCAAATCATCACGGTGAACCGCAACAGCGCCATATTCATAACCTAATATCTGGCTAATTTGCTGTGAATGATGGCCTGCAATCAGGCGTAATGCATCACTGTTGTAACGGCACACGCCATGAGCCAAATCTTTGCCCGATAAGCTACGGATACAAATAACTTCACCGCGGGAAAAATCACCTTTAACGTTTTTGATCCCTTTTGGCAGCAACGAACTGCCTTTCCCAATAATCGCCGCTTCTGCACCATGATCGACAATAATTTCCCCTGCCGGAGGTGCCCCAAAAATCCAACGCTTACGGTTTTCCATTGGGCTAGCCAGGCCATGAAAGCGTGTTCCAACCGACTTTCCTGTAATAACATCAGCAATAACATCCGGCCTATTACCCGCAGCAATAATGACATCAATTCCAGCACGCCCTGCCACACCTGCCGCCTGAAGTTTTGTTGCCATTCCTCCCGTCCCTAATCCCGAAACACTGTCCCCGGCCATCATTTTCAGCTCATCACTGATGTCATGCACCTCAGAGATCAATTTTGCATCAGGGTTACTACGAGGATCTGCGGTATAAAGCCCTGCTATATCTGTCAGAAGCAATAGCTTATCTGCACTACCCAAAATAGCAGCCAGTGCAGAAAGATTGTCATTGTCACCCACTTTAATCTCTGCTGTCGCAACGGCATCATTTTCATTAATAATGGGAACGATGTGATTATCAAGCAAAGCCTGAAGGGTATCTCTTGCATTCAGAAAGCGTTCACGATCTTCTAAATCTGCGCGGGTCAGGAGCATTTGCCCAACATGAATACCATAAATAGAGAAAAGCTGCTCCCACAATTGGATCAGGCGACTTTGCCCAACGGCTGCCAGCAATTGTTTTGAAGCAATAGTTGCCGGAAGATCAGGGTATCCTAAGTGCTCACGCCCAGCGGCAATCGCACCAGAAGTCACAATAATAATACGGTGACCTTTTTCATGCTGTTGAGCACATTGACGAACCAGTTCCACAATATGGGCACGATTCAAACGACAAGAGCCACCGGTCAAAACACTCGTTCCCAGTTTTACAACCAATGTTTGGCTGCCATTCATCATATTTCTGCCATTACAGTTAATTTGAAAAAACAATTTTTAAAAAAACAACGTTCAGTTTTAACAGGAGAGAAGCGTTATGCCAACTGACATAACGCAAAATTTAGCAAAAGCAGGTTAAAAACAAAATCACGCTATCACTTGCGTTTGCAGGGTGACGGTATTCTCAGATGGGATCAATGTCAGTTTGAGAGTTGCAAAAGAATCAACCAGACGTTTGTGGAATGCCTGTAGTGTTGATTCAAGATGCTCAAGATCGGCCTTTTTTTTGATATTCATGATATTCCATTCACCCTGCTTATCAAACAAGCCTATCTGATAGTGATAAACAAAACCTTGATCCTGCTCTTCCAGCTCTAACCACCATCCCCAAAATTCACGTTTTTCCGGGGCCGCTTTGGCACTGACACAAACGGCCAAACAGTCGAAGAAAAAATAACCGTTTTGGCACTTTAATTCACGTACATACGGCCCTAATGCAGAAAAACGCTTTAACAACCTATTTTTAGAATAACTTACAGGTAAAGTCATACCAAGGTCTCCTTATATACAGAACACCTTTGTATCAAACGATTAAAAAATATCAAGTTATAAATTTTGTTTTATAAAACTTTATCTTTCAACCATACACGTATTTCGTGTAATGCCTTATTAAAACCACTATAAACTGATGTTGCAGGAATAGCTCGTACTGAACCCTCTATTGATGACATAGCAATCAACTTCGAGTCTTTCCTTGGGCTGAAAATATCATCTTCCCAATACACCGAAAACATGGGTACAGTACAACGACGGCCCAATAACCCTTGATTCTTCAACGAATAACACGCTAATTCTGAACGCAATCTCTTTTCATCAACGTGATAAATCCCTAAGCGACTGGCCAAGACATCGATATACATTGACGGAATTTTCTGCTGTAATTTTTCATCATGCAGTAATTCATGCACAATCGGGCCTACCACCGATACTCCTTTAATAAGTTTCGGCTCCAGATAAGCAAGCCGAACCGCGATATTTGCCCCAAAACGAAAACCAAATACACCTACACGGGTATGATCAATCCACGGCACGCTATTTAGTTGTTGTAAAACTTGTTGATGAAGTACACATGTATCCTGCGTCAAGGTAAATTTAGCGGAATAACCAACAGAAGGCATATCCAGCGTTAACATGGCAAAACCAAGAGGCGAGAAATGTTCACGAAACAACCGCCAGCAATCACTCTGGACATTATCAAGGCTGGCACAAACTAATATCGTTGGACAAGGCCCCTGTATATGGGAAGGCAAGTGCAATAACCCAGTAACACTTTTACCCCCTTCCAGCTGGAATTCCAGTTTTTTTAATTCATAGTCAGAAAAACGTGCCGCGTTTTCATAGGCTTTATTAGCCAGCACAATGGCCTGATCTGCCAGTTCATCACCGCGTAAATGAGGATAAGCTGCAATACTATATAGCGTTGCAGCCTTTAACCAACATGCTCCGGCTTTTTCCGTCTCTTCAGTATGCAACGCTTCCTGTTGCCAGTACATTGCCTGCTGAGACCACTCAAATGCCCAGTTTCCTTTCCGATAGCCGACCACAGTATCCAACAAATGTTCAGTGCTGCGTTCGGCATCTGTCACAGCAATCCGACTGAGGACATCTTGAATTTCTAGCGGATTGACTCCCCTCCAGATCCAAGCGAGCCAATTAATCATACGATACCAACGCTCGCGGCGCTCCCCACCAAGCATACTATCACTGGTAGTTACAGATTGTGGGCGAGTATATTTCACCAGTGTAGAAGTTTCCCGATGTTTAAACCGAGGCTTAAACAGCGATTCTGAAAGGTTTTGTTTCGTCATGACAAAAGAAAAATCTTACTGCTTTTCACAAACTGGTGGAACAAACACGACTCCCATATCCCATGGCTGCTCAATCCATGTGTTTTGGGGAATGTCAATAACATAATCATCCACGAGAGGGCGACCGGCGGGTTTAGCAAAAATTGTTACAAAGTGAGCTTTCGGATACATTTCACGGATTGCCTGGGCAGTGCCTCCGGTATCAACCAGATCATCAACGATAATAAACCCTTCGCCGTCACCTTCTGCTTTTTTCAACACTTTCAACTCGCGCTGATTATCGTGATCATAGCTGGAAATGCAGACAGTATCGACATGGCGAATGCCCAATTCACGAGCCAGTAACGCTCCCGGAACAAGGCCACCACGGCTAACGGCAATAATGCCTTTCCACTGTTCTACGGGAAGTAAACGTTGCGCCAATTGACGGGCATGTATTTGCAACATATCCCACGTTACAACATATTTTTCACTCATAAAATTAGATCCT
The DNA here is from genome assembly GCF_014467265.1 of Xenorhabdus sp. TS4. Taxonomy (NCBI): domain Bacteria; kingdom Pseudomonadati; phylum Pseudomonadota; class Gammaproteobacteria; order Enterobacterales; family Morganellaceae; genus Xenorhabdus; species Xenorhabdus sp. TS4. The sequence continues at coordinate 240,588 of NZ_NKHQ01000002.1, read as the reverse complement.
GGAAACTAAATAAAGAATATTTCAGAAAAGTGTTTTTGCGGAAAAAAGGTTGCGCGAGATTATAGTGATTTGAACCAACAAAAACCAGTAAAAACAAGGTAAGCCCTCATTCTTACTGCCCATTGCTGGTAATAAAATGATATTCTCAAGCATAGCATGGATATTAGGTCAATGCAGATGACAAAAATTCCCTGATATGTCAAACATTACCACTTTCTTCTCACTAAGATCCAGTTACAGGAGATTCGCCGTGTCCGAATTATCAACGCTATCCCCACAACCCTTATGGGATATTTTTGCCCAAATTTGTTCCATTCCTCATCCTTCTTATCATGAAGAAGCGCTCGCATCCCATATTATTGAGTGGGCAAAAAATAAAGGATTCCATGTAGAGCGGGATGAAGTGGGTAATATTTTGATCAGAAAACCAGCTTCAAAAGGTATGGAAAATCGCAAGGCTGTTGTACTGCAAGCGCACCTTGATATGGTTCCACAGAAAAATAACGATACCCAACACGATTTCACAAAAGATCCTATTCGCCCTTATATCGATGGTGATTGGATTACAGCTGATGGTACAACTTTAGGCGCGGATAACGGTATTGGTATGGCTTCCGCTCTGGCGGTCTTGGCGGACGAATCCGTTAAACACGGCCCATTGGAAGTTTTACTGACCATGACTGAAGAAACAGGTATGGATGGCGCATTCGGCTTGAAATCCGGCTGGCTGCAAGCTGATATTCTGATCAATACCGATTCGGAAGAAGAAGGCGAAATCTACATGGGTTGTGCGGGTGGCATTGATTTTTTCACCACCTTACGCCTGTCCCGCGAAGCGCTGCCGACTAACTATAAAACGCTGCAATTAACTATTAAGGGATTAAAAGGTGGTCACTCTGGTGGCGATATTCATCTTGGATTGGGTAATGCCAACAAATTACTGGCTCGTTTCCTAGCTGCGTATTCCGATGAGTTGGGTCTGAAATTAATTCATCTGCAAGGTGGAACCCTGCGCAATGCCATTCCTCGTGAAGGTTCTACCGTGATTGCTGTTCCTGCTGATAAAGTTGAAAAACTCTGTCAAATAAAAGACAGCTATCTGGAGACATTGAAAAACGAATACTCCGTGGTTGAACATAACCTCACTCTCTTGTTAGATGAAACCGAAGCACCATCACAAACGCTAACAATGGATTGCCAGGCTCGCTTTATATCCATGCTCAATAGCATGCCGAATGGTGTTATTCGTATGAGTGATGTTGCCAAAGGTGTTGTAGAAACTTCACTGAACGTAGGCGTTGTCACCATGGACGAAGAGAAAGTCGAAATTATCTGCCTGATCCGTTCACTTATTGAAAGTGGCAAGGTGTACGTTGCTGAAATGTTGCATTCTCTGGCAAAACTGTCTGGAGCAGAAACCGTGGCAAGTGGCAGCTATCCAGGCTGGCAGCCTGACGCCAATTCTCCAATCATGCATTTAGTACGCGAAACTTATCACCAACTCTTCGATAAAACGCCGAATATTATGGTGATCCACGCTGGTTTAGAGTGTGGCCTATTCAAAAAACCGTATCCTGCTATGGACATGGTTTCTATCGGCCCAACCATTCGGGGTGCCCATTCCCCTGATGAGAAAGTACATATTAAGAGTGTCGGTCAATATTGGCAGCTACTCACTGCAATTCTAAAAGCTATTCCAGCTAACGAGTAATAGAAAGTTATATTGCCTCTCCCCTGCCATCTGATTGTGGGGGAGACTTCGTTCTTTACATCTTACCATTCCAATAAAAGCTGACGCTCCAGTTGTGGGTTTTGTAATGTCACATGCAGCCCAACCAACCTGACTCCTCGCCCTTCCCTGCGTGTTTCCCAGGCCCGTTTTGCTATTTGAATCAGATCGAGTTTATCCAACATAGGATGGACATGTTCCTGTGTCGTCAATTGAAAATTATCAAACTTTAATTTGATACCTTGACGGGCAATGCGGAGATCGGGTTTTACCTTTTCTAGCCGTTTTTTCAGTTCAGGATAAAGTTTTTCAATCAGCTCCACACATTCATGCCATTGATGGATATCCTGCGCCAAAGTTCTTTCTACCCCAACCGATTTACGCAAGCGTTCCTGTGTAATTGGTCTTTCATCAATACCGTGACAGCGTTCCCAAAGTGACAATCCAAACTTACCCAAACTTTTTATTAGTGTCAGCTTGTCATAACGTTGCACATCAGAACAGGTTTCCAATCCCATGTCTGATAAACGCTTGGCTGTGACTTTTCCGACACCAGGAATTTTGCGTAATGGCAATGAGTTAACAAAAGCCTCTACTTGTTCAGGAGAAATAACATATTGCCCATTGGGTTTATTGATATCAGAAGCAATTTTGGCTAAAAACCTGACGGGTGCAACGCCTGCGGAAGCGGTTAACTGCAATTCATCAAAAATTATCTGACGAATTTCTTGAGCAATCAACGTGGCAGAACCATGACAATAATGGCAATTCGTCACATCCAAATAGGCTTCATCTAAAGAAAGAGGTTCAATCAATTCAGTGTAACGGGAAAAAATTTGGCGGATATGTTGAGATATTTCTTTATAATGCGCCATTCTGCCAGGAATAACTTTCAATTGGGGGCAAAGCTTTAATGCCATGGCGGTGGACATCGCACTATGCACCCCAAAACGACGGGCAGGGTAATTTGCCGTGCTAATTACCCCCCTTCGATCAGCGCTCCCGCCAACTGCAACCGGAATACCGCGAAGGGAAGGATTATCCCGCATTTCGATGGCAGCAAAAAAGCAATCCATATCAATATGAATAATTTTTCGCATCTGCTCTCCCCATGCCAAACAACTGTATAAATATACAGAAAGAGATCATGAAACTCTAGCTAATTTTTCAGCAAAAATTCAACGCGTTGATTTTTCCGAATGCAAACATGTACTCAACTCCCGTCAAGATTGAATGATAAAATCAATACATGATTTATTTTAGTAAAAAAATCGCCTGTCACTTCCTATAACACAGACGATTTTTTATCAGCTACTCTTATTCTCTACTATATTCCACTTATCTTTCTTCCACTTATCCTCAACTAGGAAAAATCAGTGTTTGCCCCGGTGCTTCTCTGTTCAAGTGAATAAAATTCAGATGTTTTTCATAGTGGTCAAGAATATCGCTAATGATTTGCTCTTTCGTATAGTCCATCAAATCATTGCCCTGAGTTCCTTCCATCAGAAAAGTCTCCAACCGATAATAGTGAGACTTGCCCGCCCTCGCTCGATAGGTAAATCCAGGCACAGAATAGCGTTGCGGCCAGATTTGATAGATAAAATTCTGTTCATCACCTAAATTAACAATCAATTCTAATGGATTCAGCCGCTTGTCCTCTTTGGCTGGCAGTGCATTAAACTGAACTTTTGCACCACGCACAACTAACTCTTTAGCCACTTCTAACATCGCGGGGCGGCACACCATATCCAGCATTCGCTGAGTGTTTTTCGTACCAGGAAAGTGCATCATACGGCTCAAACGCTGCTTCCAGTTCAATGAACCATTGTCATGCATAAGAGTGGGTGAGGTATTTTGCAGTGAACTGGCTTTACGGAAATCTTCCACCCGCAAAGACTTGTATAGCCCCGCCATCACAAAGAAGATCACAAAACTAAAAGGAAGCCCCATGATGACCGTGGTATTTTGCAAAGCAGAAATACCATCCGTCATGAGTATACCTAACGTTAATACGCCAATTGCCACAGACCAAAAAACACGCAACCAATTCGGTGCATCATTATTAATATCACTCAGATTAGAGGTGAAATTTCCTAACACTAACGAGCCAGAATCGGCCGATGTGACATAAAACAGTAGTCCGGTAATGGTAGCCACAGAAGCACTGAATGTGAATGCCGGATAAAGTGACAGCAAATTATAAAAACCTTGTTCTGGGTGTTGTAGCACGGTCTCAGCCAGTTGACGATTACCATGCAGAATTTCATACAACGCACTGTTACCAAAAATCGATAGCCACAGCAGTGTAAAAACAAATGGAATGACTAATGTTCCCATAACAAACTGACGAATGGTTCTGCCACGGGAAATACGCGCTAAGAATAACCCTACAAACGGCGACCAGGCCACCCACCATGCCCAGAAAAACAGCGTCCAGTTATTCATCCATTCAGTTGGGCGTTCAAATGCAAAACTGTTCAGTGTCATGCTCATAAAACGGCTGATATAATCCCCGACGTTCTGCACTAATCCGTTAAGCAGGAATTCGGTATCGCCCATAAACAAAATGAACAAAACCAAGCCAAGAGCCAGCAGGACATTTAATTCAGACAAAAATCGAATGCCTTTGTTTACTCCAGAAGTGACAGAGATAATGGCTATCACCACAGATAATGATATCAATCCTCCCTGAACCCCCAATCCTTGCGGTAATCCGAAAAGTACTTTCAGACCATAATTCAACTGCACAACCCCAATTCCCAGCGTCGTTGCAATACCAAAAATGGTCCCTATTACGGCTGCAATATCCACAGTATGACCGATTAATCCTTTAATGCGGTCACCAAAAATAGGATAAAGTGCCGAGCGGATAGTCAGGGGCAAATTATAACGATAACTAAAATATCCCAGTGCAATTCCCATCAAAGCGTACATAGACCAGCCCGTCAGGCCATAGTGGAACAGTGTCCACACCATCGCCTGACGAGCTGCTTCAATGGTTTCCCCTTGACCCGTTGGCGGTCGCATATATTGCGTAACAGGTTCAGCCACCGAGAAAAACATCAAATCAATGCCGATCCCAGCAGCAAACAGCATTGCCGCCCAACTCAGCAAACTGAATTCCGGCTTAGATTGCTCCGGTCCCAATTTGATTGAACCGAAACGGGAAGCCGCAACAAAAACAACAAACACAATGTAAAGTGTCGCGGCCAATAAATAGTACCAACCAAAAGTTTTAGACACCCAATTCAGTGTATTTTTTATCCAAACACTGGTTGCATCTGTGAAAAAAATAGTGAACAAAGAAAATGCAATAATCAGTCCGGCAGAGGTGAAAAAAACGACAGAATTCAGGGTGTCCTTCTGGGTGTTTTTTGGACTGTCTTGTGTATTCATAGGCAGTTCCTGAAATTAATAGCATTAAAACAGATGAAAAGCATAATTCATATAACATATTGAATTAAATATAAAATTTAAGATATCTTAAACAAATTCACTCCCTCATTGTAAAATTATTGTGATAAAACATATTTAATTTTGATTGAATATTCAATTAAAAAAAAGTTTAATACTGTCCGAATAATTGATTTTCTGAGCATAAAATCATGCCCAAAATTGGAATGCAGTCGATAAGAAAACAGCAACTCATTGATGCAACATTAATCGTTGTGAATGAAGTTGGAATGCAGGAAGCAACTATTGCGCAAATAGCCCGAAAAGCGGGGGTTTCCAACGGAATTATCAGCCACTATTTCAAGGACAAAGACGGCTTATTGGAAGCTACCATGCGTTATCTATTACATCAGCTGAGAATGGCTGTAGCACGCCGATTACGCTTGCTAGATAACGCAACTCCCACGCAAAGGTTGAAAGCCATTGTCGAAGGCAATTTTGATCCCAGCCAGATCAACAGCGCAGCAATGAAAACCTGGTTAGCATTCTGGGCGAGTAGTATGCATCAACCAAACCTGTATCGGTTACAACAAGTCAATGAACGCCGTTTGCATTCCAATCTGTGTGTTGAATTTAAACGTGCCATGCCAAAAGCAGAAGCACGGCTAGCTGCACAAGGTCTTGCTGCATTGATTGACGGCATTTGGCTGCGAAGTGCATTAAGCAGGAAGCCTTTTGATATAGCAGGGACATTCAAAATTACTATCGATTATATCGAACAGAAACTCGGAGCATCTGATAAGTTCTGACTTATCACCTAATGGATAGACTCTTAAGGAGAATCTATGGCTCATTTTGGATTACAAAAACTTTATATCCACGGTGCTTATGTTGATAGCACCAATCCTGATAATACAATTTTTGACGCAATTAACCCAGCTAATGGTGAAGTTATTGCTCAATTTCAGTCTGCGACAAAACAAGATGTTGATCTAGCAGTTGAAAGTGCCCATAAAGGACAGAAAATCTGGGCAGCCATGACCACGGTGGAACGTTCACGGATCTTACACAAGGCGGTGAACATCTTGCGTGAACACAATGATGAACTGGCTGAATTGGAAACACTGGATACCGGCAAACCCCTTTCTGAAACCCGGCAGGTTGATATCGTCACGGGTGCCGATGTACTGGAATACTATGCTGGCTTAATTCCAGCCCTTGAAGGTCAGCAGATCCCATTACGTGAATCTTCTTTTGTGTATACACGCCGTGAACCATTGGGGATCGTAGCAGGCATCGGCGCATGGAACTACCCTATCCAAATTGCCCTCTGGAAATCAGCACCCGCTCTGGCTGCCGGCAATGCCATGATTTTTAAACCCAGTGAAGTCACCTCCCTTACCGCTTTGAAGTTGGCTGAAATCTATACTGAAGCCGGTTTGCCTGATGGTGTTTTCAATGTGTTAACCGGAGCCGGTCATGAAGTCGGACATTATCTGACTGTTCACCCTAAAATCGCCAAAATGTCTTTTACCGGCGGGATTGTGACCGGCAAAAAGGTGATGGCAAATGCTTCCGCTTCCACCCTAAAAGAAGTCACGATGGAATTAGGTGGCAAATCCCCGCTGATCATTTTTGATGATGCCGATCTGGATCGTGCTGCTGATATTGCCATGATGGCAAACTTTTTCAGTTCAGGTCAGGTGTGTACGAACGGAACACGAGTCTTTGTCCCCAGGGCACTGCTCCCACAATTTGAAACAAAAATTCTTGAGCGTGTTAAACGCATCCGAATTGGTTCACCTCTCAATCCCAACACTAACTTTGGTCCGCTGGTGAGCTTTCCACACATGGAGTCTGTTTTACGCTATATCGAAAGCGGTAAAAACAGCAATGCCCGCCTGCTTTGTGGTGGCAAGCGTCTGATGGAGGGCGAATTAGCAAAAGGTGCATTTGTTGCACCGACAGTATTCAGTGACTGTACCGATGATATGTTGATCACACAGGAGGAAATCTTTGGGCCCGTGATGTCTATCCTGACTTATGAAACGGAAGATGAAGTCATTGTCCGTGCCAATAATACACATTATGGCCTGGGTGCAGGATTAGTCACCAAAGATCTTTCCCGCGCACATCGCGTGATCCACCAGCTAGAAGCCGGGATCTGTTGGATCAACACCTGGGGAGAATCTCCGGCAGCCATGCCTGTCGGTGGCTATAAACATTCTGGTGTTGGCCGGGAAAATGGGCTGGTCACACTACAAAATTACACACAAACCAAATCAATACAGGTGGAATTAGGCAATTTTGAATCCCTATTTTAATCCACGCCTGAAACAGAGGAGATAACAATGGTTTTTGATTACATTATTATCGGTGCTGGTTCAGCGGGTAACGTGCTTGCAACTCGTTTAACGGAAGATGCCAATGTGACTGTCCTGCTGCTGGAAGCAGGTGGGCCAGATTACCGATTCGACTTCCGTACTCAAATGCCAGCAGCGCTGGCATATCCCTTGCAGGGAACCCGTTATAACTGGGCTTATGAAACCGATCCCGAACCCTATATGAATAACCGGCGCATGGAATGCGGGCGCGGTAAGGGGCTGGGTGGATCTTCACTCATCAATGGCATGTGCTACATCCGTGGCAATGCGCTGGATTTTGATCATTGGGCAACACTATCTGGTCTGGAAGACTGGACTTATCTTGATTGCTTACCCTATTTTCGCAAAGCTGAGTCAAGGGATATTGGCGAAAATGAGTATCATGGTGCAGACGGGCCTGTCAGTGTCACAACACCCAAGGCAGGAAACAATGAACTCTTTCACGCGATGGTAGAAGCCGGTGTCCAGGCTGGTTATCCACGTACTGACGATCTGAATGGCTATCAGCAAGAAGGCTTTGGGCCGATGGATCGCACCGTTACCCCTCAAGGACGCCGCTCCAGTACAGCCCGCGGTTACCTGGATCAAGCACGTTCACGCTCCAATCTCACTATCATGACTCATGCGTTAACGGATACCCTCGTATTTGAAGGAAAAGCAGCCGTTGGCGTCAATTTTTATCAAGGCAATAGCTCAGATTTAACCCAGGCAAAAGCGCGTAAAGAAGTTTTACTCTGCGCCGGTGCGATCGCATCTCCACAGATTTTGCAACGTTCAGGTATTGGCCCCGAAGAAGTATTAAACGAGCTTGGTATTCCTGCGGTGCATGTCTTACCAGGTGTTGGGCAAAACTTGCAAGATCACCTTGAAATGTACTTGCAGTATGAATGCCTCAAACCCATTTCCCTCTATCCCGCATTGAAATGGTATAACCAACCTCAAATTGGTGCTGAATGGCTATTCAAAGGAACAGGTATTGGTGCCAGCAATCAATTTGAAGCAGGTGGCTTTATTCGTACCGATGAAAAATTTGCCTGGCCAAATATTCAATTTCATTTCCTGCCTGTTGCCATTAATTACAATGGCAGTAATGCCATCAATCAACATGGTTTTCAGGCCCATGTAGGCTCTATGCGTTCCCCAAGCCGTGGTCGGGTAAAAATTAAATCGCGAGACCCTCGTCAGCATCCCAGTATTTTATTCAACTACATGTCAGCAGAACAAGATTGGCAGGAGTTCCGTGCTGCTATTCGCATTACACGGGAAATAATGGCGCAACCTGCACTGGCGCCATATTGTGGACGTGAAATCAGCCCAGGTGTTGAAAATCAATCAGATGAGCAGTTAGATACCTTTATTCGTCAACATGCCGAAACCGCATTTCACCCATCATGCAGTTGCAAAATGGGAACAGATGAAATGGCGGTCGTGGATGGTCAAGGACGAGTGCATGGCATTGAAAATCTACGTGTTATTGATGCCTCTATTATGCCAATAATTATTACCGGTAATTTAAATGCTACAACAATTATGATGGCTGAAAAAATTGCTGATAAAATCAGGGGAATTTCTCCTCTGCCCCGCAGTCAGGCAAAATATTATGTTGCCAGTGATGTTCCTGTCCGGCAATGAGTAAAAACAGTTGATCAATCAATTTATTCTCACAAAAACTGAATAAATCACTAATACGGGAAATTGAGATATTCAAGCAATATTATTTGAACACTCATCTTTCCCGTATTTATATTACGAATAGTAATAATTATCTTGTTACGATATTAAATTCAAAGTCATAAAGATATGTTCTGCACCTTCTTCCAAATAAATTCCACCTTGGGCCTGATAACCAAGGCTTTCATAAAATGGCTGGGCATGGCATTGTGCAGATAGAACGATAGTCTCAATGTTATTTTTCCTGCCATAATCTTCAATAAATTCCATAACTTTACGACCTATTCCCTGCCCGCGATAGTACCTCAATACCGCAACACGTCCAACTTTGAGCATGTTATTATCTTTCGGGATCGCCCGTAATACCCCTATTGATTTTTCACCATCAAATACCACCACATGCAAAGCAATATCATCATATTCATCAATATCAATCTCTGCATCAAATCCCTGTTCATCCGTAAATACTTGTTTGCGAATGGCAAATGCTTGCTGAATTAATTCGGGATTTTGTCTTCCTATGCTGTACTTTATTTTCATTATTATATCCTGATTATAATTTACAAAATCTATCCACAACCTACTTTTAAATAGATAAGTAAGTCAAGCCAAAATAATAAATCAAGACTCGATTTAAGTTACAAATAATAAGGGCGACCCTTGTTAGATCACCCTTATGATGCAATCCACTTTATACCAATAATATATTGAAGTAAGAAGATAAATTAATTTTCCTCTTTTTTATCACTGTCACCTTTAAGATCATTACTTTTAAGACGATTAATTAAGTCATCTGCCTTTTTATCAGCCTCAGACTTTATTTCTTCCGTCTTCGACTTCATAGTATCTGAAAGCTGATCGAGTTTATCATTAGCCTGATGCTGGATATCATCTGTTTTCGCTTTCATCGCCTCCATCACATCATTCGCTGTTTTAGTCGCTTGACTCTGTATATCCGTTACCTTGGATTTCATTTGTTCAGCAACTTCATTCGATTTATCAACCAAACTATGGCCTTCGCGCGAAGCGTTTTCCTTTATCTCCTGTGCGCTTTTTTCAGTTTGCTGGCCCGGATCTTCCGCTTTTTTAGATGCGTCATCACAGCCAGCGAGCAAGGCTACGATAGCAGCCAAGATCAGAGAACCAAGAATCTTTTTCTTCATTGACGACCCCCTTGTACGTAAGGAAATTGAACTTAAATTTCAATGCCAAAAATCTCACTATCCATGGGATAAACCTCATCATCGTATGGTATGCTTCCCAAAACCCCAAGCAAACAAAAATAATTCTCATTTTTATTTACCTTTTTTAATTTCTCAGGTGACTTATTACTTTGAAAGTATTTCATTTGATCACATTTCAGGAAATTTATGGCAAATAATAGTCAAAAATTAGAAAAACGCCCAATCGCTACCATGGTTCAGAAAATTTTAACCGGTACATTAGTATTGGGAGCGGCATTCTCCAGCGCTGTTTACGCAACTGAAGATCTCAAAGAACAAAAATCTGAAAAGAAAAATGAGGTGATAAAATTACCCACACTTTCCGTTGTTAAAAGTTTACACAACAGCACCAATGCAGGAAGTTCAGTGCTCAAAAAGGAGGATATTGACCGCACTCAAGCCGACAATGTTGCTCAGTTACTCGACCAACTCCCTGGTGTTTCAATGTCAGGCTCCCCGCGCCCTGGTGGACAAACGCTGAATATCTGGGGAATGGGAGACCAGGAAGATATCAAAATCACGCTGGACGATGCACCAAAAGGATTCGAGAAATATATGCAGGGTTCCATCTTTATTGAGCCTGAATTAATCAAACGGGTCGAAGTTGATAAAGGGCCACACAATTTACTCAACGGTAATGGTGGATTTGGTGGTTCTGTCAAACTCGTGACAAAAGATGCGAATGACTTACTGCGTCCTGATGAGAATTGGGGTGGCTTTGTTAAACAAAGCTACCATACGAATGACAGGCAGTGGATCAATAGTGGCGCAATATACGGCAGAGATCCTAACGGCTTTGCTGATGGGTTGCTTTATGTAAGCAAGCGGGATGGACACAATATTAAACTCCCTGATGGCACACGTTTTGAGTTTTCACAAAACAACCAAACATCTTATTTATTGAAAACCAACTTTTATCCCAGTGACGCTCATACGATTAGTCTGTCCGCTATGCGATCTGAATCGGATGGCTGGCAGCCTTGGGCGGCTAAACGAGGTAAGATTGCCGTTCCATCAGCCCTTGATGTAAAGCAATACGGTTGGGATGGCGCCTGGAAAAGAAAATTGGTCTTTCGTGATCAAATTGATCAAAACTACACTGCCAAATGGAATATCGCACCAGAAAATAATCCATGGCTAAACCTGACGATGCTCTATGCGTATTCCAAAACCAAACAAGACGATAGTCGCCCAGAAAATGCTTCCTCCTATTTCAGTGTATTAATGGGTAATAAAAGCTGGGTTGATTACACCGATAATCTGGTTGATATCAACAATAAAAGCATATTCTCAACAGGTATCATTGAACATGAATTATTGGTGGGAACCCGTTGGCATAAAAACGAACGTAATGTACTGATGTTCGATAAAGGCAAAATAAAGAATAAAAACTATAACTATGGTTATTATCAACCAGGCTATATGCCTGCTGGAACTCAATTAGCTTACAGCTTCTATATTCAAGATTCCCTGAAAATAGGCAGCGTCACCGTCACGCCGGGTGTTCGCTATGATCATGTCAAAAATAGGGGGAAAGAAAATAACGCATCCGTATATAACGATGCATCACCAGAAGTTAATCATGACTATAGCAATGTAACCTATACTGGTTGGTCACCTCATTTAGGCATTCTGTGGCAAACCAATAAAAACCTTTCATTGTTTGCAGATATCAGCCGTACATGGCGTGCTCCAATAGTCGATGAACAATATGAGGTACAAGGGAGCAATAGTAACCTTAGAGGCTCCAGCCGCGATCTTGCCGTTGAAAGAATGGCAGGAATACGCCTCGGTGCAATTCTCGATTTCGATAACTTAATACTTGAAGATGATAGCCTGCAAATTCGTACCACATTATTCCGTAACCGTGGTAAAGATGAGATCTTTAGAAGGCGTGGTATTTACTGTAAAGCCCAACTTGATAGTGGCTCAACCAATTCATGTAGAACATCATTGGGAAATTACCGCAACTTACCGGGATATACTATTGAAGGCTTAGAAATAGAAACCTTCTACGACAGCCGCACGCTGTTTGGAAAATTCTCGTTCTCTACTATTCGTGGACAGCGTGACGCTTCTCCACGTGATCCATGGTTAGGGCATAAAACTTGGATTGCAGAAATACCGCCAACTTCTGCACATGCCATGTTAGGGTTTAAAATTCCGCAATGGCAGATGGCAATGGGATGGAAAGGTGATTTTATCCGCAAACAAGATCGATCCCCCGTAGATGGAGATCCAGACGCAGGTTCTTGGTCATTCCATAAAAGTAAGGGCTACGCCCTGCACGGTCTGTTTGCAAGCTGGCGTCCTTCTTTTATAAAAGGATTTGAAGCACGAGTCACTATCGATAACCTGTTCAACCGTGATTACTATCCTTACTTAGGAGATAAGATTTCAGGTATTGGCCGGAATTACAAATTCAGTATTTCACAACAATTCTAACTGACACTTAACCATCCAATCCCTAACCCTCTTACCTTAAGAGGGTTAGGTTTCCAAACGCTGCATTGACTTCCGCTTATCAAATACAAATAATAACTATTATCAGTTATATCCTATCAGGCAATATCATTATGGCGGTGCAAAAAAGCACATTTAAGCACAATCAAATCACCCAGAAACTCTATGCCGATTACCATCATTGGTTATGCAACTGGCTCAGACAAAACAGTGTTTATCCCAATCAGGCTGAAGATCTCGTTCATGAGGTTTTCATCAAATTGATGCAATCTTCGGATCTTGAAAATATCCGCCAGCCAAGAGCCTTTTTAATGACGATAGCGCGCAGAACTCTCTCCAATTACTGGCGCAGAAAAAAACTGGAAGATAATTATCTGAAATATGTCAGTGAACAGCCTAAAATCTCAGCAAATTCTTCTGAGAATCAACTTATGCTGTTAGAACAGTTAGAAAAGATAGATAAAACCCTGGATGAGCTTCCGGCAAAAGTCCGGCAGACATTTCTACTCATTCAACTCCAGGGCTGGCGTTATAAAGAAGTTGCGGAAAGTTTGGGTATCTCAATAAGCTCAGTGAAAAATTATTTGCATCAAGCCCACAGGGAATGTCACCTTTTTAATACGCATTGAACAGCCATCCCTGAACAAACAACCCCGCTGTTTATCTGGCAGCAGGGCATTTGTTTTAACTGCAAATTTACTTGACGGAAAAACAGTGTCAAAGAATGCGATTCTTCTCCAACTGGGCTTGACGGGCAGTTTCCCTCGCCATACGTTTTTTGCGGGCATCACAAGGTTCAGGACAATCACACACTTTTTCTACGCCAATACTTCCCAAGCCACCACAGCTTCCTTGAATGCTTTTGCGCTTAAAAATATAGCCCAGTGCCATGCCTGCAAAAGCCAGCAAGAAAAAGATAAAAGTGGCAATAAAGACTTCCATCGCCTTTCCCCCTTTCTTATTTCTTCTGTAAATATGCCTTAAAAGCGGTATTATAGCGCTCTTCAAAGCCTTCTTTGGTTTTAACAATCATAAAGACCGGAATATTCAGCTTCTCAGCCACTTCCATACCTTTCTCTGGCCCTAATACATCTAAACCTGTAGAAAAACCATCAGCACTCATACACGTCGGTGCTATCACGGTAATTGAAACCAAATTATGCGTTATCGGCCTACCGGTTTTCGGATTAATAGTGTGAGAATAACGCACGCCATTCTGTTCAAAATAGTTGCGGTAATCACCCGATGTTGCCACAGACATATTGCCCGGTTCAATAATCTCCTGAGCGCTCTGTGCCATGCCGTTGTCTGATGGTTTTTCAATCGCTATCCGCCATGGATTTTTCTTGCCATTGTTGCCCGATGTGCGAACTTCACCGCCAATATCAACCATGTAATTTTTGATGTTACGAGATTCCAGATATTCAGCAACAACATCAACACCATAACCTTTGGCGATGGAAGAGAGATCAACATACAGTTCAGGGATGGATTTAATCAGATTATTGCCTTCAACAGACAAGTTATCGATCCCCGTCCAGGCACGGCGTATATCTAATTCTTCATCCGTCGGTGCCTTGGTAATGCGTCCTTCCGGCCCAAATCCCCATAGATTTACCAACGGGCCAACAGTCACATCCAGTGCACCGTCTGTCAGTTTATTAATTCGAATAGCTTCTTTGACAACTTTTGCCGTAGCAGCAGATACCGGAAATGGTTTATTCACTTCACGGCTTTGATTAAAACGACTCAATTCAGAATTTGGCCGATAAGTGGACATCTGATCGTTCACTTCTTCTAACAGACGATCAATCTCTTTTTGCAGAACTTCTGGGGCAGGTACAGACGAATCAGCAACATATTTAACGGAGTAATAAGTCCCCATTGTCTGTCCATTCAGGTTTTGCTGTTTAGGGCCATCACATGCCGCCAGCATCATAGTTGCAAACAGCAATGCACCCCAATTGATAATTTTTTTACTCAGCATAACTTACTCTTTCTGACTTATTGTGGCTTTTCTAAATCGCAGCGCCCACAAAATGTGGGCGCTTATCGTTAAATCATGTTAGCTGCAACCCAAAATTTATTGGGTATACCATCAACCGCCAAAATCATCCAACATGATGTTTTCATCTTCTACGCCAAGATCTTTCAACATCTTAATGACCGCAGCGTTCATGACTGGAGGCCCACACATATAGAATTCACAGTCTTCAGGTGCTGGATGATCTTTCAGGTAGTTTTCATACAGGACATTGTGGATAAAGCCTGTATAGCCATCCCAATTATCTTCCGGCAGAGCATCTGACAGTGCCACATGCCATGTGAAGTTCTCATTTTCTGCTGCCAACTGATCAAAATCTTCGGTATAGAACATTTCACGCTTAGAACGCGCACCATACCAGAAGGAAATCTTACGTTTGGAGTTTAAACGTTTAAGCTGGTCGAAGATGTGAGAACGCATTGGTGCCATACCTGCACCCCCACCGATGAAGATCATTTCTGCATCCGTGTCTTTCGCGAAGAATTCACCAAACGGACCAGAAATCGTTACCTTATCACCTGATTTCAGCGACCAAATATAAGAAGACATGATACCCGGAGCAACATCTGGGTTTCTTGGTGGTGGCGTTGCAATACGCACGTTCAGCATGATAATGCCATGCTCTTCTGGATAGTTCGCCATTGAATATGCACGAACCGTCGGCTCTTTGACTTCAGAGACATAACGGAACAGATTAAATTTATCCCAATCTTCACGATATTCTTGTGGAACATCATAATCAGCATAACGGGCAACATGGGGAGGACATTCAATCTGAATGTAACCACCGGCACGGAATGGCACCACTTCCCCATCAGGAATTTTCAGCTTCAATTCTTTAATGAAAGTGGCTTTGTTATCGTTGGAGATAACTTCACATTCCCATTTCTTAACACCAAAAATTTCCTCTGGCAGTTCGATTTTCAGGTCTTGTTTAACATTGACCTGACATGCCAATCGGCAGCCTTCTTTTGCTTCACGCTTGTTGATGTGGGAAAGTTCCGTTGGCAGAATATCACCACCGCCTTCCTTAATTTTCACCCGGCACTGGCCACAAGAACCACCGCCACCGCACGCAGAGGAGACGAAAATCCCCTGATTGGAAAGCATACCCAACAACTTATCACCGGCGGGAGCAGAGAAACTTTTATCCTCATCGCCATTGATTTCAACTTTAATATCCCCGGTGTTCACTAACTTAGATTTTGCGAACAAAATCATTGCCGTTAGTACTAACACAATCAGGGTAAACATGACTACGCCTAGAATAATTATATCCATGAATTCTTCTCGCCTTTAGAGCTGCACACCGGAAAAGGACATGAAGCCCAATGCCATCAAACCGGTGGTGACAAAGGTGATCCCCAATCCTTTCAGACCTGCCGGAACATCCGCATATTTCATTTTTTCACGGATAGCAGCCATCAGAACAATTGCCAGCATCCAGCCCATACCTGAACCGAAACCGTATACGATGGATTCACTGAAGTTATAGTCACGCTGTGCCATAAATGAAACACCACCGAAAATTGCACAGTTCACCGTAATCAACGGCAGGAAAATTCCCAATGCGTTGTAAAGTGCCGGAACATAACGGTCTAAGATCATTTCCAGAATCTGTACCAGTGCAGCAATGACCCCGATAAAGGTAATGAAATTCAGGAAGCTCAAATCCACCCCATCCATCAGCGCTCCATCACGGAGTACCAGATTGTAGACGAGGTTATTGGCAGGAACGGAAATGCCCAATACAACGGTTACAGCTACACCAAGGCCAAAAGCCGTCTTAACGTTCTTTGATACCGCCAAAAACGTACACATACCGAGAAAGAAAGATAACGCCATATTCTCGATAAAGACTGCGCGGACAAACAAACTAATATAATGCTCCATTTTGTTTGTTACTCCTTCTCAACCTGCGCAGGTTTCAGAGTCCGTAAACCCCAAATCAGCATACCAATAATGAAGAATGCACTCGGTGCCAGCAGGAACAAACCATTGGGTTGATACCAACCGCCATTCTTGACAGATTCCAGCACCGTAACACCGAACAATTTTCCTGAACCAAACAGTTCACGCAAGAAACCAACCAGCAACAGGATGACGCCATAGCCCAAACCATTGCCGATACCATCCATAAAACTTTCAACGGGTGGTGCTTTCATGGCATAAGCTTCAGCACGTCCCATGACAATACAGTTTGTAATGATAAGGCCCACAAATACCGATAGCTGTTTGGAAATTTCGTAGGCATAAGCCCGCAAGATCTGGTCTACGACGATAACCAGAGACGCAATGATCGCCATCTGTACGATGATTCGCACACTGCCGGGGATGTAGTTACGAATTAATGAAATGAAAAAGCTAGAAAACGCTGTGACCAGGGTAACTGCAATGGTCATGACTAACGCAGTTTCCAATTTGGTAGTCACAGCCAGCGCTGAACACACCCCCAGAACCTGCAATGCAATTGGGTTATTATCAAACAGCGGCCCTAGCAGGACGCGTTTTATCTCTTTACTATCAGCCATCTTTCAAGGCTCCCTCACGTACTTTTTTCAGGAACGGGCCAAAACCGTTATCACCCAGCCAGAAATCAAACATATGCTGAACACCGTTAGAAGTCAGGGTTGCTCCGGACAGCCCATCTACACCGTAAGGGTTATCACCTGCACCGCCACGGACGATCTTAAGTGCCGGAACACCTTGCGGGTTATAGAGTTTTTTACCTACCCACTGCTTACGCCATTGTGGGTTATCAACTTCCCCCCCCAAACCTGGGGTTTCACCATGAGAGTAGTAAGTAATGCCGTGAGAAGTGACACCATCTATATCAATGGAAATAAAGGCATACATCATTGACCATAGGCCAGAGCCATATATTGGCAGAACCAGTTCAGTCGTTTTGCCGCTTTCATCTTTGACCAGATAGATTTCCGCCATATTGGCACGGCGGCGGATCTTCGCCAGATCTTGCTCAGGTAACAAAGCAATACTGGTTTCGTCACTGCGCAGGGCATTATTCAGGTCAAAATTGCCATTACTCTCTTTCAACATCGCTGTTTTCAAGTCAAGCAATTCAGGCTGGATACGGCTGTTATAGACTTCTTTAATTTCCTCAGTTGTCATACCAGGTTTTAGCAAACCAGACACATCCAGAATATTACGCTGCTTATCCAGCAGCTTCTGTTCCTGCTGCTGCGCTTTCAAACCCACGGCTGAACCAGCAACCACAATCGAACATACAAGACACAGCACAAAAACAACGAGGAATGTTCTGCCGATGCTATCATTATTTTTTGGTTTATTATCAGCCACGGGCTTTTCTCCGCTTAATATTGGCCTGTACGACCAGATAATCGAACAGTGGCGCGAACAGGTTAGCGAATAAGATCGCCAACATCATTCCTTCTGGATACGCTGGGTTTACAACCCTGATCAAAATGCACGTAGCACCGATCAGGATACCGTATGCCCATTTCCCTTTATCCGTAAACGCTGCGGATACAGGATCAGTCGCCATAAAGATCATACCAAAAGCGAAGCCTCCCAGAACCATATGCCAGTACCACGGCATAGCGAACATTGGGTTAGTGCCAGAACCAATCGCATTAAACAGATAAGACGTTGCAATCATACCGATCATCACACCAGCAACGATGCGCCATGAAGCAATACGGGAAAACAGAATGATGGCCCCACCGATAAAAATCATCAAAGTGGATACTTCACCAATTGAACCTGGAATGTTACCAATAAAAGCGTCCATCCAAGTGATTGGCTGACCGGTAACGGTATTTATCAAGCCGTGGCTACCCGCAGTTGCCCATTGGGACAAAGGCGTTGCACCAGAAAAACCGTCAGCCGCAGTCCAAACCAAATCACCAGAAATCTGGGCGGGGTAAGCAAAGAACAGGAAAGCACGACCCGCCAAAGCCGGGTTAAGGAAGTTACGACCAGTACCACCAAAGATCTCTTTCGCAATCACCACGCCGAAAGTAATCCCCAAAGCCGCCTGCCACAATGGCAGTGTTGGTGGAACAATCAACGCGAACAGAATGGAGCTAACAAAGAAACCTTCGTTGATTTCATGTTTGCGGATAATGGCAAACAAAACTTCCCAGAAGCCACCCACGACAAATACAACCGCATAAATTGGCAGGAAGTAGCTTGCTCCTAACAGCATTTTACTGCCCCACCCTGCATCTGGTGTTAATGATGCACCAAGATACTGAGCAAGCATGTAATGCCAATCAGAAGCCAAAACCTGCTGTAAGGCATCTCCATTATATAAATGAGTCAGGGCTGGTATTGCCTGATTCCCGACGTTATACATGCCCCAAAACATCGCAGGGAAAACAGACAGCCACACCAGGATCATCATGCGCTTGAGATCGATGGCATCACGGACATGGGCATTTCCTTTTGTCACTGTGCCCGGCGTATAGAAAACGGTGCTTACTGCCTCATAGAGAGGATAATACTTTTCCAGTTTGCCACCGGCCTCAAAGTGGTGCTCTACTTTTTCAAATAAATTTTTCAGGCCCATGAATTACCCTTCCAGCTCAATCTTCGTCAGCACTTCACGCAGTACTGGACCGTACTCATATTTGCCTGGGCAAACATAGGTACACAATGCCAAATCTTCTTCATCCAGCTCCAGACAACCCAGCGCCTGAGCGCTATCAGAATCACCTGCAAGCAAGTCACGCAGTAAGTGAGTTGCCATAATATCCAGTGGCATGACACGCTCATAGTTGCCAATTGGCACCATAGAACGTTCCCCACCGTTTGTCGTGGTTGAGAAAGCAAAACGTTTCTTTTTCAGGAAGTGGCCGATTGTGGTGCGGGTAATCGAGAACTTATTAGCGCCTGGCGCAATCCAACCAAACAGCTCTTTTTCCCGGCCTTCAGCAAGTACAGAAACTGACGTATGGAAGCGGCCAAGATAATGACGAACGTCATCTGATTTTGCACCACACAGTACGGAACCAGAAACAATACGGTTTTCACCCTCTTGCAACTGATTTTGCGTCAATTCCAGCAAATCAGCCCCCAACCGAGTACGTACCAAGCGTGGCGATTTAACCTGTGGTCCCGCCAGAGACACCACACGATCAGTGTAAAGCTCACCCGTAGTAAACAGTTTACCGATAGCAATAACATCCTGATAACCCAGATGCCAAACCATTTTTTGGGCACTAACAGGTTCAATGAAATGAATATGAGTGCCCACCAAACCGGCTGGGTGTGGACCAATAAACTGGTTGTAGGTGATTTGAGCGTTATTTCCCACTGTTGGAATATTTCCAGCGCCGTAACAAACGTGGATTTTCCCCTCTGTCAATATTGACAGAACATTCAGGCCATCAACAAAAGCCTCTTCCTGAGTTGCGATAACGACGAGTGGATCAGCAGCCAGTGGCTGGGTGTCCATTGCCGTAACGAAGATTGCCTTTGGTGTGGAACCGGAGACAGGGGTACGACTGAAAGGACGTGTACGCAACGCTGTCCACAATCCTGACGCAAGCAGATTTTTCTCTACTTTTTCACGGCTCAGGCCAGCAAGTTCAGCACGCTCATAGCGATCGAATGTGACTTTCTCATCACCACTCACTTCAATAACAACGGATTGCAAAACACGACGTTCTCCACGTCCAATGGTGACAACTTTCCCGCTTGCAGGACTAGTGAAAACAACCCCTGGATTCTTCTTATCTTCAAAAAGAATTTGCCCTTTTTTGACATGCTCACCTTCCTTAACCAGCATAGAAGGACGCATTCCAACATATTCTTCACCCAGTAAAGCAACATGGCGAATTGTCGGACCATCTTCTATAACTTGGGCAGGCGCTCCTGCTATCGGGAGGTCGAGTCCTTTTTTAATTTTAATCATAAGATTTGCACAAGTTTATCAGTTAAATCATATACTACAGACTACCTTGCGGTATTCCCGTGAGGTAATGCAGCGACTCTAGTAATACAAAAAACCTTGAGCAATAGTATGTCTCAAGTTATTCACTCCGATAATCGTTACAAAGTTTCTCTTAATTTTCGCCGGAGTAATTCTAACACCTCCCCCACTGACTGTCTGATTAATCAAGTGACACAGTTCAAGCAAATAAAAATAATTTCTCTGCTAAACCGTCAACCATTCGATAAAGACGAATGTTTCTATCACTTTTCTCTACGCCAGGGCGATTTTTAATCAAAAATTAATTATCGCGCCGTTAATTTGAGTCTTCCCAATGAGTTCGATAAATCAAAAGGATATTCCGGCAGGAATTTAATGGAAGCGGCACCAAAATAACGACAATGACTTGTTTTGGAAACAATCACAGCCCGCCTATGAGTATTTTGTCCAAAATAGCATTCCTGCCACAGTTAACGTCATAGACGGGCAATATGTTATTAATGTAAAACCAGAAAACCCGTTACCCTTTTGGAACAGCGAATCAAATTATTCTCTCTCCAAAATGAAATAGCACATAGTCACCTGATTCAATACGGTGCCAGACTTCATTTCCGGTTAAAGGTTGGGTGGCAATCACGGATACGACATCCCCTGGCTGGGTGTGCTGCTGGAAATCGATTTCAACATCCTGATCAAGTAATTTAGCCCTGCCGAAAGGGGCACGACGAGTAATCCAATGCAATTGAGTAGAACAGTAAGCCATGACAAACTGCCCGTCTGACAACAGCATATTGAAAACACCTTTATTTCTCAGTTGATCCGCCAGGGAAGCAATAAATTTAAATACCGCAGGCCAATTAGAAGGTCGCTTGGGATATTTCAACGATAATTGATGTAATATCCAGCAAAATGCCCATTCACTGTCTGTCTCACCAACCGGCCGGTAATTACCCGTTTTCAGCTTACTATATCCCTTAAATTGACCATTATGGGCATAAGTCCAATACCTTCCCCATAGTTCACGGGTAAATGGATGGGTATTTGCCAGGGAAACATTACCACTGTTTGCCTGACGAATATGGGCGACAATCACTTCTGATTTGATTGGATAGCCTTGTACAAATCGCGCCACAGGCGAATGACAACTGGATTGGTGATCTTTAAATGTCCGGTATCCCAATCCCTCATAGAAGGTAACTCCCCAACCGTCTTTATGTGGGCCGGTATGCCCACCACGCTGAATGAGTCCACTCAAACTGAAAACGATATCTGTTGGCACGTTGGCGCTCATGCCAAGTAATTCACACATTGACTACCCCTAACGCCGATTCCTGACGAAAAGCAATCAGGCTTTTACCATTTCTTTTTCAATCAATTGAATCAAGATATGAATGACTTTGATGTGGATCTCCTGGATACGATCTGCATAACCAAAATGTGGTACTCGAATTTCAACATCTGCCGTTCCTGCCATTTTTCCGCCATCCTTGCCAGTCAGTGTAATGACTTTCATCCCTTTGGCACGGGCTGCTTCAACCGCTTTAATGATGTTGCCAGAGTTTCCTGACGTTGAAATGCCCAGCAGTACATCACCTTTCTGACCGACGGCTTCAACATAACGGGAAAATACATAGTCATAACCAAAGTCATTGCTCACACAAGATAAGTGGCTGGGATCAGAAATCGCAATAGCCGGATATCCTGGGCGATTTTCACGGTAGCGACCTGTCAATTCTTCCGCAAAATGCATGGCATCACAATGCGAGCCACCATTACCACAGGAAAGCACTTTTCCTCCTGCCTTGAATGAATCAGCCAGCAAAACCGCAGCTTTTTGAATAGCGTCGATATTTGCATCATCATTGAGGAAGTTAGCCAACGTCTCTGCGGCTTCGGATAATTCACTGCGGATCAGTTCTTGATACATGGAACTCATACTCCTGAAAAGTCTTCGGGATTAATAATGTCAGTCAGCAAGTGTAACGGATTCCCCTATCTGAAAGAAGATATCATCACATCTTGCAAGAATTATCGTTTGCAAAACTAACTCGACTTTGTGAGCTAGATTGTAATTAAGATGTAAATATATTGATAAATACACTTTCCTCATCTAAAAAAGAAGGACATCACAACAGGTCAGACCTCTGACAACTCAACCTGAGATTTACAGGAGTTTTACTATGACCACTTTCAGCATTATCTTATTTTTAGTCTTGATTGGCGGGCTTTGTTACCACAAAGTCAGCTTAACGCTCAGCAGCTTGCTGCTTGTTGCCTATACGTTCGTTATGAGTATAACTGGCCTTTGGAGTTATTGGTTGCTGTTACCACTGGTCATCGTCCTATTCCCTCTTGTCTTTACACCTGTACGTATCTCCTTATTCTCTGCGCCGGGCCTAAAAGCCTTCCGCAAGGTTATGCCAAGCATGTCCAACACAGAGAAAGAAGCCATTGATGCAGGAACTACATGGTGGGAAGGCGATCTATTCCGTGGTAACCCTGACTGGCAAAAACTGCATAACTATCCAAAGCCGCAGTTAACTGCTGAAGAACAAGCTTTTATTGATGGTGCGGTAGAAGAAGCCTGCCGCATGGCAAATGATTTCCAAATCACTCATGAATTGGCTGACTTACCACCTGAGCTTTGGGCCTACCTGAAAGAACATCGTTTCTTTGCCATGATCATCAAGAAAGAATATGGTGGCCTGGAATTTTCCGCTTATGCTCAATCTCAGGTATTGCAAAAACTGGCCGGCGTATCAGGTATTCTGGCAATTACTGTTGGCGTACCTAACTCCTTGGGGCCAGGTGAATTGCTGCAACACTACGGCACAGATGAACAGAAAAAACATTACTTGCCTGGACTTGCCCGTGGTGAAGAAATTCCCTGCTTTGCGTTGACTAGCCCTGAAGCCGGTTCAGATGCCGGAGCTATTCCTGATACTGGTGTTGTCTGTATGGGGGAATGGCAAGGCAAACAAGTTCTTGGTATGCGCCTGAATTGGAATAAACGTTACATTACCCTTGCCCCTATTGCTACCGTGCTGGGATTGGCATTTAAACTGTATGATCCGGATCATCTACTGGGCGATACTGAATCACTGGGAATTACCTGTGCGTTGATCCCAACCAATACACCAGGCGTAGAAATTGGTCACCGCCATTTCCCTCTGAATATCCCATTCCAGAATGGTCCAACCCGTGGTAAAGATATTTTCGTTCCTATCGATTACATCATTGGTGGACCGAAAATGGCAGGTCAGGGCTGGCGTATGCTGGTTGAATGTCTGTCTGTTGGTCGTGGTATTACTTTGCCATCCAACGCAACAGGGGGATTGAAAAGTGCAGCTATGGCAATTGGTGCTTATTCCTATATTCGCCGTCAATTCAAGCTGCCTATCGGTAAAATGGAAGGTATCGAAGAGCCACTGGCACGTATCGCAGGTAACGCTTACTTGATGGATGCGGCCGCAACCATGATCACCAGCGGTATCATGTTGGGCGAAAAACCTTCGGTTCTGTCTGCTATCGTGAAATACCATTGTACGCATAGAGGTCAACGTTCTTTTATTGACGCCATGGATATCGCTGGCGGCAAAGGCATCTGTCTTGGGCCATCGAACTTCCTTGCTCGCGGTTATCAGGGTGCTCCCATTGCTATTACCGTTGAAGGTGCGAATATCCTGACCCGTAGCATGATCATCTTTGGTCAGGGTGCAATCCGCTGCCATCCTTATGTATTGGCTGAAATCGCCGCAGCAGAAAGCAACAATGTGAAACACTTTGACAAGGCTCTGTTTGGTCACTTGGGCCATGTTGCCAGTAACACTCTGCGCAGCCTGTGGCTTGGTATTACCAAAGGCAGAACCAGTCGTTCGCCAGTCAATGATGCTACTCGCCGTTACTATCAACAGATTAACCGTTTAAGCGCTAACCTTGCCCTGCTCTCTGATGTGTCAATGGGCGTATTGGGGGGCAGCCTGAAACGCCGTGAACGCATTTCAGCTCGTTTGGGGGACATTCTGAGCCAAATCTTCCTGGCTTCTGCGGCCTTGAAACGCTATGAAGATGAAGGACGCCAGAAAGAAGATTTGCCATTGATCCAGTGGGCAGTAGAAGATAGCCTGAAACAAGCTGAACAGGCCATGAACGATTTGCTGCGCAATTTCCCCAACCGTTTGGTTGCAGGTTTAATGCGAGTGATTATCTTCCCATTGGGGCGAGTACATACCGCACCATCTGATAAATTGGATCACAAACTGGCTCAGATATTACAGACTCCTTCCGCAACCCGTAGCCGGATTGGACGTGGGCAATATTTGACACCAAGTGAGCATAACCCTCACGGGTTACTGGAAGAAGCATTGCTTGATATCATCGCCGCAGAGCCAATCCATGTTCGCTTAAGCCACGAGGCAGGCAAAAACCTAAGCTTCACACGTTTGGATGAATTAGCTAAGCAGGCGCTGACAGAGAACAAAATCAGCCAAGAAGAAGCAGATATCCTGAAACGAGCTGAAAACAGTCGATTGCGTTCAATCAATGTCGATGAATTTGAGCCAAATGCATTCGCTGTACCCAATCCAGCAAAAAAGCCTGAAAGTCAGCGTCAAAATAAAGCCGCCTGATGCTGACCAGAAAGCTTGATTCATGCAAAATATAGGACTAAGAAGCGGGGCACCGGTGCCCCGTTTTTATTTAAATGGATTCTAGTGATAACAACTCTTCGATTGTCTGGCGGCGACGGATCAAGCGCGCCTCTCCCTCAATAAACAAAATTTCAGGGATCAAAGGACGGCTATTATAATTTGAAGACATAGAAGCACCGTAAGCGCCAATATCGTGAAAAATCAGATAATCCCCGACGCTAACACGAGGCAACATATGTGACACAACTTCCCCACCTTCTAACTGTGTAAACACATCACCAGATTCACATAACGGCCCCGCAACGATGGTTTCTAGCAATGTAGTTTCTAACGACGTGGTTTCCGGCGGCGCGTTTACCGGCAATACAGAAATACGGTGATAACTGCCATACATTGCCGGACGCATTAAGTCATTGAAACCTGCATCTACCAGCACATAATGTCGATTACCCATAGACTTAACGGCCCGTACTTCCGCCATTAAGATCCCTGACTCAGCAACCAGAAAACGCCCAGGTTCAATTTCCAGCTCAACATGATGCCCCAGATGCTGCTCAATACGTTGACGAGCCTCATGCCACAAGCTGTAATAATGTTCGGTATCGACTGACTCTTCACCGTCCTTATAGGGAATGGATAAACCACCACCTGCGGAAATGGCTTGAATATCCTCCCCACACAGCATGACCTGCTCCACCATAGCATTGCAAACATTGGAGAGATGTTGATAATCCACCCCTGAACCAATGTGCATATGCAGCCCCACTAACTGCAAATCATATTGATGAATTTTTGCAATTGCCAGAGGGAGATCCTGAAACCAGATCCCATGTTTGCTATTTTCGCCACCAGTATTCGTCTTTTGGCTATGCCCATGCCCGAATCCGGGGTTAATACGTAACCACACCGGATGACCAGACTGACGTTCACCAATTTGTGCCAACATATCAATAGAACCAACATTGACTGGAATATCCAGCTCAATGACACGCGACAATGTTGCCTCATCAATCACATCCGCCGTGAACACAATCTCTGACTTATCGCGACCAGGTTTAAAACCTGCATAAAGCGCCCGCTCTATTTCACCCAATGACACCGCATCAACTTTCACGCCCTGTTCTCTTATCAAGCGTAAAATATGGGTATTGGAACACGCTTTCTGTGCGAACCGAATGATGTCAAACCGTTTTAATTTTTTGATTTGTTTGATGATGCTATCGCCATCATAAAGCCACAATGGTGTTCCGTACTGAGTTGGCAAACGGAGTAGATTATCAGGGATAAAATGTTTCCCTGGGTCATGAGTAAAGGTCGATATGGTCATTGAAGCGTCTCACAAAATCAGCAATTTTTTCATTATTGACAATAATGAGGCAGGAAGAAAAATATCCATTTAGCCATAGTCTATTCATTTGTGATATTGTTATGTGTATTTTTTATTCAACGAGATAAATCTATGCACTCCTGTTCATGGCGACACATTGAAATTTTCCATGCTGTAATGACCACTAAGAACCTGACTGATGCAGCGTTACTACTGAAAACATCCCAGCCCACGGTCAGCCGTGAACTTGCACGCCTTGAACAATTACTAAAACTTAAATTGTTTGATCGAATCAAAGGGCGTCTGTTTCCAACCACACAAGGATTACGGTTATTTGAGGAGGTGCAGCGCTCTTATTATGGGCTGGAAAGAATAATCAATGCGGCTGGCAGTATCCGACAATTTGAACAGGCGCAGTTATCCATCGCTTGCCTGCCAATGTTCTCCCAATCTCTGCTGCCAAAAGCCTGTTGCAGTTTTATCGAACGCTATCCTGAAGCCAGGCTGACCATCATTCCACAAGAGTCTCCCCTATTGGAAGAATGGCTTTCAGCACAGCGCCATGATATTGGCTTAACCGAACATTTACAGACTCCGGCAGGTACTGAACGAGAAACGTTGATAACCTTAAATGAAATTTGTGTCTTACCCATTCATCATCCGCTCGGTCAAAAATCACAGCTGACGCCAGCAGATTTTCACAATCAAAAATTTATCAGCCTCTCGATCACAGACAGTTACAGGCAACTGATTGATACAATCTTTACTGAGCATCAAATCAATCGCAAGATGGTAATGGAAACCCATAGCGCAGCCTCAATTTGTGCCATGATTAACGAAGGCATTGGCATATCCATCGTAAATCCGCTAACTGCATTGGATTATTTAGATAACAGCGCAAAAATTTGCATTCGGCCATTCAGTATCGACATTCCATTCACAGTAAGTTTAATCAAACCCATACATCGCCCCTCCTCAGAGCCCGTAGAGGCTTTCATTACCCATTTAAAACAACAGGCTGCTCTACTTGCCGAAAAATTGACATTAGCGTTTCAACATTAATTGCTGCCAATGAGGTGATGTAGCAAACCAATCTACCAGAAAATCCAACAGTGCCCGCAAAGTCGCTGGCATATTCTGGCGGCTGGTATAAATACCATAGATCCCCATTGCCTGAGGTTGGTAATCAGGCAGCAGCTCAACTAACTGCCCTGACATCAAATAAGAAGAAACTGAATAGTAAGGCTGCATTGCGATTCCAGCTCCCTGCAAAGCAGCTTCCATTAATACAGTCGATTCATTGGCACTTAACGTACCACTGACAGGGACTGAATAGTGCTCATGCTGTTTTTCAAATACCCACAAACTTTTGCCGAAAAAGTTATAGGTCAGGCAATTATGTGATGTTAAATCCATAGGATTGTTGGGAATAGATTTCCCCACTAAATAAGACGGCGCAGCACAAACGATGGAATGGCAAGTCGATAATGGGCGAGCGATCAGATTTGGCTCCAGATTATTGGTAATACGGATCGCCAAATCAATGCGTTCTTCTATCAAATTGACAACCTTATTATCCATTTGCAAATTGACGGCAATGTGAGGATATATCCGCATAAATTCGGGAATGGCAACTGCCAACGCACTAATGCCCAACGACTGGGAACAACTCACTCGCAACAATCCTCTTAGGGTTTGTGCTGCCAAAGATTGCTGTACAGGCATTCCTTCTGCTAATTCCATTAACTTAAGGCTGCGTTGATAAGCATTCTCACCCGCCGAAGTCAGGCTAATTTTACGTGTCGTACGATGCAATAAGCGAACTCCTGCCCACTTTTCCATTTCAGCCAAATATCGCGATACCATTGCCCTCGACATATCCAATCGCTCTGCTGCTGCAATGAGGCTGCCCTGTTCAACAATCGTAATAAACACTTGTGCTGCGGTGATCCTATCCATTTCGGCCAACCTATTTTTCGCCCTAATTAGCTCGATTTATGCAACAAATAGTTGCTGGTTATGGGGTTTTTAAATCGGAATATGCAACTTATCATACATGCCATTCAAGCACACAAGCTTTTTGCTATAGGAATTCGACGATGGCTCACAAAACAACATTAAACATCGCTCTGGCAGCGACACTCTCCTTGGGAATGGCCTCACTGGCTCAAGCAACCGATCTAAAATTGGATATCTACAATCCAGGTGAAAAAGGTGTCTTCCCTGTTTCTTCTGAAATTATCAGTGGCGATCATGAAGTTGTCCTGATTGATGCCCAATTTAAGAAAAATGATGCACAAGAGCTGGTAAAAATGATCCAGCAAACAGGCAAAAAACTGACAACGATCTATATTAGCCAATCCGATCCTGATTTTTACTTTGGTCTTGACGTGATCACCGAAGCTTTCCCTGACGCCAAAGTTATCGCATCACCAGAAACCATCAAAGCAATCAATGAAACCAAAGATGGCAAACTAGCTTATTGGGGTGGAATTCTTGCAGATCAGGCCCCCAAGAAGATCGTCGTACCAGCGCCACTAACAGGAAATTCCTTTACTGTTGATGGTGAAAAACTGATTGTTGAAGGCTTAGATGGCCCAGCCGCAGATCGTACTTTTGTCTGGATTCCTAAATTAAAAGCAGTTGTTGGTGGTGTGACTGTTTCTGACCATATCCATGTATGGATTGCAGATACCCAAACCAAAGCATCACGCCAGCATTGGCAACAAACATTGGATCGTATCAAGAGCCTGCAACCTAAAACTGTTGTACCTGGTCACTATCTGGGGAATTCATCAATGACGTTGGATTCAGTAACTTTCACCCAGAATTATCTGACCACATTGGAAAAAGAGTTACCGAAAGCAAAAGATTCCAATGCGTTGATTGCAGCCATGAAAAAACATTATCCGGATTTGGCTGATGAATCTAGCCTTGAACTCAGTGCCAGAGTATTAAAAGGCGAAATGAAGTGGCCTCAGTAAGTTGAAAATATTGCGGGCGTTGCGGATAGTAGCGCCCGTATAACAATATTTGAAATATTACCTTAACACTCCCCCTCTTTAATTTTAAAGAATCCCAAATGCCAAATAAAAAACAAAAGTCCAGCGCCAATTTTTAATAAAATTAGTATCAAAATCCATTTTAATATTTTATATTTACCCCCATATAAAAACCGATAACACATTAACTTTGAAAATAAAAAACTTATTAAATAAACACAGTTCCTTTTTAATTGATGTGATATTTATCGCCTTTTGATAATTCGAAATAACTAATAAACTCAAGTTGTGATCAATAGTCCATAATCCAATAAATCAACTTGAATAAAAATCTCACTTTTTTTAAATTTGCAGTCAGCGGAGAGATAAGCCAGCAGCCCAAAGCTAACCAGATGCTTCCAACGTCTAGAATATGCAGGGCAAGCAGCTTAAAACCAACTAGATGCTTCTAACATCTAGCGCATACAGGATAAACAGCCTAAACCAACTAGATGCTTCTAACGTCTAATGTACGCAGGATGCGCTGCTCAAGCTAACAGATGCTTCCAACGTCTGGCATATGCAGAAAAGCAGCTTAAACCAACTAGATGCTTTTAACATCTAGTATATACAGAATGCGTACCGTAGGTTAGGTTCCTGTTCTCTCCGCCACTTTTTATCTATTGTCCCACTTTGCAGATGAATATTATACTTTACCAATACCATACCCCAGCAATACTATCGCGGATAAACATAAATAAGGCCCAAATGCGATAAACTCAGGAAAAGATTTTCTTTTCACTCCAATTATTACAAACCCAAACAGTCCAGACAATGAAGCCATCAGTATCAATATTGGTATCATTTCCACACCCAACCAGGCACCGATTGCCGCGGTTAATTTGAGATCACCATAACCTATTCCTTCCTTATTTAAGGTATATCGACATAACCAATACAAAAACCACAAAAAAAGATACCCTGATATGGCGCCGTATATTGCACTCTTTATCGGAATCAAATTACCATCAATATTAACCAAAAGCCCAAACCATAATAAAGGAAGAGTGATAATATCAGGCAAGCAATATGTTTTAATATCGATAACGGCCAATAACAATAAGGTACTACAGAAAAACATAACTATTATATAATCTACGTTAATTAAAATAGAGTTCCTTCCTTTTTCTCACCTGTAAAAAATGAAAATCCATTTATAAAAAACATCCTTGTCACCGTCTTCTTTCCTTATTTCCTGACATAAATCAGGACAAGATGAATATTAATTTTCCACTCCGGTTATTGGCAATGAAATTTTAGCGAAAAAAGCAATTATAAAATAAATATGCGAACCAGCTCGCAAGGAGATCTCTTGTATTCCTTAAGCCAAGAGATAACTTGATCACGCAAACAGCGCTCATTTATCATGACGGTGAATCAATTTTGTCATATGGTTGTTTGCGCCATACCGGAAGAATCCGGAAAAAAGAAGGAAAGAAGAATATGCGAATACCCCGCATCTATCACCCTGAACTGCTCTCAACAGGAGCGGAAATTTATTTGAGTGACGATGCTGCCAATCACGTTGGCCGCGTGCTTAGAATGAGTAACGGGCAAGCATTACAACTCTTTGATGGCAGTAATCAGGCTTTTGATGCAATAATCACGGAAGCCAGTAAAAAAACGATTAAAGTGTCTATCATTGATGGCAAATTGTCTAATCATGAATCACCGCTGAACCTGCATCTGGGGCAGGTCATGTCCCGTGGTGAAAAAATGGAATTTACAATCCAAAAATCTGTTGAATTGGGTGTCAACACGATTACCCCACTTCTGTCTGAACGTTGTGGTGTAAAACTGGATACAGAAAGATTGGAGAAGAAATTACAACAATGGAAAAAAATTGTCATTTCTGCCTGTGAGCAATGCGGACGTAACCGGATCCCTGAAATCCGCCCCGTTATGCCACTTGAAAGCTGGTGCGCAGAAAACGATGGTAGCTTAAAATTGAATCTGCATCCCCGTGCCAGCCATAGCATCAATACCCTCTCACTCCCTGTGGAAAAAGTGCGCCTGCTGATTGGGCCTGAAGGGGGATTATCTGCCGAAGAAATAGAAATGACAGCAAAATATCAGTTTACTGATATCCTGTTAGGGCCTCGTATTCTGAGGACAGAAACGACGGCACTCACTGCAATTACCGCATTGCAAGTACGTTTTGGTGACCTAGGTTAAGGAGAAAAAATGATCAAGCTCGGTATTGTGATGGACCCTATTTCATCCATCAACATCAAGAAAGACACTAGTTTTGCCATGCTGCTGGAAGCACAAAAACGCGGATGGGAAATCCATTATATGGAAATGCATGATCTCTATCTGCATCAAGGAGAGGCTCGCGCTCATACACGTTTGCTCACGGTAGAAGAAAATCCCCAACAGTGGTATCAGCTTGGCAGTGAGCAGGAAATCGCTCTCGATACTTTGCAAGTTATTTTGATGCGCAAAGATCCACCTTTTGATACTGAATACATCTATGCAACCTATATTCTGGAAAGAGCAGAAGTCAAAGGCAGCCTGATCGTTAATAAGCCCCAAAGCCTGCGCGACTGTAACGAAAAGCTGTTTACTGCCTGGTTCCCGGAATGGACACCCGATACGCTAGTCACCCGCAGTGCCAAAAAATTACGCGAGTTCCACCAAAAACATAGCGATGTTATTTTTAAACCTTTGGATGGTATGGGGGGCGCTTCCATCTTCCGTCTGAAAAAAGATGACGCCAATGTCGGCGTTATTATTGAAACGCTGACTGAACATGGCACTCGTTATTGCATGGCACAAAATTTTCTGCCTGCCATTAAAGATGGAGATAAACGCGTACTGGTTGTTGATGGTGAACCTGTACCTTATTGCCTTGCCCGTATCCCTGCTCAAGGAGAAACCCGTGGTAATCTGGCGGCAGGTGGTCGTGGAGAAGCACGCCCATTGTCAGAAAGCGATTGGGCAATTGCCCGTGCAGTTGCTCCGGTATTAAAAGAAAAAGGATTAATTTTTGTTGGGTTGGATATCATTGGCGACCGTTTAACTGAAATCAACGTGACCAGCCCAACCTGTGTACGTGAAATAGAAGCGGCATTCCCAGACATCTCCATTACCGGCATACTGATGGATGCTATCGAAAAACGATTGGAAAAACAGATAGCATAACAGGCCAAACAACGTTCGTTTCCTGACAATATTTGCCATTTATAATAAGAGCCCACATACTGTGGGCCAGTCATTCTTATATTGCCAAAATAATTATCAGAAAACACATGAATCTACAGCATCATTTTCTTATTGCCATGCCTTCTCTCTCTGATCCTTATTTCAATCGTTCCGTGGTTTATATCTGCGAACATGATCAAAACGGGGCAATGGGATTAATTATCAATAAGCCAATAGACCGAGTTTCTATCCAAAGTATCTTACAAAAATTAGATATCACTCCTAAAGATAGAGACAGTACGATCAATCTCAACCGGCCAGTGATGGCGGGTGGTCCTCTGTCTGAAGAGCACGGTTTTATTTTGCATACGCCGCAATCAGGTTTCAGTTCCAGTATTCAGATCTCTGAACACACCATGATCACGACATCCAAAGATATGCTGGAAGCTCTGGGCACATCGCGCCAACCGAAAAATGTTTTAATGACCCTTGGATACTCAAGCTGGGAAGCTGGTCAGTTGGAAAGGGAAGTTATGGAAAACAGTTGGCTTACTGTCAGCGCTGAACCTTCCATCATTTTTGATACTCCTATTGCTACCCGCTGGCATGAAGCGGCTTCTTTACTGGGGGTTAATATTTACAATCTCTCATCACAAGCAGGACACGCCTGATGAAAAACCGTACAATCATCGCTTTTGATTTTGGAACTCGCAGTATTGGAGCTGCCATCGGGCAAGAAATCACAGGCACGGCCAGAGCATTAACCTCCTTCAAAGCCAACGAAGGTTCCCCTAATTGGGAGCTTATTGGAAAATTACTTAAAGAGTGGCAACCCGATCTGGTTATTGTTGGTCTGCCACTCAATATGGATGGCACAGAACAACTTGTCACCGCACAAGCCCGTAAGTTCGCCAATCGCATACATGGCCGTTTCGGGGTACAAATTGAACTGCATGATGAACGATTAACTACCGTGGAAGCACGCTCTCACCTTTTTGATCACGGTGGCTATAAAGCACTGAATAAAAGTAAGGTTGATGCCACTTCCGCTGTTATTATCCTGGAAAGCTGGTTTGAACAGCAATATCAATAATAACAATATTTATAATAGCAATATTTATAATAGCAATATCCGTAATAGCCATACTCACCATTAGGCATGGCTATTACCGTAAGCAGTTTATCCCAGCAACCCCAACGAATTGCGTTGTTTTCGGCTTTGCTCGTAAGTTTGCATACCGCAAGCAGCACCAGTCTGCATTAATGATGCTATTTGATGATTCTTGCCTTCTCTTACCAAATGACTAACAGCCTGATTGATGACCAAAACTTCATAAATAGCTACTCTTCCACCATCTTTAGCAGGAAGCAATTGCTGAGAAATAACTGCCTTTAAACTTCCGGCCAGCTGGCTACAAATCCAACCTTTTTCTTCTGCGGAAAAAACATCAACCAGACGATCTATCGCCTGAATTGCACCACGGGTATGCAGCGTTGACAAAACCAAGTGCCCCGTTTCAGCCGCTGTCAAAGCCAACCTGATCGTCTCCTTATCCCGTAATTCTCCCAGCAGGATCACATCTGGATCTTGGCGTAATGCTCCTTTCAATGCCGTTTGATAATCCTCGACATCTTTACCAATCTGCCTTTGCTGTATCAAACAATTTCGGCTTCGGTGAACAAATTCTATTGGATCTTCCAACATAATGATGTGCTTACAAACATGGCTATTCAAAGCATTAATCATAGCTGACAGCGTAGTAGACTTACCGCTTCCCGTCGCACCTGTCACTAATATCAATCCACTCATCTCCTGCAAGGTAAGGTGCTGGATGATGTCAGGCGCATAGAGTTGTTCCAATGTCGGGCATTTATTCTCAATCAATCGCAATACCAATGATAAATGAGATTGTTGATAGAATAGATTTCCCCTGAGTCGCTGTTTATCTGGCATTGTTACCACAAAATCGACATGACCGTGCTTATGTAACTGCTGTTTCTGCGCATCCGATAATATTTCTTCACTCCATGTTATAAGGGTATTAGGTTGAATTTCCTCATATTGTCTCTGTGGGTATAACATACCATTGATACGCAAAACCGGAACTTGCCCGACACAAAGATGCAGATCGGAAGCATTATGCTTTACACTAAGGGACACCCATTTTTCCATATTCATTTTTTTATCTCCTGAGTCAATTATGAACAATATCGAACAAAATCTTCACGATGTCAGGAACCGCATGACACTTGCAGCGCAAAAATGCGGACGTTCTTCAGAAGAAATTACTTTGCTTGCAGTCAGTAAAACCAAACCTGTGGATGCCATCGCAGAAGCCATAGCCAATGGCCAGCGGGAATTTGGTGAGAATTACGTGCAGGAAGGGGTTGAAAAGATCCAATACTTTACTAACCGTGACGATTTAGTGTGGCACTTTATTGGCCCATTACAATCGAACAAGAGTCGTTTGGTTGCAGAAAATTTTGATTGGTGTCATACCGTTGACAGAGTAAAAATCGCCCAACGTTTAAGCGAGCAACGTCCTGAAAACATGCCGCCTCTTAATATTCTGATCCAGATTAATATCAGTGGAGAAGAGAGCAAATCAGGCATTTTGTTGGAAGAGTTAACCGAATTGGCTGCAACTATTAATGGATTGCCTAATCTGGTATTGCGCGGATTGATGGCAATACCTGCACCGGAAAACAACTTTGAACGCCAAATTGCCATTTTTCGCCAAATGGAACAAGCATTGATTAAGCTAAAAGCGCAATATCCCCAAGCTGATACACTATCAATGGGCATGACGGATGATATGGAAGCCGCTATTACTTGTGGTTCTACACTAGTTCGGATTGGAATGGCAATATTCGGTGCCCGTCAGTACAAGTCTTAATATAGAAAATGAAAATCACCTGATTCAATACCTTAAATTAACTGATTAATAGACGAGATTATCTAATGGAAAATCGTAAAATCACCTTTATTGGCGCAGGAAATATGGCTCATGCCATTATTGCCGGCTTAGTCAGCAAAGGTTATCCTGCCGAACTTATCACTGTCTGTTCTCCAACTACCGCCCGCCGTGATGTGCTGGCAAAAGAATATGGCATTAATAGTCAAGGCGATAATATTCGTTACGCACAAGAAGCCGATGTCATCGTTCTGGCGGTTAAACCGCAAATGATGGCAGAAGTTTGTGGATCACTGCACTCATACGTCGATTTCAGTGGAAAACTGGTTATTTCTATTGCTGCTGGTATTCCAGTGTCCCGTTTTTATACGCTCTTGCAGGATAATCTCAATATTATCCGCATTATGCCAAATACCCCTTCGCTTGTAGGGCAAGGGATGAGTGGATTGTTTGCGCCTGAGCATATCGGGCAAACTGATCGCGACTTTGCAGCATCGCTAATGAGTAGTGTCGGGAAAGTCAGCTGGGTAAATGATGAAAACGGTATCAACGATATTATCGCCATCGCAGGCAGTGCCCCTGCTTATTTCTTCCTGTTCATGGAATCGATGCAACAAGAAGCGGAACGTCTGGGATTTGACAGTGAAACGGCCAGAGAACTTGTCCTGCAAGCAGCCATAGGTTCAGCTAAACTTGCTGAAACGCAAAAAGATCTTCCTTTTGCTATCCTGCGTGAGCAGGTAACATCTAAAGGCGGTACAACGGCTGAAGCATTGCGCATTTTTTATGAAGGCAAGCTGCCTGAAATTGTGTCCAATGCCATGCAAGGAGCCATTCGCCGAGCACAGGAAATGGAAAAATTATTTTAATTCAATTGGTTTAATTCAATCAGGGCTGCTACATGCAATTCTTAAACTTCGTCTTTTTCACCGTTCTGGATTTATATATTGCCGTTTTACTACTGCGTGTCTGGATGCAGTGGGCACGTTGTGATTTTTATAATCCATTCTCACAATTTATCGTTAAAATTACCCAACCTGTGGTACGCCCATTACGCAGAGTCATTCCTGCCATTGGTCCCATTGATACCGCGTCCGTACTTCTCTCCTACCTGCTGATTATTATCAAGATCTTGTTGCCGATATGGTTAGCCACAGGGCAATTTTTAGTCCCTTCTGGTGCCATATTCTTGTTTAGCGTGATTGAGTTACTGACTGCTGCCGGAAAGCTCGTATTCTGGTTAGTGATCGCCCGCGCGTTATTAAGCTGGATCAGCCAAGGACGCAACCCTGTGGATTATGTCCTGATTCAATTAACTGAACCACTAATGGCACCTATCCGCCGCATTATCCCTTCTATGGGCGGCCTTGATTTCTCTGCCATGATTGTCATTCTTATTCTCTACGCACTGAATGCCCTGCGCTACGATGTAATGGGGTGGCTGGCTTCAATGTTCGCAAGTTAATTAGATAAACAGATCAATTAGATACATAGATTAATTGGATATACAGGTTAATAAAATAAATGGCAATGCAAAAAGTTGTTCTCGCCACGGGAAATGCAGGTAAAGTACGTGAATTGGCTGATTTATTAGCTGATTTTGGCTTAGATATCGTGGCTCAAACCGCATTAGGTGTGGATTCAGCCGATGAAACAGGTCTCACTTTTATTGAAAACGCAATCATCAAAGCTCGCCATGCCGCAGCAGTGACCGGTTTACCTGCGATTGCCGACGATTCTGGGTTATCGGTTGACGCATTAGGTGGTGCACCAGGTATTTATTCCGCTCGCTATGCAGGCAGTAATGCCTCCGATCAGGAGAACCTGGAAAAATTATTGCAAGTCATGCGCGATGTTCCTGATGAACAGCGTCAGGCTCAATTCAATTGTGTACTGGTCTTCCTACGCCATGCAGAAGATCCTACCCCTCTGGTATATCACGGTCGCTGGTCAGGCATGATTACCCGTGAACCGGCTGGAAAAGGCGGTTTTGGTTATGATCCCGTTTTTTATGCTCCTGAATTTAACTGTACAGCCGCCGAGCTAACTCGTGAGCAAAAAAATGCCATTTCACACCGTGGGAAAGCATTAGCAATGTTATTGGAAGCCATGCGTAATGCTTAAGTTGCCACCTCTGAGTCTTTATATTCATATTCCGTGGTGCGTGCAGAAATGCCCTTATTGTGACTTTAATTCACATGCCTTAAAAGGGGATGTACCGCATCAGGAATATGTTGATCATCTATTGGCAGATTTGCATGTGGATCTACCAATGATTGGTGATCGTGAGGTATCAACGATTTTTATCGGTGGAGGAACCCCTAGTCTGTTAAGCGCCGAAGGTATGCAACGATTGCTTGATGGGGTCAGGGCTTCACTGCCACTCTCTCCGCAAGCAGAGATTACAATGGAAGCCAATCCGGGAACCGTTGAAGCTGCTCGTTTCAGTGCTTATCAGCAAGCGGGAATCAATCGCATTTCTATCGGTGTACAAAGTTTTGGTTCAGATAAACTTATCCGTTTAGGGCGTATCCACGGCCCGGAAGAGGCCAAACGGGCAGCTAAATTGGCTAACGGGCTTGGATTACGCAGTTTCAATCTGGATTTGATGCATGGCCTGCCTAACCAAACACTCAATGAAGCATTGAATGATTTACGTCAGGCTATTGAGTTATCGCCCCCCCACCTGTCCTGGTATCAACTAACGATTGAACCCAATACCAGTTTCGGTTCTCGCCCTCCGGTCTTACCGGATGATGATGCGTTATGGGATATTTTTTCCCAAGGCCATCAATTACTGACAGAGGCGGGTTATCAACAATATGAAACTTCGGCCTATGCCAAACCCGGTTATCAATGCCAGCATAATCTCAATTACTGGCGTTTCGGTGATTATTTGGGGATTGGTTGCGGAGCACATGGCAAAATTTCGTTTGCAGATGGCCGTATTCTCCGTACGGTAAAAACCAAACATCCACGCGGTTATATGCAAGGGAATTATCTGGATCAGCAAAATCAGGTGGATAATGGAGATCGTCCATTTGAATTTTTCATGAACCGTTTTCGCTTGCTGGAATCGATGCCACGCCAGGATTTCAGTGATTTCACCGGATTATCGGAAAGTGTCATTCGTCCACAAATTGACGAAGCACTGACGAAAGACTATATCACTGAAAGCGATACACACTGGCAAATCACCAAGCACGGAAAACTATTCCTGAATTCCTTACTAGAGCTGTTTCTTTGAAGAAATAAACTTATAAATAAACTGCACCTAAAAATTAAAAGGTGCAGTTTTATTGGTTAGAATCTGAGGGAATATTGTTTTTAGAGCTATATTTTAACCAGTGCACATAGTTACCCACATTACTTAGTTCTCTCTTAATCAAACAGCATTACCAGATAAAGGTAATATTTCATATTAGAAAACATTATAATTATTCCTGAACAAGACCAGATATTTCTGGATGAAAATATTCTCTATATTTATTTAAACACTCTTCATTTCTGAAACTATATGTTTTAAGTAACCAACGCTTTTCCGCAGCATTTTTATCAACAACCTTGATAATTTCACGATTATGCAGTGAATCCTGATTTGCAAAAGAAAATAAATCTCCGCTATTAATAGAAATATGTTCCTTTTTTGCTTTAGTGATAGCAATTTTCAATTCAAGAAGAGCCTCAATAGCTTCTTTAGGGGCATCTAATAAATAGGTAGTACGGGTATCGTAGTAACGAAAAGTATGTATGTTCTCAAGAATGATATGCTTTTCAGAGTAAATTTGTTTTTTGTTAGAGTCTCTTGAATATTCGTCATAAGGAGTCATATACCAAGGTTGACGTAACCAGTGCTGCGATTCTGGCTTTAGGTAAGAAAGTATATCCTTGCCATCAAGATAACCTGTATAAATCAAATTTCGTTCACTACAACGCATACCAAGTAAACTAAGAAAATCCGCTCTCACAGGATGCGCGGTACGATCATTGTGGAAATAGAGTTCACCATCAGTTTTTTGCGTTTGTGTATTAGAATATTTCTTATGGGCGTAGACATCATGAAAGAAATCACCGTTATTGCGTGTCTGGTAAGCCAGTAGAGGAGAATCAGTTAACTGTGAGAAAAGTTCTAACAGGCTTTCTCCAATAAATGTTGTTTTCTTCCTGTATTTATCATTCACAGGGTCTTCCTGATCGAATTCAGGAATAACTCTATCAATAGGAAGATTTTTCAATAGCTGTGCATTAATACCATATAGTCGTCTTTCATCTTTTATTTTATGACATACTTCTACAAATTTCTTTGGTACTTTTCCCAACAAAATAAGATTGCTAACTTCATGCTTAAAATTAATATAATTTTCATAAGGATTAACATTAATTATATCAAGAGCATTAAAAATATCTTTGTTTTCCAACCTGTCAAATTTGTAAACACTAATCATTTTAAACCTCCAAATAATATTATTCCAAACATGTCATTATACTACCAACAATATCTTATAAAAATCTTAAGTGAATTAATCACATTAAAATTTATAAAAGGAAAAATAAATCAAGAGAGAATAAAATTATCACCAGAATTTTTCTAAATTAAACAGCCATCTATTAAGAAAAGATGGCTGTTTTCAATATCATCTTATTCTGCCTGAAGCACGGGCGTAAGAAAATAGCCCTCCGGCAGAGACAATATTGGCAAGTTCACCAATAGGATCGGTTTGATATTTTTCACCATTTTTCAACAGAATGACGGTCTGGTTTTCAATATCAATCTCAATACTGTCTCCCGTGACTAATTGGTCACACAAGCGCTCTTGGGCTGCAACGGGCAATAACTGGCCAGTTGATACACAATTTCGAAAGAATATACGGGCATAAGATTGAGCAAGCACCGCTTTCACCCCTGAAGCACCTAAGGCTGCCACAGCATGTTCACGTGAAGATCCACAACCAAAATTCTGCCCTGCCACAATGATCGGGTATTTCGCTTTTCCCTTGCATTCATCAATAAAAGGCAGTGAACCTTCCGGTAATCCACACATCGCCAGCGAAGCCAGTTGAGCGTATCCTTCAGGAGTAGAAGGATTGACCTTGAGATATTCCGCTGAAAGAATCTGGTCAGTATCAATATTATCGGTCAATACATAAACCTCACCCCGAATGATACTTTCCTTTAACTCACTCATAAAAACTCCTTAGGATTTGTTATTTGACCAGTAATAGCAGCCGCGGCAACAGAATAAGGAGAAGCGAGATAAATATTGGCGCGTTTATGCCCCATTCTGCCGACAAAATTGCGATTGGTGGTGGATATGACTGATATTGGATCATTGACGCGGCCAAAAGTATCTGGCGGGCCACCACAACAAGCGGCACACCCTGATTCAGAAGAAAGTTTCACTCCCGCATCGCTTAAAATCTGGTAGACAGAAACGCCATCGATTTGGGTCGTAATCGTTCTATGGAAAACTTCTTTTGTTGCAGGTACTGCATAAGTTGGAATTATCACTTTATGCCCTTTGATAACGCGGGCTGCCGCAACAAAATCCTCCAGCTTGCCCCCGGTACAAGAACCAATATATGCCTGAGAAATGGCAACATTGGCTACCTGCTCAATGGAAACGACATTATCCGGAGAATGGGGTTTGGCAATCTTTGGCTGCATCGTGGAAACATCAATATTTAACACACGGCTATATTGTGCATCCTCGTCAGGGTAGACAATTTCAAACGGGAGATTATTTCTTTCTGCTAAATAATCCAGAGTCGCCTGATTGGGAACCATAATGCCATTTTTAGCTCCACACTCAACGACCATATTGCAAATCGTCATGCGCTCTTCTACTGATAACTCATCAATAACGTTACCACCAAACTCTATAGCCTGATAGGTTGCACCATCGACAGTTAACTCTGACAATACAGATAAAATCATGTCCTTAGCCAAAACATGGGCTGGCTTGGTTCCGGTAAAATTGACCCTAATGGTTGTTGGCACCTTAAGAGGAATTTCTCCCGTACCTAATGCATAAGCTGCGTCAGTAATCCCTAACCCAATGGCAAATGCACCAAAAGCCCCCGCAGTTACAGTATGAGAATCTGTGCCCAGTAACACTTCACCCGGGCGAATATGTCCTCCCTCTGCAAGCCCTATATGGCACACACCTTTATAATTGGGTGTCCCAACATCATAAAAATATTTTATGTTCTGTTCAGCGGCAAATTCACGCATCACCCGAATATTCTGGTTAGCTTGTGAGTCAGCCGAATAGACAAAATGGTCTGGAATTAAAATAAAGCGTTCAGGATCCCATATCTTTGCATCTTGCCCAAACTCCTTTTTAAATACGCTGGCTACACCTGGCGTGCAGGGATCGTGAGACATCAGAATATCCACTTTCGCCCAAACCACTTCACCCGGAGTGACTTGCGCACGCCCACTTGCCCGTGCAAGAATTTTTTGTGTAATAGTTTGGCTCATCTCACATTGCCCTCCGAAAGATAAAAACAGACTCAATAGACTGTCATCCTAACAAGATTACGACTCCTTAACGTAGGGAAATACCATCGTATGATTCACTGTTTCCATTATGGAACAGTTGTCCACAAAATGGGAAATTCTTACCCATTGAATCTGACATATCACTATAGGATATGTGATATGTTATAGGCTGGTTCCTACGAGTAAATCATCAGGTTATTGCATGAATAATATTGAGAATCTTACCTCAATGGTGGTCTTTGCCCGTGTTGTAGAGACGCTGAGTTTTACTGAAGCAGCAAGATCGTTAAGGCTATCCAAGTCTTCTGTCAGCCGCGAGATTGCACAATTAGAAGTAAGATTAGGCACCCAATTACTCAACCGCACTACACGTAAAATTCAAGTAACAGAAGTTGGGATGAGTTATTACCAATACTGCCATCGGATCCTTACCGAAGCCCAAAATGCTGAACATTTTATACGTAATTTCCATGAAGAACCGATGGGAAGCTTACGCTTGATTGCGCCGGTATCCTTTGGCAGCCAATGTATTGTTCCCGCCCTGAATCACTTTATCGCCAGTAATATTCATATCAGTGTCGATTTGGAACTGACCGACAGAACAATTAATATGGAAGAAGACCAATGCGATATTGCCATCATCATAGGGCGTGAAACGCCACAATATCCACTTGTTATGCCTTTAATTGATATCACCTGGGGACTTTACGCAACCCCAGACTATATAAACCCATTTTCTCCAATAGAGAAACCTGAAGATCTTCCTCGTTACGATTATCTGCTATTTCGTGGCCCTGCACATACGATTTCCCTGCCATTCCGTAAGGAAAGAAATAAGCTGGATATTGAAGTACGCAGCCGATTTCGCATCAATAACAGTGTGGCGTTAATGAGTTCCGCTCTGTCAGGAGCGGGTATTGCCTATCTCCCCGATTATGTTACTCATGAAGCCGTGGCAGAAGGGAAATTAGTACGACTTCTCCCAGAATGGAGCATGGATATTTATCAGGCATGGATACTATTTAAATCAGAAAATACGCTATCTTCGCGTGTACAAAAATTTGCAAGCTCTTTGCAACGCAAGCTAAGGCAAGATTTGGAGAAAGGAAAAAAAGCATAACTACAGATATCAAGCGGGTACAACAGCACCCGCCAAAGATATTATCTGTCAGAGGTATCAATAGCCATTACTATTAATCAACAATAATTAATAGTAATTGCCGTGACGGTAATCCCAGGTAGTGAAAGTGTCGGACATCATTGCCATGATTTTATGTACATCCAACCCTTTTCGGATTAATACCGGACATGGAGTAATATCGCGTTGCCCCTGTTGCAGCGGAACTAATTTACCATTTTCATCTACCATTGAAACCATCACACCTTGTTCATAACGAGTTTGCTCAGTTTCATTTGGCTGGATAGATTTGACATAGTCATTAGCGCAGATAATCAGA
Source organism: Xenorhabdus sp. TS4 (assembly GCF_014467265.1). Lineage (NCBI taxonomy): Bacteria > Pseudomonadati > Pseudomonadota > Gammaproteobacteria > Enterobacterales > Morganellaceae > Xenorhabdus > Xenorhabdus sp. TS4. The sequence goes on along the minus strand of NZ_NKHQ01000002.1, from coordinate 196,732 downwards.
TCGGCCCGCTCTTCTATCCTCTCACCGATACATTCAACCAGCCCGCGATTTCCCTTACCTGATGGGTTAGCCGAGCTGGCAAAAGAGAACTTACCATATTTTTCCCACAGTTCTTTTGCCAGGATTTCGCCGGGTTTGCCAAATTTAATGACGAAACAGCTCGTACCACGTTGATCCATCATCAGTTCTTTAGAACCATCATCTGGAATACGGGCTATCGCTTCTTCTTTCCACGGCAAGATACAACCTAATAATACGTCTTCATCCCAATGTCTTTGATAAAGTTCTTCAATTTCCGCGTTAAGCTGAGCCAACTCTTTCAATTGTTCCAAAGAACCACATAAAACAACACCAGGCTTGTTGCGATTACGCAGCTTAGCCTCAAATTTACGCTCCAGACCTTGCGCATCAGATGTCATGATAATGTAGCCAACTTTGGTTGGGCAGACGATCATGCCTCCATCATTAGCGAGGATCTCTACCGCTTCCGGCTGTAACCCATAGTTCCATTGAATTTTTTTGCTGCTCATATTGATACCCCTTACTGGAAACGGAAGAATTATTGATTCGGTTAACGCTGGTAGTAGCCGGTAATAGAAGCTGTTGCCAAGGTATTGGCCTGGATCATAAAACGCGCAACGGCATTTGTTGTTTCAGCATCAATTCCCAGTTTCTCTACCGATAAGGCATGTACAGTGAAAACATAGCGATGGGCTTTATCTCCCACAGGTGGACAACAACCACCGAAACCAAACAGGCCATAATCATTTCTGCTCTGAATTGTACCGGTTGGTAATTTGCTACCATCACTTTGCCCTGCATTTGCAGGTAAGGATTGTGTTACAACGGGAATATCAAAAGCGACCCAGTGCCAGAAGCCACTACCCGTTGGTGCATCAGGATCATAGACAGTAATCGCAAAACTTTTGGTTCCGGCTGGTACGTCCGCCCAAGCAAGTTCGGGGGAACGGTTATCACCATTGCCATCAAATTGATTAAATTCATGCTCTTTTTTCAAGAAATCACTATTCTTAAATTCAGTTGAACTAATAATCATGCTTATGTCCCCCATTGGATGCCTTTTGAAATATCCTAACGTAGATTTTCTGTACCGCAAGGCCAGGTTATGATTTTGCTTGATTGTTTCAATTTAGGAACAATAACGGGTTAGGGGTAATAAGTGAGTCAAAAATACCCCGAAATCTCACTATTCAGACTTCAGGGTAACTTCAGAGAAAAAGAATTTTAATTTGTGAAATTACAACGTGATGAAATTATAATGCATCAGCAACCGCTTTGATTTGTCGCGTCATGCTATCTAAACCACCGCCAGACAAGTACCAGAGATCAGACTGTAAATACACTATCTTCCCATTTTGATAGGCATTAGTTGATTTGACTTGATCATTTTCAAACTGATCTTTTTCTAATTTACCTGCACCAATTGCTTCACTACGGTCGATAATCAAGATCACATCAGGGTTAGCTTGTGCAATCATATCCGCCGTCACAATTCGACTTTTGTCTTTATCCGATGTAACCGGCAATACAGCACGAGGCGCTTTAATCACATTGTAAACAATAACCTGATTATTAGGATATAACTCACCCGCATTATGCAGTAATACTAATACCTTACTGTTTGCTGCTTTTGCTTTTTCCTCAGCGGATGCAATCGTTTTTTCCAAATCAGCAAATTGCGCTTTCACGATATCCTGCTTATTGAATAACTCACCCAACAATTTAAGATTACTATCAACGGATGACAGATAGTTTTTATTGTCCGTGCTTAAATTAATGGTTGGTGCTATTTGTGACAGACGATCATAAAAAGCACCTTGACGTCCGGTAATGACAATTAAATCTGGTTTAATTTCCGCTAATTTTTCCAAATTCGGCTCTTTCATTCCCCCGGCATTGTGCATAGTTGTAGACACACTATTACGCACATATTCAGGTAAATTATTAATGGGTAATGCAATCACTCGATCAGACAATCCCAGTTTCGCCATTGAATCGTAAGTTCCGAAATCGAATAAAACCACCCGTTTTGGATTCTTTTTAACCTGGGTTTCGCCGGAAATATGTTTCACCGTGGCATAATCACCAGACTGAGCTGTCACTGAATTTGGCGTAACTAATTCTGGTGATTGGCTGAATGCAGAGTAACTGATAGCAGAAAGCAGTGATGCAATAACAATTGACAAGATTTTTTTCATTCGTTACACCTAAATTAAGTCTATTAATAAGAGGTGGCTTGCATTCTAGGTGGCAACATTAATATGTCAACAAAATAAGAATCAATTTCATATTGATTCTTATTTACTTGTAGGGTAAACAACCTATTTTACTTAATCTCATTCATAAGACTAATGCGCTGTTGTTCTAATTGACTGGCTTTGCTACATACTTCCGCTTTTAAACGCTTTAATTCTTGTTCCTGCTTTTTCCATTCTGCATCAAAACCATTTTGCATGCCGCCTAACCCACCGAGAAGAGACATTATCATTTGTTTGCCGTCACCATTTTGGTCACTATTTTTACGGCTCATTTCGTTAATACTATCCTGCAAAATACCACCAAGGCTCTGTTCAATGAGTTTCCGGCCTTCAGGTTCTACCTGTTTGACAGCCTGAGCATTAAAGGCAAAACCATTAGCACGGGTTTCAATCACTTTATCGATTTGTTTAATGAGGCCAGATTCCAATTGAGATAAACGGTTACGGATATTACTTTCCTTACCCATTGTTTCGACCACCACTTTATCCAGTGACTGGCGCGCATTCGTCAAATGACTTAGCGCTTCTTTCTTAACCCAAGGTAAATCCTGACGGATCGTCTGTTGATATTGCTGAGCTTTACTACGTTGTTCTGTATTCAGCGATAACACCTTACCCTCTCTGGTTATGGAACCATCAGACAATATTTTCAGGTTTCCACTCGCTCCTGTAATTTGGACAGAATTTGGTGTGACAATAATGTCATCATTAAGTGTCGCATGACATTCAGAACTCGCCTGTGCCTGAGTGACAATGGCTTGAGACGCAAATAATAATGATGCAGCAATCGTGATCCTGCGTAGCATACATTCTCCTGATTTCTAAGGTTAAACACAGACAGATTAAAAGATAGAACGTCCAATACGCCCTGCTAATTTTTCCAGTGCTGCGCAACCTGCCAATGAGTTGCCGGATTTATCCAGTTCAGGCGACCATACCGCAACAGTGAATTCTCCCGGAACCACACAGATAATGCCACCACCAACACCCGATTTCCCTGGCATACCGATCCTGAAAGCAAACTCGCCAGAACCATCGTACATACCACATGTCAACATAAGTGCATTAATCTGACGAGTTTGTCGAAGGCTCAAAATTTGTTGACCGGAATCCATCATTCGTCCTTGGTTGGCTAAATAAATAAAACATTGAGCTAATTCAACACAATTCATTTTCAAGGCGCAGTATTGGAAGTATGTTTGCAGAACGGTGATAACATCATTCCCAAAATTACCGAATGATTTCATCAGGTAAGCTATCGCGGCATTGCGGCTGGAATGCTCCATTTCTGAACGGGCAACGATATCATCATAAGAAATATTTTTTTGTCCTGTGAGGCTACGAACAAACTCCAGCATTCGATGTTTAGGTGCGCTCAAGCGAGATTGCAGCATATCGCAAATAATCAATGCTCCCGCATTAATAAAAGGATTGCGGGGAATTCCCTTTTCCAACTCCAACTGTACCAATGAGTTAAACGGCTGTCCCGAAGGTTCCGTACCCACCCGTTGCCAGATATCCTCTTCCTTATAACGTGTCATCGCTAATGTTAAGCTCAACACTTTAGAAATGGATTGGATGGAGAAGCGCTTTTCCGCATCTCCCGCTTTAAAAACTTGCCCATCTACCGTACAAATGGCCATCGCCAAATTATTTGCCGGAATTTCCGCCAGAGCAGGAATGTAATCTGCTACTCTTCCTTGACCAATCAAAGGGCGTACTTCTTCTAAGATATCTGCCAACAACGAATTAGAGAACCTTACCTTCACCACTTTTTCTCCAGACAAACAGGGGCCCCTAACGAGCCCCTGCATACAGCGCTATTTTTACGTAATACGCTTTTTCTTATGCAACAGCGAATCAATCCCACCACACATCAAACAATTCTGATGTGATAACGTCTTCCATACCGCGATCTTTCAGCCAACTCTCAACCAATTGGCGATGTTCTTCCGTACATTTGCCGATTTTTTGCAGGCAGACAATACCTTCCCATTGCAAATAACCGCTGGCATCCAGAGCAAGGCCATTTGGCTCGATCAGTTCTTCAATCAAGGCATCAACTGTGCTATCGACAACCTCAACGGATGTATCAGCCGGAAAGTTCCACTTTACTGAAAAACCCAATTCCTGAAACTCATCAATACGCAATTTTTTACGCAGACGACGACTACGGTTTTTAGCCATTATTTTACCCTCTCAAACATTAGATCCCATACACCATGACCTAACCGCTGACCACGCGTCTCAAATTTTGTGACCGGGCGCGACTCAGGACGTGGCACATAATCACCGTTTCCCGATAAGTTGTGATACCCTTCTGCTGTGCTCATCACCTCCAGCATATGCTCTGCATATGGCTGCCAGTCGGTCGCCATATGGAAGACACCACCAATTTTCAGTTTACTTTTAATTAATTGAGCGAATTCAGGCTGCACAATTCTACGTTTGTTATGGCGCGCTTTATGCCACGGATCAGGGAAGAAAAGCTGAACCATTGCCAGGCTCTGATCTGGGATCATGTTATTCAATACTTCGATAGCATCATGGCACATCACTCGCAGATTACTGAGATTTTCATCTTCTGCGAATGCCAAACAAGCCCCAACTCCCGGCGCATGAACTTCGATTCCCAAAAAGTTTCTCTCTGGATTTTCGCTTGCCATTGTGACCAATGATGCGCCCATACCAAAACCGATTTCCAACACAACAGGTGCTTCACGACCAAAGATCTCTTCCATATTGGACAATTCTGTCTGATAGTCCACTCCCATCCTTGGCCACACATTATCAAGTGCTTGTTGCTGGCGACTCGTTAACCGCCCCTGCCGACGCACAAAACTGCGGACACGGCGCAATGCCCTGCCATTTTCATCATATTCCGGTGAAATTACATTATTTATCATGGTACTTTTTGTCAGTTTCTAAAGACATTTTTTCAGGCGTCTGGGACTTTATGTACCGCAGGATTGCCCAAAGAGAGCGCAATTATGCAAAGATGGCTGAGTTTATCAAGTTCAGTGTCCATAAGCACAACTTTAATGCTATGTTTGCGTAATGCTTCGAAACAAAGTTCGGGTTTACACTGAGGTTACACTATGTTGCAATCCCGCTCACGAAACAATTACCAGATATAAAGACAATTATTCTAATGATGGAAGCTGAGCAATTTTCACAAGTGGTACTTGAGTGGTATCACCGCTACGGCCGCAAAACCCTGCCGTGGCAGTTGGAAAAAACATCCTATCACGTCTGGCTTTCAGAGGTGATGCTGCAACAAACTCAAGTTGCGACGGTCATTCCTTATTTCCAAAAATTTATTTCACGTTTTCCTGATGTTACCTCTTTGGCTGCTGCCCCACTGGATGAGGTTCTCCACTTATGGACTGGCTTAGGATATTACGCCCGTGCCCGTAACTTACATAAAGCCGCACAACAGATCGTGACATTGCACAAGGGTAAATTTCCAACAACCTTTGATGATGTTGTTGCCCTGCCCGGTGTAGGACGTTCAACTGCCGGAGCCATTCTTTCATTGTCCCAAGGTAAGCATTACCCGATCCTTGATGGTAACGTGAAACGTGTTTTGGCTCGTTGCTACACTGTTGACGGCTGGCCGGGGAAAAAAGAGGTTGAAAACCAGTTATGGGATATCAGCACACGCGTAACGCCCAAACAAGGTGTCGAATATTTTAATCAGGCGATGATGGACTTGGGCGCTATAGTCTGCACCCGCAGCAAACCAAAATGTGAGATTTGTCCACTTAATACGGGTTGTATCGCTTACGCCAATCACAGTTGGGCAAACTATCCGGGGAAAAAACCAAAACAAAGCATTCCTGAAAAAACAGCCTACTTTTTATTAATGCAACATGGCGATATGGTCTGGCTAGAGCAGCGCCCACTTTCTGGTATTTGGGGGGGATTGTTTGCTTTCCCGCAATTTACTGATCAAATATCACTGGAACAATGGCTAAAAAATTCAGGTATCTCACACAGCAAACTTGAACAACTGACAGCATTTCGCCACACATTCAGCCATTTTCATTTAGATATCGTTCCTATTAAGATCGATATCTTAGCTTTTGATTCCTGCATGGATGAAAGTAAGGGACTTTGGTATAACTTACGTCAGCCAGCAACTATTGGATTGGCAGCTCCCATTGAGTACCTTTTGCAACAATTGGGTTAAGTTGCCCACTATTTTGAGGATTTGAGGATTAATTATGAGCAGAACTATTTTTTGCACTTTTTTACAACGAGAAGCGGAAGGTCAAGATTTTCAGCTCTATCCAGGGGAATTGGGCAAGCGTATTTTCAATGAGATTTCGAAAGAAGCATGGCAACAATGGATGAGTAAACAAACCATGCTGATTAATGAAAAAAAACTCAATACCATGAATCCAGAAGATCGCAAACTGCTTGAACAAGAGATGGTTAAATTCCTGTTTGAAGGACATGACATTAAAATCGACGGTTATACACCTCCAGAAAAATAATATTACTACGCTATTCGTATAGATTGACATAATAAGAGCCATTTTGTATGGCTCTAAACATTGATTAAAACCTGAATATCCAACAGCATTAATATCCAACGGCATTGTAAAATGAAAAGACTGCTGGCTCTGATCCTCCTTGCTCCACTTCTAATTTCCTGTTCTGGCAAAAAAGACGTTGAATACAGAGAAGAATATATAAAAGACACCAATGGATTCGATATTTTGATGGGACAATTTGCCCATAATATTGAAAATATTTGGGGATTACAGGAAGTTTTAATCGCAGGCCCAAAAGATTACGTTAAATATACAGATCAATATAAGACCCGTAGCCATATCAATTTTGAGACGGGAAATATTACGATTGAAACCATTTCCCCAATTGAACCCACTGAACATTTACGCAAAGCGATCGTTACGACTTTGCTGATGGGAGATGATCCTGGAACTATCGATCTTTATTCCGACGCCAACGATATTCAGATCAGCAAAGAACCCTTTCTATATGGACAGGTTCTGGATAACACTGGTGAACCCATTCGCTGGGAGTGGCGCGCACGTCATTTTGCCAATTATCTGATCCAAAATAAATTGCAAAAACGTCAATCGGGATTACACATCATTTGGTCAGTCACCATACAGTTGGTTCCTAACCATTTGGATAAACGCGCTCATAAATATCTTCCTATCGTTCGCAAAGCATCCATAAAATATGGCGTTGATGAATCCCTGATCCTTGCCATCATGCAGACTGAATCCAGTTTTAACCCTTATGCCGTCAGCCGTTCTGATGCCTTGGGCCTTATGCAGGTAATGCAACACACCGCCGGACGAGATGTTTTCAAGATGCAAGGAAAGTCAGGCCAGCCTAGCCGCAATTATCTCTTCGATCCTGAAAACAATATTGATGCCGGTACTGCCTATCTATCAATATTGCAAAATACATACTTAGGGGAAATCAAAAACGCAACTTCACGTCGATATGCCGTTATCACTGCTTACAATGGCGGTGCAGGCAGTGTATTACGCGTATTCTCCAATGATAAAAAGAAAGCGGTTCAAATCATCAATTCAATGGAACCTGGTGATATTTATGCAACTCTAACCAATAAACACCCTGCTGCTGAATCACGTCGCTATTTGATAAAAGTGAACAATGCACAGAAAAGCTATCGAAGATAGTTGATAACAAATTAGCAACGGATAGTAGAGAAATAACAAAACGGAGAAGCAATTGCTTCTCCGTTTTGTTTATATTTATAGCTTATTGTGTGAATTAAAAGCACATAAATAAATTTATGCAGAAAGTGTTTGACGGATTGGGCTGAATACGGTTTAATGCGCCCCGTTAGCCCGGATAGCTCAGTCGGTAGAGCAGGGGATTGAAAATCCCCGTGTCGGTGGTTCGATTCCGCCTCCGGGCACCACTTCAACTTCCAGTGAAGTCCAGCCCAGTCAAACAATTCTTAGTAAATCCTGCAAAATTAATACTATTTCACGCGATGCTCGACTTTAACATCTTATAACGTTGGCTTGTTGAAGCCAGTCGCGTTGACTTTTACCTTGTTTAAAATTGGCAAAAATACCCAACGTGTGAGAAAGAAGTTTTCTAGCAATTCG
>NZ_NKHQ01000002.1:99999-188231 GCF_014467265.1 Xenorhabdus sp. TS4 | reverse complement strand
CGAATTGCTAGAAAACTTCTTTCTCACACGTTGGGTATTTTTGCCAATTTTAAACAAGGTAAAAGTCAACGCGACTGGCTTCAACAAGCCAACGTTATAAGATGTTAAAGTCGAGCATCGCGTGAAATAGTATTAATTTTGCAGGATTTACTAAGAATTGTTTGACTGGGCTGGACTTCACTGGAAGTTGAAGTGGTGCCCGGAGGCGGAATCGAACCACCGACACGGGGATTTTCAATCCCCTGCTCTACCGACTGAGCTATCCGGGCTAACGGGGCGCATTAAACCGTATTCAGCCCAATCCGTCAAACACTTTCTGCATAAATTTATTTATGTGCTTTTAATTCACACAATAAGCTATAAATATAAACAAAACGGAGAAGCAATTGCTTCTCCGTTTTGTTATTTCTCTACTATCCGTTGCTAATTTGTTATCAACTATCTTCGATAGCTTTTCTGTGCATTGTTCACTTTTATCAAATAGCGACGTGATTCAGCAGCAGGGTGTTTATTGGTTAGAGTTGCATAAATATCACCAGGTTCCATTGAATTGATGATTTGAACCGCTTTCTTTTTATCATTGGAGAATACGCGTAATACACTGCCTGCACCGCCATTGTAAGCAGTGATAACGGCATATCGACGTGAAGTTGCGTTTTTGATTTCCCCTAAGTATGTATTTTGCAATATTGATAGATAGGCAGTACCGGCATCAATATTGTTTTCAGGATCGAAGAGATAATTGCGGCTAGGCTGGCCTGACTTTCCTTGCATCTTGAAAACATCTCGTCCGGCGGTGTGTTGCATTACCTGCATAAGGCCCAAGGCATCAGAACGGCTGACGGCATAAGGGTTAAAACTGGATTCAGTCTGCATGATGGCAAGGATCAGGGATTCATCAACGCCATATTTTATGGATGCTTTGCGAACGATAGGAAGATATTTATGAGCGCGTTTATCCAAATGGTTAGGAACCAACTGTATGGTGACTGACCAAATGATGTGTAATCCCGATTGACGTTTTTGCAATTTATTTTGGATCAGATAATTGGCAAAATGACGTGCGCGCCACTCCCAGCGAATGGGTTCACCAGTGTTATCCAGAACCTGTCCATATAGAAAGGGTTCTTTGCTGATCTGAATATCGTTGGCGTCGGAATAAAGATCGATAGTTCCAGGATCATCTCCCATCAGCAAAGTCGTAACGATCGCTTTGCGTAAATGTTCAGTGGGTTCAATTGGGGAAATGGTTTCAATCGTAATATTTCCCGTCTCAAAATTGATATGGCTACGGGTCTTATATTGATCTGTATATTTAACGTAATCTTTTGGGCCTGCGATTAAAACTTCCTGTAATCCCCAAATATTTTCAATATTATGGGCAAATTGTCCCATCAAAATATCGAATCCATTGGTGTCTTTTATATATTCTTCTCTGTATTCAACGTCTTTTTTGCCAGAACAGGAAATTAGAAGTGGAGCAAGGAGGATCAGAGCCAGCAGTCTTTTCATTTTACAATGCCGTTGGATATTAATGCTGTTGGATATTCAGGTTTTAATCAATGTTTAGAGCCATACAAAATGGCTCTTATTATGTCAATCTATACGAATAGCGTAGTAATATTATTTTTCTGGAGGTGTATAACCGTCGATTTTAATGTCATGTCCTTCAAACAGGAATTTAACCATCTCTTGTTCAAGCAGTTTGCGATCTTCTGGATTCATGGTATTGAGTTTTTTTTCATTAATCAGCATGGTTTGTTTACTCATCCATTGTTGCCATGCTTCTTTCGAAATCTCATTGAAAATACGCTTGCCCAATTCCCCTGGATAGAGCTGAAAATCTTGACCTTCCGCTTCTCGTTGTAAAAAAGTGCAAAAAATAGTTCTGCTCATAATTAATCCTCAAATCCTCAAAATAGTGGGCAACTTAACCCAATTGTTGCAAAAGGTACTCAATGGGAGCTGCCAATCCAATAGTTGCTGGCTGACGTAAGTTATACCAAAGTCCCTTACTTTCATCCATGCAGGAATCAAAAGCTAAGATATCGATCTTAATAGGAACGATATCTAAATGAAAATGGCTGAATGTGTGGCGAAATGCTGTCAGTTGTTCAAGTTTGCTGTGTGAGATACCTGAATTTTTTAGCCATTGTTCCAGTGATATTTGATCAGTAAATTGCGGGAAAGCAAACAATCCCCCCCAAATACCAGAAAGTGGGCGCTGCTCTAGCCAGACCATATCGCCATGTTGCATTAATAAAAAGTAGGCTGTTTTTTCAGGAATGCTTTGTTTTGGTTTTTTCCCCGGATAGTTTGCCCAACTGTGATTGGCGTAAGCGATACAACCCGTATTAAGTGGACAAATCTCACATTTTGGTTTGCTGCGGGTGCAGACTATAGCGCCCAAGTCCATCATCGCCTGATTAAAATATTCGACACCTTGTTTGGGCGTTACGCGTGTGCTGATATCCCATAACTGGTTTTCAACCTCTTTTTTCCCCGGCCAGCCGTCAACAGTGTAGCAACGAGCCAAAACACGTTTCACGTTACCATCAAGGATCGGGTAATGCTTACCTTGGGACAATGAAAGAATGGCTCCGGCAGTTGAACGTCCTACACCGGGCAGGGCAACAACATCATCAAAGGTTGTTGGAAATTTACCCTTGTGCAATGTCACGATCTGTTGTGCGGCTTTATGTAAGTTACGGGCACGGGCGTAATATCCTAAGCCAGTCCATAAGTGGAGAACCTCATCCAGTGGGGCAGCAGCCAAAGAGGTAACATCAGGAAAACGTGAAATAAATTTTTGGAAATAAGGAATGACCGTCGCAACTTGAGTTTGTTGCAGCATCACCTCTGAAAGCCAGACGTGATAGGATGTTTTTTCCAACTGCCACGGCAGGGTTTTGCGGCCGTAGCGGTGATACCACTCAAGTACCACTTGTGAAAATTGCTCAGCTTCCATCATTAGAATAATTGTCTTTATATCTGGTAATTGTTTCGTGAGCGGGATTGCAACATAGTGTAACCTCAGTGTAAACCCGAACTTTGTTTCGAAGCATTACGCAAACATAGCATTAAAGTTGTGCTTATGGACACTGAACTTGATAAACTCAGCCATCTTTGCATAATTGCGCTCTCTTTGGGCAATCCTGCGGTACATAAAGTCCCAGACGCCTGAAAAAATGTCTTTAGAAACTGACAAAAAGTACCATGATAAATAATGTAATTTCACCGGAATATGATGAAAATGGCAGGGCATTGCGCCGTGTCCGCAGTTTTGTGCGTCGGCAGGGGCGGTTAACGAGTCGCCAGCAACAAGCACTTGATAATGTGTGGCCAAGGATGGGAGTGGACTATCAGACAGAATTGTCCAATATGGAAGAGATCTTTGGTCGTGAAGCACCTGTTGTGTTGGAAATCGGTTTTGGTATGGGCGCATCATTGGTCACAATGGCAAGCGAAAATCCAGAGAGAAACTTTTTGGGAATCGAAGTTCATGCGCCGGGAGTTGGGGCTTGTTTGGCATTCGCAGAAGATGAAAATCTCAGTAATCTGCGAGTGATGTGCCATGATGCTATCGAAGTATTGAATAACATGATCCCAGATCAGAGCCTGGCAATGGTTCAGCTTTTCTTCCCTGATCCGTGGCATAAAGCGCGCCATAACAAACGTAGAATTGTGCAGCCTGAATTCGCTCAATTAATTAAAAGTAAACTGAAAATTGGTGGTGTCTTCCATATGGCGACCGACTGGCAGCCATATGCAGAGCATATGCTGGAGGTGATGAGCACAGCAGAAGGGTATCACAACTTATCGGGAAACGGTGATTATGTGCCACGTCCTGAGTCGCGCCCGGTCACAAAATTTGAGACGCGTGGTCAGCGGTTAGGTCATGGTGTATGGGATCTAATGTTTGAGAGGGTAAAATAATGGCTAAAAACCGTAGTCGTCGTCTGCGTAAAAAATTGCGTATTGATGAGTTTCAGGAATTGGGTTTTTCAGTAAAGTGGAACTTTCCGGCTGATACATCCGTTGAGGTTGTCGATAGCACAGTTGATGCCTTGATTGAAGAACTGATCGAGCCAAATGGCCTTGCTCTGGATGCCAGCGGTTATTTGCAATGGGAAGGTATTGTCTGCCTGCAAAAAATCGGCAAATGTACGGAAGAACATCGCCAATTGGTTGAGAGTTGGCTGAAAGATCGCGGTATGGAAGACGTTATCACATCAGAATTGTTTGATGTGTGGTGGGATTGATTCGCTGTTGCATAAGAAAAAGCGTATTACGTAAAAATAGCGCTGTATGCAGGGGCTCGTTAGGGGCCCCTGTTTGTCTGGAGAAAAAGTGGTGAAGGTAAGGTTCTCTAATTCGTTGTTGGCAGATATCTTAGAAGAAGTACGCCCTTTGATTGGTCAAGGAAGAGTAGCAGATTACATTCCTGCTCTGGCGGAAATTCCGGCAAATAATTTGGCGATGGCCATTTGTACGGTAGATGGGCAAGTTTTTAAAGCGGGAGATGCGGAAAAGCGCTTCTCCATCCAATCCATTTCTAAAGTGTTGAGCTTAACATTAGCGATGACACGTTATAAGGAAGAGGATATCTGGCAACGGGTGGGTACGGAACCTTCGGGACAGCCGTTTAACTCATTGGTACAGTTGGAGTTGGAAAAGGGAATTCCCCGCAATCCTTTTATTAATGCGGGAGCATTGATTATTTGCGATATGCTGCAATCTCGCTTGAGCGCACCTAAACATCGAATGCTGGAGTTTGTTCGTAGCCTCACAGGACAAAAAAATATTTCTTATGATGATATCGTTGCCCGTTCAGAAATGGAGCATTCCAGCCGCAATGCCGCGATAGCTTACCTGATGAAATCATTCGGTAATTTTGGGAATGATGTTATCACCGTTCTGCAAACATACTTCCAATACTGCGCCTTGAAAATGAATTGTGTTGAATTAGCTCAATGTTTTATTTATTTAGCCAACCAAGGACGAATGATGGATTCCGGTCAACAAATTTTGAGCCTTCGACAAACTCGTCAGATTAATGCACTTATGTTGACATGTGGTATGTACGATGGTTCTGGCGAGTTTGCTTTCAGGATCGGTATGCCAGGGAAATCGGGTGTTGGTGGTGGCATTATCTGTGTGGTTCCGGGAGAATTCACTGTTGCGGTATGGTCGCCTGAACTGGATAAATCCGGCAACTCATTGGCAGGTTGCGCAGCACTGGAAAAATTAGCAGGGCGTATTGGACGTTCTATCTTTTAATCTGTCTGTGTTTAACCTTAGAAATCAGGAGAATGTATGCTACGCAGGATCACGATTGCTGCATCATTATTATTTGCGTCTCAAGCCATTGTCACTCAGGCACAGGCGAGTTCTGAATGTCATGCGACACTTAATGATGACATTATTGTCACACCAAATTCTGTCCAAATTACAGGAGCGAGTGGAAACCTGAAAATATTGTCTGATGGTTCCATAACCAGAGAGGGTAAGGTGTTATCGCTGAATACAGAACAACGTAGTAAAGCTCAGCAATATCAACAGACGATCCGTCAGGATTTACCTTGGGTTAAGAAAGAAGCGCTAAGTCATTTGACGAATGCGCGCCAGTCACTGGATAAAGTGGTGGTCGAAACAATGGGTAAGGAAAGTAATATCCGTAACCGTTTATCTCAATTGGAATCTGGCCTCATTAAACAAATCGATAAAGTGATTGAAACCCGTGCTAATGGTTTTGCCTTTAATGCTCAGGCTGTCAAACAGGTAGAACCTGAAGGCCGGAAACTCATTGAACAGAGCCTTGGTGGTATTTTGCAGGATAGTATTAACGAAATGAGCCGTAAAAATAGTGACCAAAATGGTGACGGCAAACAAATGATAATGTCTCTTCTCGGTGGGTTAGGCGGCATGCAAAATGGTTTTGATGCAGAATGGAAAAAGCAGGAACAAGAATTAAAGCGTTTAAAAGCGGAAGTATGTAGCAAAGCCAGTCAATTAGAACAACAGCGCATTAGTCTTATGAATGAGATTAAGTAAAATAGGTTGTTTACCCTACAAGTAAATAAGAATCAATATGAAATTGATTCTTATTTTGTTGACATATTAATGTTGCCACCTAGAATGCAAGCCACCTCTTATTAATAGACTTAATTTAGGTGTAACGAATGAAAAAAATCTTGTCAATTGTTATTGCATCACTGCTTTCTGCTATCAGTTACTCTGCATTCAGCCAATCACCAGAATTAGTTACGCCAAATTCAGTGACAGCTCAGTCTGGTGATTATGCCACGGTGAAACATATTTCCGGCGAAACCCAGGTTAAAAAGAATCCAAAACGGGTGGTTTTATTCGATTTCGGAACTTACGATTCAATGGCGAAACTGGGATTGTCTGATCGAGTGATTGCATTACCCATTAATAATTTACCTGAATATGTGCGTAATAGTGTGTCTACAACTATGCACAATGCCGGGGGAATGAAAGAGCCGAATTTGGAAAAATTAGCGGAAATTAAACCAGATTTAATTGTCATTACCGGACGTCAAGGTGCTTTTTATGATCGTCTGTCACAAATAGCACCAACCATTAATTTAAGCACGGACAATAAAAACTATCTGTCATCCGTTGATAGTAATCTTAAATTGTTGGGTGAGTTATTCAATAAGCAGGATATCGTGAAAGCGCAATTTGCTGATTTGGAAAAAACGATTGCATCCGCTGAGGAAAAAGCAAAAGCAGCAAACAGTAAGGTATTAGTATTACTGCATAATGCGGGTGAGTTATATCCTAATAATCAGGTTATTGTTTACAATGTGATTAAAGCGCCTCGTGCTGTATTGCCGGTTACATCGGATAAAGACAAAAGTCGAATTGTGACGGCGGATATGATTGCACAAGCTAACCCTGATGTGATCTTGATTATCGACCGTAGTGAAGCAATTGGTGCAGGTAAATTAGAAAAAGATCAGTTTGAAAATGATCAAGTCAAATCAACTAATGCCTATCAAAATGGGAAGATAGTGTATTTACAGTCTGATCTCTGGTACTTGTCTGGCGGTGGTTTAGATAGCATGACGCGACAAATCAAAGCGGTTGCTGATGCATTATAATTTCATCACGTTGTAATTTCACAAATTAAAATTCTTTTTCTCTGAAGTTACCCTGAAGTCTGAATAGTGAGATTTCGGGGTATTTTTGACTCACTTATTACCCCTAACCCGTTATTGTTCCTAAATTGAAACAATCAAGCAAAATCATAACCTGGCCTTGCGGTACAGAAAATCTACGTTAGGATATTTCAAAAGGCATCCAATGGGGGACATAAGCATGATTATTAGTTCAACTGAATTTAAGAATAGTGATTTCTTGAAAAAAGAGCATGAATTTAATCAATTTGATGGCAATGGTGATAACCGTTCCCCCGAACTTGCTTGGGCGGACGTACCAGCCGGAACCAAAAGTTTTGCGATTACTGTCTATGATCCTGATGCACCAACGGGTAGTGGCTTCTGGCACTGGGTCGCTTTTGATATTCCCGTTGTAACACAATCCTTACCTGCAAATGCAGGGCAAAGTGATGGTAGCAAATTACCAACCGGTACAATTCAGAGCAGAAATGATTATGGCCTGTTTGGTTTCGGTGGTTGTTGTCCACCTGTGGGAGATAAAGCCCATCGCTATGTTTTCACTGTACATGCCTTATCGGTAGAGAAACTGGGAATTGATGCTGAAACAACAAATGCCGTTGCGCGTTTTATGATCCAGGCCAATACCTTGGCAACAGCTTCTATTACCGGCTACTACCAGCGTTAACCGAATCAATAATTCTTCCGTTTCCAGTAAGGGGTATCAATATGAGCAGCAAAAAAATTCAATGGAACTATGGGTTACAGCCGGAAGCGGTAGAGATCCTCGCTAATGATGGAGGCATGATCGTCTGCCCAACCAAAGTTGGCTACATTATCATGACATCTGATGCGCAAGGTCTGGAGCGTAAATTTGAGGCTAAGCTGCGTAATCGCAACAAGCCTGGTGTTGTTTTATGTGGTTCTTTGGAACAATTGAAAGAGTTGGCTCAGCTTAACGCGGAAATTGAAGAACTTTATCAAAGACATTGGGATGAAGACGTATTATTAGGTTGTATCTTGCCGTGGAAAGAAGAAGCGATAGCCCGTATTCCAGATGATGGTTCTAAAGAACTGATGATGGATCAACGTGGTACGAGCTGTTTCGTCATTAAATTTGGCAAACCCGGCGAAATCCTGGCAAAAGAACTGTGGGAAAAATATGGTAAGTTCTCTTTTGCCAGCTCGGCTAACCCATCAGGTAAGGGAAATCGCGGGCTGGTTGAATGTATCGGTGAGAGGATAGAAGAGCGGGCCGATCTGATTATCTGCGCTAATGACTATGTCAAATCTATCCAGCCAAATGAAACTGAGCAAACTCGTTATGAACAAGGTGTGATGGTTTCAATGGTAGATGAAAATGGTAAATTAGTTCCGCTGCAACAGGGGCAACGCGATATTACTCCATGTCCGGTATTAATCCGAAAAGGGTTGGATGTACATAAAATCATGGCAATGATGTCCGACACTTTCACTACCTGGGATTACCGTCACGGCAATTACTATTAATTATTGTTGATTAATAGTAATGGCTATTGATACCTCTGACAGATAATATCTTTGGCGGGTGCTGTTGTACCCGCTTGATATCTGTAGTTATGCTTTTTTTCCTTTCTCCAAATCTTGCCTTAGCTTGCGTTGCAAAGAGCTTGCAAATTTTTGTACACGCGAAGATAGCGTATTTTCTGATTTAAATAGTATCCATGCCTGATAAATATCCATGCTCCATTCTGGGAGAAGTCGTACTAATTTCCCTTCTGCCACGGCTTCATGAGTAACATAATCGGGGAGATAGGCAATACCCGCTCCTGACAGAGCGGAACTCATTAACGCCACACTGTTATTGATGCGAAATCGGCTGCGTACTTCAATATCCAGCTTATTTCTTTCCTTACGGAATGGCAGGGAAATCGTATGTGCAGGGCCACGAAATAGCAGATAATCGTAACGAGGAAGATCTTCAGGTTTCTCTATTGGAGAAAATGGGTTTATATAGTCTGGGGTTGCGTAAAGTCCCCAGGTGATATCAATTAAAGGCATAACAAGTGGATATTGTGGCGTTTCACGCCCTATGATGATGGCAATATCGCATTGGTCTTCTTCCATATTAATTGTTCTGTCGGTCAGTTCCAAATCGACACTGATATGAATATTACTGGCGATAAAGTGATTCAGGGCGGGAACAATACATTGGCTGCCAAAGGATACCGGCGCAATCAAGCGTAAGCTTCCCATCGGTTCTTCATGGAAATTACGTATAAAATGTTCAGCATTTTGGGCTTCGGTAAGGATCCGATGGCAGTATTGGTAATAACTCATCCCAACTTCTGTTACTTGAATTTTACGTGTAGTGCGGTTGAGTAATTGGGTGCCTAATCTTACTTCTAATTGTGCAATCTCGCGGCTGACAGAAGACTTGGATAGCCTTAACGATCTTGCTGCTTCAGTAAAACTCAGCGTCTCTACAACACGGGCAAAGACCACCATTGAGGTAAGATTCTCAATATTATTCATGCAATAACCTGATGATTTACTCGTAGGAACCAGCCTATAACATATCACATATCCTATAGTGATATGTCAGATTCAATGGGTAAGAATTTCCCATTTTGTGGACAACTGTTCCATAATGGAAACAGTGAATCATACGATGGTATTTCCCTACGTTAAGGAGTCGTAATCTTGTTAGGATGACAGTCTATTGAGTCTGTTTTTATCTTTCGGAGGGCAATGTGAGATGAGCCAAACTATTACACAAAAAATTCTTGCACGGGCAAGTGGGCGTGCGCAAGTCACTCCGGGTGAAGTGGTTTGGGCGAAAGTGGATATTCTGATGTCTCACGATCCCTGCACGCCAGGTGTAGCCAGCGTATTTAAAAAGGAGTTTGGGCAAGATGCAAAGATATGGGATCCTGAACGCTTTATTTTAATTCCAGACCATTTTGTCTATTCGGCTGACTCACAAGCTAACCAGAATATTCGGGTGATGCGTGAATTTGCCGCTGAACAGAACATAAAATATTTTTATGATGTTGGGACACCCAATTATAAAGGTGTGTGCCATATAGGGCTTGCAGAGGGAGGACATATTCGCCCGGGTGAAGTGTTACTGGGCACAGATTCTCATACTGTAACTGCGGGGGCTTTTGGTGCATTTGCCATTGGGTTAGGGATTACTGACGCAGCTTATGCATTAGGTACGGGAGAAATTCCTCTTAAGGTGCCAACAACCATTAGGGTCAATTTTACCGGAACCAAGCCAGCCCATGTTTTGGCTAAGGACATGATTTTATCTGTATTGTCAGAGTTAACTGTCGATGGTGCAACCTATCAGGCTATAGAGTTTGGTGGTAACGTTATTGATGAGTTATCAGTAGAAGAGCGCATGACGATTTGCAATATGGTCGTTGAGTGTGGAGCTAAAAATGGCATTATGGTTCCCAATCAGGCGACTCTGGATTATTTAGCAGAAAGAAATAATCTCCCGTTTGAAATTGTCTACCCTGACGAGGATGCACAATATAGCCGTGTGTTAAATATTGATGTTTCCACGATGCAGCCAAAGATTGCCAAACCCCATTCTCCGGATAATGTCGTTTCCATTGAGCAGGTAGCCAATGTTGCCATTTCTCAGGCATATATTGGTTCTTGTACCGGGGGCAAGCTGGAGGATTTTGTTGCGGCAGCCCGCGTTATCAAAGGGCATAAAGTGATAATTCCAACTTATGCAGTACCTGCAACAAAAGAAGTTTTCCATAGAACGATTACGACCCAAATCGATGGCGTTTCTGTCTACCAGATTTTAAGCGATGCGGGAGTGAAACTTTCTTCTGAATCAGGGTGTGCCGCTTGTTGTGGTGGCCCGCCAGATACTTTTGGCCGCGTCAATGATCCAATATCAGTCATATCCACCACCAATCGCAATTTTGTCGGCAGAATGGGGCATAAACGCGCCAATATTTATCTCGCTTCTCCTTATTCTGTTGCCGCGGCTGCTATTACTGGTCAAATAACAAATCCTAAGGAGTTTTTATGAGTGAGTTAAAGGAAAGTATCATTCGGGGTGAGGTTTATGTATTGACCGATAATATTGATACTGACCAGATTCTTTCAGCGGAATATCTCAAGGTCAATCCTTCTACTCCTGAAGGATACGCTCAACTGGCTTCGCTGGCGATGTGTGGATTACCGGAAGGTTCACTGCCTTTTATTGATGAATGCAAGGGAAAAGCGAAATACCCGATCATTGTGGCAGGGCAGAATTTTGGTTGTGGATCTTCACGTGAACATGCTGTGGCAGCCTTAGGTGCTTCAGGGGTGAAAGCGGTGCTTGCTCAATCTTATGCCCGTATATTCTTTCGAAATTGTGTATCAACTGGCCAGTTATTGCCCGTTGCAGCCCAAGAGCGCTTGTGTGACCAATTAGTCACGGGAGACAGTATTGAGATTGATATTGAAAACCAGACCGTCATTCTGTTGAAAAATGGTGAAAAATATCAAACCGATCCTATTGGTGAACTTGCCAATATTGTCTCTGCCGGAGGGCTATTTTCTTACGCCCGTGCTTCAGGCAGAATAAGATGATATTGAAAACAGCCATCTTTTCTTAATAGATGGCTGTTTAATTTAGAAAAATTCTGGTGATAATTTTATTCTCTCTTGATTTATTTTTCCTTTTATAAATTTTAATGTGATTAATTCACTTAAGATTTTTATAAGATATTGTTGGTAGTATAATGACATGTTTGGAATAATATTATTTGGAGGTTTAAAATGATTAGTGTTTACAAATTTGACAGGTTGGAAAACAAAGATATTTTTAATGCTCTTGATATAATTAATGTTAATCCTTATGAAAATTATATTAATTTTAAGCATGAAGTTAGCAATCTTATTTTGTTGGGAAAAGTACCAAAGAAATTTGTAGAAGTATGTCATAAAATAAAAGATGAAAGACGACTATATGGTATTAATGCACAGCTATTGAAAAATCTTCCTATTGATAGAGTTATTCCTGAATTCGATCAGGAAGACCCTGTGAATGATAAATACAGGAAGAAAACAACATTTATTGGAGAAAGCCTGTTAGAACTTTTCTCACAGTTAACTGATTCTCCTCTACTGGCTTACCAGACACGCAATAACGGTGATTTCTTTCATGATGTCTACGCCCATAAGAAATATTCTAATACACAAACGCAAAAAACTGATGGTGAACTCTATTTCCACAATGATCGTACCGCGCATCCTGTGAGAGCGGATTTTCTTAGTTTACTTGGTATGCGTTGTAGTGAACGAAATTTGATTTATACAGGTTATCTTGATGGCAAGGATATACTTTCTTACCTAAAGCCAGAATCGCAGCACTGGTTACGTCAACCTTGGTATATGACTCCTTATGACGAATATTCAAGAGACTCTAACAAAAAACAAATTTACTCTGAAAAGCATATCATTCTTGAGAACATACATACTTTTCGTTACTACGATACCCGTACTACCTATTTATTAGATGCCCCTAAAGAAGCTATTGAGGCTCTTCTTGAATTGAAAATTGCTATCACTAAAGCAAAAAAGGAACATATTTCTATTAATAGCGGAGATTTATTTTCTTTTGCAAATCAGGATTCACTGCATAATCGTGAAATTATCAAGGTTGTTGATAAAAATGCTGCGGAAAAGCGTTGGTTACTTAAAACATATAGTTTCAGAAATGAAGAGTGTTTAAATAAATATAGAGAATATTTTCATCCAGAAATATCTGGTCTTGTTCAGGAATAATTATAATGTTTTCTAATATGAAATATTACCTTTATCTGGTAATGCTGTTTGATTAAGAGAGAACTAAGTAATGTGGGTAACTATGTGCACTGGTTAAAATATAGCTCTAAAAACAATATTCCCTCAGATTCTAACCAATAAAACTGCACCTTTTAATTTTTAGGTGCAGTTTATTTATAAGTTTATTTCTTCAAAGAAACAGCTCTAGTAAGGAATTCAGGAATAGTTTTCCGTGCTTGGTGATTTGCCAGTGTGTATCGCTTTCAGTGATATAGTCTTTCGTCAGTGCTTCGTCAATTTGTGGACGAATGACACTTTCCGATAATCCGGTGAAATCACTGAAATCCTGGCGTGGCATCGATTCCAGCAAGCGAAAACGGTTCATGAAAAATTCAAATGGACGATCTCCATTATCCACCTGATTTTGCTGATCCAGATAATTCCCTTGCATATAACCGCGTGGATGTTTGGTTTTTACCGTACGGAGAATACGGCCATCTGCAAACGAAATTTTGCCATGTGCTCCGCAACCAATCCCCAAATAATCACCGAAACGCCAGTAATTGAGATTATGCTGGCATTGATAACCGGGTTTGGCATAGGCCGAAGTTTCATATTGTTGATAACCCGCCTCTGTCAGTAATTGATGGCCTTGGGAAAAAATATCCCATAACGCATCATCATCCGGTAAGACCGGAGGGCGAGAACCGAAACTGGTATTGGGTTCAATCGTTAGTTGATACCAGGACAGGTGGGGGGGCGATAACTCAATAGCCTGACGTAAATCATTCAATGCTTCATTGAGTGTTTGGTTAGGCAGGCCATGCATCAAATCCAGATTGAAACTGCGTAATCCAAGCCCGTTAGCCAATTTAGCTGCCCGTTTGGCCTCTTCCGGGCCGTGGATACGCCCTAAACGGATAAGTTTATCTGAACCAAAACTTTGTACACCGATAGAAATGCGATTGATTCCCGCTTGCTGATAAGCACTGAAACGAGCAGCTTCAACGGTTCCCGGATTGGCTTCCATTGTAATCTCTGCTTGCGGAGAGAGTGGCAGTGAAGCCCTGACCCCATCAAGCAATCGTTGCATACCTTCGGCGCTTAACAGACTAGGGGTTCCTCCACCGATAAAAATCGTTGATACCTCACGATCACCAATCATTGGTAGATCCACATGCAAATCTGCCAATAGATGATCAACATATTCCTGATGCGGTACATCCCCTTTTAAGGCATGTGAATTAAAGTCACAATAAGGGCATTTCTGCACGCACCACGGAATATGAATATAAAGACTCAGAGGTGGCAACTTAAGCATTACGCATGGCTTCCAATAACATTGCTAATGCTTTCCCACGGTGTGAAATGGCATTTTTTTGCTCACGAGTTAGCTCGGCGGCTGTACAGTTAAATTCAGGAGCATAAAAAACGGGATCATAACCAAAACCGCCTTTTCCAGCCGGTTCACGGGTAATCATGCCTGACCAGCGACCGTGATATACCAGAGGGGTAGGATCTTCTGCATGGCGTAGGAAGACCAGTACACAATTGAATTGAGCCTGACGCTGTTCATCAGGAACATCGCGCATGACTTGCAATAATTTTTCCAGGTTCTCCTGATCGGAGGCATTACTGCCTGCATAGCGAGCGGAATAAATACCTGGTGCACCACCTAATGCGTCAACCGATAACCCAGAATCGTCGGCAATCGCAGGTAAACCGGTCACTGCTGCGGCATGGCGAGCTTTGATGATTGCGTTTTCAATAAAAGTGAGACCTGTTTCATCGGCTGAATCCACACCTAATGCGGTTTGAGCCACGATATCTAAGCCAAAATCAGCTAATAAATCAGCCAATTCACGTACTTTACCTGCATTTCCCGTGGCGAGAACAACTTTTTGCATTGCCATTTATTTTATTAACCTGTATATCCAATTAATCTATGTATCTAATTGATCTGTTTATCTAATTAACTTGCGAACATTGAAGCCAGCCACCCCATTACATCGTAGCGCAGGGCATTCAGTGCGTAGAGAATAAGAATGACAATCATGGCAGAGAAATCAAGGCCGCCCATAGAAGGGATAATGCGGCGGATAGGTGCCATTAGTGGTTCAGTTAATTGAATCAGGACATAATCCACAGGGTTGCGTCCTTGGCTGATCCAGCTTAATAACGCGCGGGCGATCACTAACCAGAATACGAGCTTTCCGGCAGCAGTCAGTAACTCAATCACGCTAAACAAGAATATGGCACCAGAAGGGACTAAAAATTGCCCTGTGGCTAACCATATCGGCAACAAGATCTTGATAATAATCAGCAGGTAGGAGAGAAGTACGGACGCGGTATCAATGGGACCAATGGCAGGAATGACTCTGCGTAATGGGCGTACCACAGGTTGGGTAATTTTAACGATAAATTGTGAGAATGGATTATAAAAATCACAACGTGCCCACTGCATCCAGACACGCAGTAGTAAAACGGCAATATATAAATCCAGAACGGTGAAAAAGACGAAGTTTAAGAATTGCATGTAGCAGCCCTGATTGAATTAAACCAATTGAATTAAAATAATTTTTCCATTTCCTGTGCTCGGCGAATGGCTCCTTGCATGGCATTGGACACAATTTCAGGCAGCTTGCCTTCATAAAAAATGCGCAATGCTTCAGCCGTTGTACCGCCTTTAGATGTTACCTGCTCACGCAGGATAGCAAAAGGAAGATCTTTTTGCGTTTCAGCAAGTTTAGCTGAACCTATGGCTGCTTGCAGGACAAGTTCTCTGGCCGTTTCACTGTCAAATCCCAGACGTTCCGCTTCTTGTTGCATCGATTCCATGAACAGGAAGAAATAAGCAGGGGCACTGCCTGCGATGGCGATAATATCGTTGATACCGTTTTCATCATTTACCCAGCTGACTTTCCCGACACTACTCATTAGCGATGCTGCAAAGTCGCGATCAGTTTGCCCGATATGCTCAGGCGCAAACAATCCACTCATCCCTTGCCCTACAAGCGAAGGGGTATTTGGCATAATGCGGATAATATTGAGATTATCCTGCAAGAGCGTATAAAAACGGGACACTGGAATACCAGCAGCAATAGAAATAACCAGTTTTCCACTGAAATCGACGTATGAGTGCAGTGATCCACAAACTTCTGCCATCATTTGCGGTTTAACCGCCAGAACGATGACATCGGCTTCTTGTGCGTAACGAATATTATCGCCTTGACTATTAATGCCATATTCTTTTGCCAGCACATCACGGCGGGCGGTAGTTGGAGAACAGACAGTGATAAGTTCGGCAGGATAACCTTTGCTGACTAAGCCGGCAATAATGGCATGAGCCATATTTCCTGCGCCAATAAAGGTGATTTTACGATTTTCCATTAGATAATCTCGTCTATTAATCAGTTAATTTAAGGTATTGAATCAGGTGATTTTCATTTTCTATATTAAGACTTGTACTGACGGGCACCGAATATTGCCATTCCAATCCGAACTAGTGTAGAACCACAAGTAATAGCGGCTTCCATATCATCCGTCATGCCCATTGATAGTGTATCAGCTTGGGGATATTGCGCTTTTAGCTTAATCAATGCTTGTTCCATTTGGCGAAAAATGGCAATTTGGCGTTCAAAGTTGTTTTCCGGTGCAGGTATTGCCATCAATCCGCGCAATACCAGATTAGGCAATCCATTAATAGTTGCAGCCAATTCGGTTAACTCTTCCAACAAAATGCCTGATTTGCTCTCTTCTCCACTGATATTAATCTGGATCAGAATATTAAGAGGCGGCATGTTTTCAGGACGTTGCTCGCTTAAACGTTGGGCGATTTTTACTCTGTCAACGGTATGACACCAATCAAAATTTTCTGCAACCAAACGACTCTTGTTCGATTGTAATGGGCCAATAAAGTGCCACACTAAATCGTCACGGTTAGTAAAGTATTGGATCTTTTCAACCCCTTCCTGCACGTAATTCTCACCAAATTCCCGCTGGCCATTGGCTATGGCTTCTGCGATGGCATCCACAGGTTTGGTTTTACTGACTGCAAGCAAAGTAATTTCTTCTGAAGAACGTCCGCATTTTTGCGCTGCAAGTGTCATGCGGTTCCTGACATCGTGAAGATTTTGTTCGATATTGTTCATAATTGACTCAGGAGATAAAAAAATGAATATGGAAAAATGGGTGTCCCTTAGTGTAAAGCATAATGCTTCCGATCTGCATCTTTGTGTCGGGCAAGTTCCGGTTTTGCGTATCAATGGTATGTTATACCCACAGAGACAATATGAGGAAATTCAACCTAATACCCTTATAACATGGAGTGAAGAAATATTATCGGATGCGCAGAAACAGCAGTTACATAAGCACGGTCATGTCGATTTTGTGGTAACAATGCCAGATAAACAGCGACTCAGGGGAAATCTATTCTATCAACAATCTCATTTATCATTGGTATTGCGATTGATTGAGAATAAATGCCCGACATTGGAACAACTCTATGCGCCTGACATCATCCAGCACCTTACCTTGCAGGAGATGAGTGGATTGATATTAGTGACAGGTGCGACGGGAAGCGGTAAGTCTACTACGCTGTCAGCTATGATTAATGCTTTGAATAGCCATGTTTGTAAGCACATCATTATGTTGGAAGATCCAATAGAATTTGTTCACCGAAGCCGAAATTGTTTGATACAGCAAAGGCAGATTGGTAAAGATGTCGAGGATTATCAAACGGCATTGAAAGGAGCATTACGCCAAGATCCAGATGTGATCCTGCTGGGAGAATTACGGGATAAGGAGACGATCAGGTTGGCTTTGACAGCGGCTGAAACGGGGCACTTGGTTTTGTCAACGCTGCATACCCGTGGTGCAATTCAGGCGATAGATCGTCTGGTTGATGTTTTTTCCGCAGAAGAAAAAGGTTGGATTTGTAGCCAGCTGGCCGGAAGTTTAAAGGCAGTTATTTCTCAGCAATTGCTTCCTGCTAAAGATGGTGGAAGAGTAGCTATTTATGAAGTTTTGGTCATCAATCAGGCTGTTAGTCATTTGGTAAGAGAAGGCAAGAATCATCAAATAGCATCATTAATGCAGACTGGTGCTGCTTGCGGTATGCAAACTTACGAGCAAAGCCGAAAACAACGCAATTCGTTGGGGTTGCTGGGATAAACTGCTTACGGTAATAGCCATGCCTAATGGTGAGTATGGCTATTACGGATATTGCTATTATAAATATTGCTATTATAAATATTGTTATTATTGATATTGCTGTTCAAACCAGCTTTCCAGGATAATAACAGCGGAAGTGGCATCAACCTTACTTTTATTCAGTGCTTTATAGCCACCGTGATCAAAAAGGTGAGAGCGTGCTTCCACGGTAGTTAATCGTTCATCATGCAGTTCAATTTGTACCCCGAAACGGCCATGTATGCGATTGGCGAACTTACGGGCTTGTGCGGTGACAAGTTGTTCTGTGCCATCCATATTGAGTGGCAGACCAACAATAACCAGATCGGGTTGCCACTCTTTAAGTAATTTTCCAATAAGCTCCCAATTAGGGGAACCTTCGTTGGCTTTGAAGGAGGTTAATGCTCTGGCCGTGCCTGTGATTTCTTGCCCGATGGCAGCTCCAATACTGCGAGTTCCAAAATCAAAAGCGATGATTGTACGGTTTTTCATCAGGCGTGTCCTGCTTGTGATGAGAGATTGTAAATATTAACCCCCAGTAAAGAAGCCGCTTCATGCCAGCGGGTAGCAATAGGAGTATCAAAAATGATGGAAGGTTCAGCGCTGACAGTAAGCCAACTGTTTTCCATAACTTCCCTTTCCAACTGACCAGCTTCCCAGCTTGAGTATCCAAGGGTCATTAAAACATTTTTCGGTTGGCGCGATGTGCCCAGAGCTTCCAGCATATCTTTGGATGTCGTGATCATGGTGTGTTCAGAGATCTGAATACTGGAACTGAAACCTGATTGCGGCGTATGCAAAATAAAACCGTGCTCTTCAGACAGAGGACCACCCGCCATCACTGGCCGGTTGAGATTGATCGTACTGTCTCTATCTTTAGGAGTGATATCTAATTTTTGTAAGATACTTTGGATAGAAACTCGGTCTATTGGCTTATTGATAATTAATCCCATTGCCCCGTTTTGATCATGTTCGCAGATATAAACCACGGAACGATTGAAATAAGGATCAGAGAGAGAAGGCATGGCAATAAGAAAATGATGCTGTAGATTCATGTGTTTTCTGATAATTATTTTGGCAATATAAGAATGACTGGCCCACAGTATGTGGGCTCTTATTATAAATGGCAAATATTGTCAGGAAACGAACGTTGTTTGGCCTGTTATGCTATCTGTTTTTCCAATCGTTTTTCGATAGCATCCATCAGTATGCCGGTAATGGAGATGTCTGGGAATGCCGCTTCTATTTCACGTACACAGGTTGGGCTGGTCACGTTGATTTCAGTTAAACGGTCGCCAATGATATCCAACCCAACAAAAATTAATCCTTTTTCTTTTAATACCGGAGCAACTGCACGGGCAATTGCCCAATCGCTTTCTGACAATGGGCGTGCTTCTCCACGACCACCTGCCGCCAGATTACCACGGGTTTCTCCTTGAGCAGGGATACGGGCAAGGCAATAAGGTACAGGTTCACCATCAACAACCAGTACGCGTTTATCTCCATCTTTAATGGCAGGCAGAAAATTTTGTGCCATGCAATAACGAGTGCCATGTTCAGTCAGCGTTTCAATAATAACGCCGACATTGGCGTCATCTTTTTTCAGACGGAAGATGGAAGCGCCCCCCATACCATCCAAAGGTTTAAAAATAACATCGCTATGTTTTTGGTGGAACTCGCGTAATTTTTTGGCACTGCGGGTGACTAGCGTATCGGGTGTCCATTCCGGGAACCAGGCAGTAAACAGCTTTTCGTTACAGTCGCGCAGGCTTTGGGGCTTATTAACGATCAGGCTGCCTTTGACTTCTGCTCTTTCCAGAATATAGGTTGCATAGATGTATTCAGTATCAAAAGGTGGATCTTTGCGCATCAAAATAACTTGCAAAGTATCGAGAGCGATTTCCTGCTCACTGCCAAGCTGATACCACTGTTGGGGATTTTCTTCTACCGTGAGCAAACGTGTATGAGCGCGAGCCTCTCCTTGATGCAGATAGAGATCATGCATTTCCATATAATGGATTTCCCATCCGCGTTTTTGTGCTTCCAGCAGCATGGCAAAACTAGTGTCTTTCTTGATGTTGATGGATGAAATAGGGTCCATCACAATACCGAGCTTGATCATTTTTTCTCCTTAACCTAGGTCACCAAAACGTACTTGCAATGCGGTAATTGCAGTGAGTGCCGTCGTTTCTGTCCTCAGAATACGAGGCCCTAACAGGATATCAGTAAACTGATATTTTGCTGTCATTTCTATTTCTTCGGCAGATAATCCCCCTTCAGGCCCAATCAGCAGGCGCACTTTTTCCACAGGGAGTGAGAGGGTATTGATGCTATGGCTGGCACGGGGATGCAGATTCAATTTTAAGCTACCATCGTTTTCTGCGCACCAGCTTTCAAGTGGCATAACGGGGCGGATTTCAGGGATCCGGTTACGTCCGCATTGCTCACAGGCAGAAATGACAATTTTTTTCCATTGTTGTAATTTCTTCTCCAATCTTTCTGTATCCAGTTTTACACCACAACGTTCAGACAGAAGTGGGGTAATCGTGTTGACACCCAATTCAACAGATTTTTGGATTGTAAATTCCATTTTTTCACCACGGGACATGACCTGCCCCAGATGCAGGTTCAGCGGTGATTCATGATTAGACAATTTGCCATCAATGATAGACACTTTAATCGTTTTTTTACTGGCTTCCGTGATTATTGCATCAAAAGCCTGATTACTGCCATCAAAGAGTTGTAATGCTTGCCCGTTACTCATTCTAAGCACGCGGCCAACGTGATTGGCAGCATCGTCACTCAAATAAATTTCCGCTCCTGTTGAGAGCAGTTCAGGGTGATAGATGCGGGGTATTCGCATATTCTTCTTTCCTTCTTTTTTCCGGATTCTTCCGGTATGGCGCAAACAACCATATGACAAAATTGATTCACCGTCATGATAAATGAGCGCTGTTTGCGTGATCAAGTTATCTCTTGGCTTAAGGAATACAAGAGATCTCCTTGCGAGCTGGTTCGCATATTTATTTTATAATTGCTTTTTTCGCTAAAATTTCATTGCCAATAACCGGAGTGGAAAATTAATATTCATCTTGTCCTGATTTATGTCAGGAAATAAGGAAAGAAGACGGTGACAAGGATGTTTTTTATAAATGGATTTTCATTTTTTACAGGTGAGAAAAAGGAAGGAACTCTATTTTAATTAACGTAGATTATATAATAGTTATGTTTTTCTGTAGTACCTTATTGTTATTGGCCGTTATCGATATTAAAACATATTGCTTGCCTGATATTATCACTCTTCCTTTATTATGGTTTGGGCTTTTGGTTAATATTGATGGTAATTTGATTCCGATAAAGAGTGCAATATACGGCGCCATATCAGGGTATCTTTTTTTGTGGTTTTTGTATTGGTTATGTCGATATACCTTAAATAAGGAAGGAATAGGTTATGGTGATCTCAAATTAACCGCGGCAATCGGTGCCTGGTTGGGTGTGGAAATGATACCAATATTGATACTGATGGCTTCATTGTCTGGACTGTTTGGGTTTGTAATAATTGGAGTGAAAAGAAAATCTTTTCCTGAGTTTATCGCATTTGGGCCTTATTTATGTTTATCCGCGATAGTATTGCTGGGGTATGGTATTGGTAAAGTATAATATTCATCTGCAAAGTGGGACAATAGATAAAAAGTGGCGGAGAGAACAGGAACCTAACCTACGGTACGCATTCTGTATATACTAGATGTTAAAAGCATCTAGTTGGTTTAAGCTGCTTTTCTGCATATGCCAGACGTTGGAAGCATCTGTTAGCTTGAGCAGCGCATCCTGCGTACATTAGACGTTAGAAGCATCTAGTTGGTTTAGGCTGTTTATCCTGTATGCGCTAGATGTTAGAAGCATCTAGTTGGTTTTAAGCTGCTTGCCCTGCATATTCTAGACGTTGGAAGCATCTGGTTAGCTTTGGGCTGCTGGCTTATCTCTCCGCTGACTGCAAATTTAAAAAAAGTGAGATTTTTATTCAAGTTGATTTATTGGATTATGGACTATTGATCACAACTTGAGTTTATTAGTTATTTCGAATTATCAAAAGGCGATAAATATCACATCAATTAAAAAGGAACTGTGTTTATTTAATAAGTTTTTTATTTTCAAAGTTAATGTGTTATCGGTTTTTATATGGGGGTAAATATAAAATATTAAAATGGATTTTGATACTAATTTTATTAAAAATTGGCGCTGGACTTTTGTTTTTTATTTGGCATTTGGGATTCTTTAAAATTAAAGAGGGGGAGTGTTAAGGTAATATTTCAAATATTGTTATACGGGCGCTACTATCCGCAACGCCCGCAATATTTTCAACTTACTGAGGCCACTTCATTTCGCCTTTTAATACTCTGGCACTGAGTTCAAGGCTAGATTCATCAGCCAAATCCGGATAATGTTTTTTCATGGCTGCAATCAACGCATTGGAATCTTTTGCTTTCGGTAACTCTTTTTCCAATGTGGTCAGATAATTCTGGGTGAAAGTTACTGAATCCAACGTCATTGATGAATTCCCCAGATAGTGACCAGGTACAACAGTTTTAGGTTGCAGGCTCTTGATACGATCCAATGTTTGTTGCCAATGCTGGCGTGATGCTTTGGTTTGGGTATCTGCAATCCATACATGGATATGGTCAGAAACAGTCACACCACCAACAACTGCTTTTAATTTAGGAATCCAGACAAAAGTACGATCTGCGGCTGGGCCATCTAAGCCTTCAACAATCAGTTTTTCACCATCAACAGTAAAGGAATTTCCTGTTAGTGGCGCTGGTACGACGATCTTCTTGGGGGCCTGATCTGCAAGAATTCCACCCCAATAAGCTAGTTTGCCATCTTTGGTTTCATTGATTGCTTTGATGGTTTCTGGTGATGCGATAACTTTGGCGTCAGGGAAAGCTTCGGTGATCACGTCAAGACCAAAGTAAAAATCAGGATCGGATTGGCTAATATAGATCGTTGTCAGTTTTTTGCCTGTTTGCTGGATCATTTTTACCAGCTCTTGTGCATCATTTTTCTTAAATTGGGCATCAATCAGGACAACTTCATGATCGCCACTGATAATTTCAGAAGAAACAGGGAAGACACCTTTTTCACCTGGATTGTAGATATCCAATTTTAGATCGGTTGCTTGAGCCAGTGAGGCCATTCCCAAGGAGAGTGTCGCTGCCAGAGCGATGTTTAATGTTGTTTTGTGAGCCATCGTCGAATTCCTATAGCAAAAAGCTTGTGTGCTTGAATGGCATGTATGATAAGTTGCATATTCCGATTTAAAAACCCCATAACCAGCAACTATTTGTTGCATAAATCGAGCTAATTAGGGCGAAAAATAGGTTGGCCGAAATGGATAGGATCACCGCAGCACAAGTGTTTATTACGATTGTTGAACAGGGCAGCCTCATTGCAGCAGCAGAGCGATTGGATATGTCGAGGGCAATGGTATCGCGATATTTGGCTGAAATGGAAAAGTGGGCAGGAGTTCGCTTATTGCATCGTACGACACGTAAAATTAGCCTGACTTCGGCGGGTGAGAATGCTTATCAACGCAGCCTTAAGTTAATGGAATTAGCAGAAGGAATGCCTGTACAGCAATCTTTGGCAGCACAAACCCTAAGAGGATTGTTGCGAGTGAGTTGTTCCCAGTCGTTGGGCATTAGTGCGTTGGCAGTTGCCATTCCCGAATTTATGCGGATATATCCTCACATTGCCGTCAATTTGCAAATGGATAATAAGGTTGTCAATTTGATAGAAGAACGCATTGATTTGGCGATCCGTATTACCAATAATCTGGAGCCAAATCTGATCGCTCGCCCATTATCGACTTGCCATTCCATCGTTTGTGCTGCGCCGTCTTATTTAGTGGGGAAATCTATTCCCAACAATCCTATGGATTTAACATCACATAATTGCCTGACCTATAACTTTTTCGGCAAAAGTTTGTGGGTATTTGAAAAACAGCATGAGCACTATTCAGTCCCTGTCAGTGGTACGTTAAGTGCCAATGAATCGACTGTATTAATGGAAGCTGCTTTGCAGGGAGCTGGAATCGCAATGCAGCCTTACTATTCAGTTTCTTCTTATTTGATGTCAGGGCAGTTAGTTGAGCTGCTGCCTGATTACCAACCTCAGGCAATGGGGATCTATGGTATTTATACCAGCCGCCAGAATATGCCAGCGACTTTGCGGGCACTGTTGGATTTTCTGGTAGATTGGTTTGCTACATCACCTCATTGGCAGCAATTAATGTTGAAACGCTAATGTCAATTTTTCGGCAAGTAGAGCAGCCTGTTGTTTTAAATGGGTAATGAAAGCCTCTACGGGCTCTGAGGAGGGGCGATGTATGGGTTTGATTAAACTTACTGTGAATGGAATGTCGATACTGAATGGCCGAATGCAAATTTTTGCGCTGTTATCTAAATAATCCAATGCAGTTAGCGGATTTACGATGGATATGCCAATGCCTTCGTTAATCATGGCACAAATTGAGGCTGCGCTATGGGTTTCCATTACCATCTTGCGATTGATTTGATGCTCAGTAAAGATTGTATCAATCAGTTGCCTGTAACTGTCTGTGATCGAGAGGCTGATAAATTTTTGATTGTGAAAATCTGCTGGCGTCAGCTGTGATTTTTGACCGAGCGGATGATGAATGGGTAAGACACAAATTTCATTTAAGGTTATCAACGTTTCTCGTTCAGTACCTGCCGGAGTCTGTAAATGTTCGGTTAAGCCAATATCATGGCGCTGTGCTGAAAGCCATTCTTCCAATAGGGGAGACTCTTGTGGAATGATGGTCAGCCTGGCTTCAGGATAGCGTTCGATAAAACTGCAACAGGCTTTTGGCAGCAGAGATTGGGAGAACATTGGCAGGCAAGCGATGGATAACTGCGCCTGTTCAAATTGTCGGATACTGCCAGCCGCATTGATTATTCTTTCCAGCCCATAATAAGAGCGCTGCACCTCCTCAAATAACCGTAATCCTTGTGTGGTTGGAAACAGACGCCCTTTGATTCGATCAAACAATTTAAGTTTTAGTAATTGTTCAAGGCGTGCAAGTTCACGGCTGACCGTGGGCTGGGATGTTTTCAGTAGTAACGCTGCATCAGTCAGGTTCTTAGTGGTCATTACAGCATGGAAAATTTCAATGTGTCGCCATGAACAGGAGTGCATAGATTTATCTCGTTGAATAAAAAATACACATAACAATATCACAAATGAATAGACTATGGCTAAATGGATATTTTTCTTCCTGCCTCATTATTGTCAATAATGAAAAAATTGCTGATTTTGTGAGACGCTTCAATGACCATATCGACCTTTACTCATGACCCAGGGAAACATTTTATCCCTGATAATCTACTCCGTTTGCCAACTCAGTACGGAACACCATTGTGGCTTTATGATGGCGATAGCATCATCAAACAAATCAAAAAATTAAAACGGTTTGACATCATTCGGTTCGCACAGAAAGCGTGTTCCAATACCCATATTTTACGCTTGATAAGAGAACAGGGCGTGAAAGTTGATGCGGTGTCATTGGGTGAAATAGAGCGGGCGCTTTATGCAGGTTTTAAACCTGGTCGCGATAAGTCAGAGATTGTGTTCACGGCGGATGTGATTGATGAGGCAACATTGTCGCGTGTCATTGAGCTGGATATTCCAGTCAATGTTGGTTCTATTGATATGTTGGCACAAATTGGTGAACGTCAGTCTGGTCATCCGGTGTGGTTACGTATTAACCCCGGATTCGGGCATGGGCATAGCCAAAAGACGAATACTGGTGGCGAAAATAGCAAACATGGGATCTGGTTTCAGGATCTCCCTCTGGCAATTGCAAAAATTCATCAATATGATTTGCAGTTAGTGGGGCTGCATATGCACATTGGTTCAGGGGTGGATTATCAACATCTCTCCAATGTTTGCAATGCTATGGTGGAGCAGGTCATGCTGTGTGGGGAGGATATTCAAGCCATTTCCGCAGGTGGTGGTTTATCCATTCCCTATAAGGACGGTGAAGAGTCAGTCGATACCGAACATTATTACAGCTTGTGGCATGAGGCTCGTCAACGTATTGAGCAGCATCTGGGGCATCATGTTGAGCTGGAAATTGAACCTGGGCGTTTTCTGGTTGCTGAGTCAGGGATCTTAATGGCGGAAGTACGGGCCGTTAAGTCTATGGGTAATCGACATTATGTGCTGGTAGATGCAGGTTTCAATGACTTAATGCGTCCGGCAATGTATGGCAGTTATCACCGTATTTCTGTATTGCCGGTAAACGCGCCGCCGGAAACCACGTCGTTAGAAACTACATTGCTAGAAACCATCGTTGCGGGGCCGTTATGTGAATCTGGTGATGTGTTTACACAGTTAGAAGGTGGGGAAGTTGTGTCACATATGTTGCCTCGTGTTAGCGTCGGGGATTATCTGATTTTTCACGATATTGGCGCTTACGGTGCTTCTATGTCTTCAAATTATAATAGCCGTCCTTTGATCCCTGAAATTTTGTTTATTGAGGGAGAGGCGCGCTTGATCCGTCGCCGCCAGACAATCGAAGAGTTGTTATCACTAGAATCCATTTAAATAAAAACGGGGCACCGGTGCCCCGCTTCTTAGTCCTATATTTTGCATGAATCAAGCTTTCTGGTCAGCATCAGGCGGCTTTATTTTGACGCTGACTTTCAGGCTTTTTTGCTGGATTGGGTACAGCGAATGCATTTGGCTCAAATTCATCGACATTGATTGAACGCAATCGACTGTTTTCAGCTCGTTTCAGGATATCTGCTTCTTCTTGGCTGATTTTGTTCTCTGTCAGCGCCTGCTTAGCTAATTCATCCAAACGTGTGAAGCTTAGGTTTTTGCCTGCCTCGTGGCTTAAGCGAACATGGATTGGCTCTGCGGCGATGATATCAAGCAATGCTTCTTCCAGTAACCCGTGAGGGTTATGCTCACTTGGTGTCAAATATTGCCCACGTCCAATCCGGCTACGGGTTGCGGAAGGAGTCTGTAATATCTGAGCCAGTTTGTGATCCAATTTATCAGATGGTGCGGTATGTACTCGCCCCAATGGGAAGATAATCACTCGCATTAAACCTGCAACCAAACGGTTGGGGAAATTGCGCAGCAAATCGTTCATGGCCTGTTCAGCTTGTTTCAGGCTATCTTCTACTGCCCACTGGATCAATGGCAAATCTTCTTTCTGGCGTCCTTCATCTTCATAGCGTTTCAAGGCCGCAGAAGCCAGGAAGATTTGGCTCAGAATGTCCCCCAAACGAGCTGAAATGCGTTCACGGCGTTTCAGGCTGCCCCCCAATACGCCCATTGACACATCAGAGAGCAGGGCAAGGTTAGCGCTTAAACGGTTAATCTGTTGATAGTAACGGCGAGTAGCATCATTGACTGGCGAACGACTGGTTCTGCCTTTGGTAATACCAAGCCACAGGCTGCGCAGAGTGTTACTGGCAACATGGCCCAAGTGACCAAACAGAGCCTTGTCAAAGTGTTTCACATTGTTGCTTTCTGCTGCGGCGATTTCAGCCAATACATAAGGATGGCAGCGGATTGCACCCTGACCAAAGATGATCATGCTACGGGTCAGGATATTCGCACCTTCAACGGTAATAGCAATGGGAGCACCCTGATAACCGCGAGCAAGGAAGTTCGATGGCCCAAGACAGATGCCTTTGCCGCCAGCGATATCCATGGCGTCAATAAAAGAACGTTGACCTCTATGCGTACAATGGTATTTCACGATAGCAGACAGAACCGAAGGTTTTTCGCCCAACATGATACCGCTGGTGATCATGGTTGCGGCCGCATCCATCAAGTAAGCGTTACCTGCGATACGTGCCAGTGGCTCTTCGATACCTTCCATTTTACCGATAGGCAGCTTGAATTGACGGCGAATATAGGAATAAGCACCAATTGCCATAGCTGCACTTTTCAATCCCCCTGTTGCGTTGGATGGCAAAGTAATACCACGACCAACAGACAGACATTCAACCAGCATACGCCAGCCCTGACCTGCCATTTTCGGTCCACCAATGATGTAATCGATAGGAACGAAAATATCTTTACCACGGGTTGGACCATTCTGGAATGGGATATTCAGAGGGAAATGGCGGTGACCAATTTCTACGCCTGGTGTATTGGTTGGGATCAACGCACAGGTAATTCCCAGTGATTCAGTATCGCCCAGTAGATGATCCGGATCATACAGTTTAAATGCCAATCCCAGCACGGTAGCAATAGGGGCAAGGGTAATGTAACGTTTATTCCAATTCAGGCGCATACCAAGAACTTGTTTGCCTTGCCATTCCCCCATACAGACAACACCAGTATCAGGAATAGCTCCGGCATCTGAACCGGCTTCAGGGCTAGTCAACGCAAAGCAGGGAATTTCTTCACCACGGGCAAGTCCAGGCAAGTAATGTTTTTTCTGTTCATCTGTGCCGTAGTGTTGCAGCAATTCACCTGGCCCCAAGGAGTTAGGTACGCCAACAGTAATTGCCAGAATACCTGATACGCCGGCCAGTTTTTGCAATACCTGAGATTGAGCATAAGCGGAAAATTCCAGGCCACCATATTCTTTCTTGATGATCATGGCAAAGAAACGATGTTCTTTCAGGTAGGCCCAAAGCTCAGGTGGTAAGTCAGCCAATTCATGAGTGATTTGGAAATCATTTGCCATGCGGCAGGCTTCTTCTACCGCACCATCAATAAAAGCTTGTTCTTCAGCAGTTAACTGCGGCTTTGGATAGTTATGCAGTTTTTGCCAGTCAGGGTTACCACGGAATAGATCGCCTTCCCACCATGTAGTTCCTGCATCAATGGCTTCTTTCTCTGTGTTGGACATGCTTGGCATAACCTTGCGGAAGGCTTTTAGGCCCGGCGCAGAGAATAAGGAGATACGTACAGGTGTAAAGACAAGAGGGAATAGGACGATGACCAGTGGTAACAGCAACCAATAACTCCAAAGGCCAGTTATACTCATAACGAACGTATAGG
Source organism: Xenorhabdus sp. TS4 (assembly GCF_014467265.1). Lineage (NCBI taxonomy): Bacteria > Pseudomonadati > Pseudomonadota > Gammaproteobacteria > Enterobacterales > Morganellaceae > Xenorhabdus > Xenorhabdus sp. TS4. The sequence goes on along the minus strand of NZ_NKHQ01000002.1, from coordinate 159,069 downwards.
CAACAAGCAGCAAGCTGCTGAGCGTTAAGCTGACTTTGTGGTAACAAAGCCCGCCAATCAAGACTAAAAATAAGATAATGCTGAAAGTGGTCATAGTAAAACTCCTGTAAATCTCAGGTTGAGTTGTCAGAGGTCTGACCTGTTGTGATGTCCTTCTTTTTTAGATGAGGAAAGTGTATTTATCAATATATTTACATCTTAATTACAATCTAGCTCACAAAGTCGAGTTAGTTTTGCAAACGATAATTCTTGCAAGATGTGATGATATCTTCTTTCAGATAGGGGAATCCGTTACACTTGCTGACTGACATTATTAATCCCGAAGACTTTTCAGGAGTATGAGTTCCATGTATCAAGAACTGATCCGCAGTGAATTATCCGAAGCCGCAGAGACGTTGGCTAACTTCCTCAATGATGATGCAAATATCGACGCTATTCAAAAAGCTGCGGTTTTGCTGGCTGATTCATTCAAGGCAGGAGGAAAAGTGCTTTCCTGTGGTAATGGTGGCTCGCATTGTGATGCCATGCATTTTGCGGAAGAATTGACAGGTCGCTACCGTGAAAATCGCCCAGGATATCCGGCTATTGCGATTTCTGATCCCAGCCACTTATCTTGTGTGAGCAATGACTTTGGTTATGACTATGTATTTTCCCGTTATGTTGAAGCCGTCGGTCAGAAAGGTGATGTACTGCTGGGCATTTCAACGTCAGGAAACTCTGGCAACATCATTAAAGCGGTTGAAGCAGCCCGTGCCAAAGGGATGAAAGTCATTACACTGACTGGCAAGGATGGCGGAAAAATGGCAGGAACGGCAGATGTTGAAATTCGAGTACCACATTTTGGTTATGCAGATCGTATCCAGGAGATCCACATCAAAGTCATTCATATCTTGATTCAATTGATTGAAAAAGAAATGGTAAAAGCCTGATTGCTTTTCGTCAGGAATCGGCGTTAGGGGTAGTCAATGTGTGAATTACTTGGCATGAGCGCCAACGTGCCAACAGATATCGTTTTCAGTTTGAGTGGACTCATTCAGCGTGGTGGGCATACCGGCCCACATAAAGACGGTTGGGGAGTTACCTTCTATGAGGGATTGGGATACCGGACATTTAAAGATCACCAATCCAGTTGTCATTCGCCTGTGGCGCGATTTGTACAAGGCTATCCAATCAAATCAGAAGTGATTGTCGCCCATATTCGTCAGGCAAACAGTGGTAATGTTTCCCTGGCAAATACCCATCCATTTACCCGTGAACTATGGGGAAGGTATTGGACTTATGCCCATAATGGTCAATTTAAGGGATATAGTAAGCTGAAAACGGGTAATTACCGGCCGGTTGGTGAGACAGACAGTGAATGGGCATTTTGCTGGATATTACATCAATTATCGTTGAAATATCCCAAGCGACCTTCTAATTGGCCTGCGGTATTTAAATTTATTGCTTCCCTGGCGGATCAACTGAGAAATAAAGGTGTTTTCAATATGCTGTTGTCAGACGGGCAGTTTGTCATGGCTTACTGTTCTACTCAATTGCATTGGATTACTCGTCGTGCCCCTTTCGGCAGGGCTAAATTACTTGATCAGGATGTTGAAATCGATTTCCAGCAGCACACCCAGCCAGGGGATGTCGTATCCGTGATTGCCACCCAACCTTTAACCGGAAATGAAGTCTGGCACCGTATTGAATCAGGTGACTATGTGCTATTTCATTTTGGAGAGAGAATAATTTGATTCGCTGTTCCAAAAGGGTAACGGGTTTTCTGGTTTTACATTAATAACATATTGCCCGTCTATGACGTTAACTGTGGCAGGAATGCTATTTTGGACAAAATACTCATAGGCGGGCTGTGATTGTTTCCAAAACAAGTCATTGTCGTTATTTTGGTGCCGCTTCCATTAAATTCCTGCCGGAATATCCTTTTGATTTATCGAACTCATTGGGAAGACTCAAATTAACGGCGCGATAATTAATTTTTGATTAAAAATCGCCCTGGCGTAGAGAAAAGTGATAGAAACATTCGTCTTTATCGAATGGTTGACGGTTTAGCAGAGAAATTATTTTTATTTGCTTGAACTGTGTCACTTGATTAATCAGACAGTCAGTGGGGGAGGTGTTAGAATTACTCCGGCGAAAATTAAGAGAAACTTTGTAACGATTATCGGAGTGAATAACTTGAGACATACTATTGCTCAAGGTTTTTTGTATTACTAGAGTCGCTGCATTACCTCACGGGAATACCGCAAGGTAGTCTGTAGTATATGATTTAACTGATAAACTTGTGCAAATCTTATGATTAAAATTAAAAAAGGACTCGACCTCCCGATAGCAGGAGCGCCTGCCCAAGTTATAGAAGATGGTCCGACAATTCGCCATGTTGCTTTACTGGGTGAAGAATATGTTGGAATGCGTCCTTCTATGCTGGTTAAGGAAGGTGAGCATGTCAAAAAAGGGCAAATTCTTTTTGAAGATAAGAAGAATCCAGGGGTTGTTTTCACTAGTCCTGCAAGCGGGAAAGTTGTCACCATTGGACGTGGAGAACGTCGTGTTTTGCAATCCGTTGTTATTGAAGTGAGTGGTGATGAGAAAGTCACATTCGATCGCTATGAGCGTGCTGAACTTGCTGGCCTGAGCCGTGAAAAAGTAGAGAAAAATCTGCTTGCGTCAGGATTGTGGACAGCGTTGCGTACACGTCCTTTCAGTCGTACCCCTGTCTCCGGTTCCACACCAAAGGCAATCTTCGTTACGGCAATGGACACCCAGCCACTGGCTGCTGATCCACTCGTCGTTATCGCAACTCAGGAAGAGGCTTTTGTTGATGGCCTGAATGTTCTGTCAATATTGACAGAGGGGAAAATCCACGTTTGTTACGGCGCTGGAAATATTCCAACAGTGGGAAATAACGCTCAAATCACCTACAACCAGTTTATTGGTCCACACCCAGCCGGTTTGGTGGGCACTCATATTCATTTCATTGAACCTGTTAGTGCCCAAAAAATGGTTTGGCATCTGGGTTATCAGGATGTTATTGCTATCGGTAAACTGTTTACTACGGGTGAGCTTTACACTGATCGTGTGGTGTCTCTGGCGGGACCACAGGTTAAATCGCCACGCTTGGTACGTACTCGGTTGGGGGCTGATTTGCTGGAATTGACGCAAAATCAGTTGCAAGAGGGTGAAAACCGTATTGTTTCTGGTTCCGTACTGTGTGGTGCAAAATCAGATGACGTTCGTCATTATCTTGGCCGCTTCCATACGTCAGTTTCTGTACTTGCTGAAGGCCGGGAAAAAGAGCTGTTTGGTTGGATTGCGCCAGGCGCTAATAAGTTCTCGATTACCCGCACCACAATCGGCCACTTCCTGAAAAAGAAACGTTTTGCTTTCTCAACCACGACAAACGGTGGGGAACGTTCTATGGTGCCAATTGGCAACTATGAGCGTGTCATGCCACTGGATATTATGGCAACTCACTTACTGCGTGACTTGCTTGCAGGTGATTCTGATAGCGCTCAGGCGCTGGGTTGTCTGGAGCTGGATGAAGAAGATTTGGCATTGTGTACCTATGTTTGCCCAGGCAAATATGAGTACGGTCCAGTACTGCGTGAAGTGCTGACGAAGATTGAGCTGGAAGGGTAATTCATGGGCCTGAAAAATTTATTTGAAAAAGTAGAGCACCACTTTGAGGCCGGTGGCAAACTGGAAAAGTATTATCCTCTCTATGAGGCAGTAAGCACCGTTTTCTATACGCCGGGCACAGTGACAAAAGGAAATGCCCATGTCCGTGATGCCATCGATCTCAAGCGCATGATGATCCTGGTGTGGCTGTCTGTTTTCCCTGCGATGTTTTGGGGCATGTATAACGTCGGGAATCAGGCAATACCAGCCCTGACTCATTTATATAATGGAGATGCCTTACAGCAGGTTTTGGCTTCTGATTGGCATTACATGCTTGCTCAGTATCTTGGTGCATCATTAACACCAGATGCAGGGTGGGGCAGTAAAATGCTGTTAGGAGCAAGCTACTTCCTGCCAATTTATGCGGTTGTATTTGTCGTGGGTGGCTTCTGGGAAGTTTTGTTTGCCATTATCCGCAAACATGAAATCAACGAAGGTTTCTTTGTTAGCTCCATTCTGTTCGCGTTGATTGTTCCACCAACACTGCCATTGTGGCAGGCGGCTTTGGGGATTACTTTCGGCGTGGTGATTGCGAAAGAGATCTTTGGTGGTACTGGTCGTAACTTCCTTAACCCGGCTTTGGCGGGTCGTGCTTTCCTGTTCTTTGCTTACCCCGCCCAGATTTCTGGTGATTTGGTTTGGACTGCGGCTGACGGTTTTTCTGGTGCAACGCCTTTGTCCCAATGGGCAACTGCGGGTAGCCACGGCTTGATAAATACCGTTACCGGTCAGCCAATCACTTGGATGGACGCTTTTATTGGTAACATTCCAGGTTCAATTGGTGAAGTATCCACTTTGATGATTTTTATCGGTGGGGCCATCATTCTGTTTTCCCGTATTGCTTCATGGCGCATCGTTGCTGGTGTGATGATCGGTATGATTGCAACGTCTTATCTGTTTAATGCGATTGGTTCTGGCACTAACCCAATGTTCGCTATGCCGTGGTACTGGCATATGGTTCTGGGAGGCTTCGCTTTTGGTATGATCTTTATGGCGACTGATCCTGTATCCGCAGCGTTTACGGATAAAGGGAAATGGGCATACGGTATCCTGATCGGTGCTACGTGCATTTTGATCAGGGTTGTAAACCCAGCGTATCCAGAAGGAATGATGTTGGCGATCTTATTCGCTAACCTGTTCGCGCCACTGTTCGATTATCTGGTCGTACAGGCCAATATTAAGCGGAGAAAAGCCCGTGGCTGATAATAAACCAAAAAATAATGATAGCATCGGCAGAACATTCCTCGTTGTTTTTGTGCTGTGTCTTGTATGTTCGATTGTGGTTGCTGGTTCAGCCGTGGGTTTGAAAGCGCAGCAGCAGGAACAGAAGCTGCTGGATAAGCAGCGTAATATTCTGGATGTGTCTGGTTTGCTAAAACCTGGTATGACAACTGAGGAAATTAAAGAAGTCTATAACAGCCGTATCCAGCCTGAATTGCTTGACTTGAAAACAGCGATGTTGAAAGAGAGTAATGGCAATTTTGACCTGAATAATGCCCTGCGCAGTGACGAAACCAGTATTGCTTTGTTACCTGAGCAAGATCTGGCGAAGATCCGCCGCCGTGCCAATATGGCGGAAATCTATCTGGTCAAAGATGAAAGCGGCAAAACGACTGAACTGGTTCTGCCAATATATGGCTCTGGCCTATGGTCAATGATGTATGCCTTTATTTCCATTGATATAGATGGTGTCACTTCTCACGGCATTACTTACTACTCTCATGGTGAAACCCCAGGTTTGGGGGGGGAAGTTGATAACCCACAATGGCGTAAGCAGTGGGTAGGTAAAAAACTCTATAACCCGCAAGGTGTTCCGGCACTTAAGATCGTCCGTGGCGGTGCAGGTGATAACCCTTACGGTGTAGATGGGCTGTCCGGAGCAACCCTGACTTCTAACGGTGTTCAGCATATGTTTGATTTCTGGCTGGGTGATAACGGTTTTGGCCCGTTCCTGAAAAAAGTACGTGAGGGAGCCTTGAAAGATGGCTGATAGTAAAGAGATAAAACGCGTCCTGCTAGGGCCGCTGTTTGATAATAACCCAATTGCATTGCAGGTTCTGGGGGTGTGTTCAGCGCTGGCTGTGACTACCAAATTGGAAACTGCGTTAGTCATGACCATTGCAGTTACCCTGGTCACAGCGTTTTCTAGCTTTTTCATTTCATTAATTCGTAACTACATCCCCGGCAGTGTGCGAATCATCGTACAGATGGCGATCATTGCGTCTCTGGTTATCGTCGTAGACCAGATCTTGCGGGCTTATGCCTACGAAATTTCCAAACAGCTATCGGTATTTGTGGGCCTTATCATTACAAACTGTATTGTCATGGGACGTGCTGAAGCTTATGCCATGAAAGCACCACCCGTTGAAAGTTTTATGGATGGTATCGGCAATGGTTTGGGCTATGGCGTCATCCTGTTGCTGGTTGGTTTCTTGCGTGAACTGTTTGGTTCAGGAAAATTGTTCGGTGTTACGGTGCTGGAATCTGTCAAGAATGGCGGTTGGTATCAACCCAATGGTTTGTTCCTGCTGGCACCGAGTGCATTCTTCATTATTGGTATGCTGATTTGGGGTTTACGGACTCTGAAACCTGCGCAGGTTGAGAAGGAGTAACAAACAAAATGGAGCATTATATTAGTTTGTTTGTCCGCGCAGTCTTTATCGAGAATATGGCGTTATCTTTCTTTCTCGGTATGTGTACGTTTTTGGCGGTATCAAAGAACGTTAAGACGGCTTTTGGCCTTGGTGTAGCTGTAACCGTTGTATTGGGCATTTCCGTTCCTGCCAATAACCTCGTCTACAATCTGGTACTCCGTGATGGAGCGCTGATGGATGGGGTGGATTTGAGCTTCCTGAATTTCATTACCTTTATCGGGGTCATTGCTGCACTGGTACAGATTCTGGAAATGATCTTAGACCGTTATGTTCCGGCACTTTACAACGCATTGGGAATTTTCCTGCCGTTGATTACGGTGAACTGTGCAATTTTCGGTGGTGTTTCATTTATGGCACAGCGTGACTATAACTTCAGTGAATCCATCGTATACGGTTTCGGTTCAGGTATGGGCTGGATGCTGGCAATTGTTCTGATGGCTGCTATCCGTGAAAAAATGAAATATGCGGATGTTCCGGCAGGTCTGAAAGGATTGGGGATCACCTTTGTCACCACCGGTTTGATGGCATTGGGCTTCATGTCCTTTTCCGGTGTGCAGCTCTAAAGGCGAGAAGAATTCATGGATATAATTATTCTAGGCGTAGTCATGTTTACCCTGATTGTGTTAGTACTAACGGCAATGATTTTGTTCGCAAAATCTAAGTTAGTGAACACCGGGGATATTAAAGTTGAAATCAATGGCGATGAGGATAAAAGTTTCTCTGCTCCCGCCGGTGATAAGTTGTTGGGTATGCTTTCCAATCAGGGGATTTTCGTCTCCTCTGCGTGCGGTGGCGGTGGTTCTTGTGGCCAGTGCCGGGTGAAAATTAAGGAAGGCGGTGGTGATATTCTGCCAACGGAACTTTCCCACATCAACAAGCGTGAAGCAAAAGAAGGCTGCCGATTGGCATGTCAGGTCAATGTTAAACAAGACCTGAAAATCGAACTGCCAGAGGAAATTTTTGGTGTTAAGAAATGGGAATGTGAAGTTATCTCCAACGATAACAAAGCCACTTTCATTAAAGAATTGAAGCTGAAAATTCCTGATGGGGAAGTGGTGCCATTCCGTGCCGGTGGTTACATTCAGATTGAATGTCCTCCCCATGTTGCCCGTTATGCTGATTATGATGTTCCACAAGAATATCGTGAAGATTGGGATAAATTTAATCTGTTCCGTTATGTCTCTGAAGTCAAAGAGCCGACGGTTCGTGCATATTCAATGGCGAACTATCCAGAAGAGCATGGCATTATCATGCTGAACGTGCGTATTGCAACGCCACCACCAAGAAACCCAGATGTTGCTCCGGGTATCATGTCTTCTTATATTTGGTCGCTGAAATCAGGTGATAAGGTAACGATTTCTGGTCCGTTTGGTGAATTCTTCGCGAAAGACACGGATGCAGAAATGATCTTCATCGGTGGGGGTGCAGGTATGGCACCAATGCGTTCTCACATCTTCGACCAGCTTAAACGTTTAAACTCCAAACGTAAGATTTCCTTCTGGTATGGTGCGCGTTCTAAGCGTGAAATGTTCTATACCGAAGATTTTGATCAGTTGGCAGCAGAAAATGAGAACTTCACATGGCATGTGGCACTGTCAGATGCTCTGCCGGAAGATAATTGGGATGGCTATACAGGCTTTATCCACAATGTCCTGTATGAAAACTACCTGAAAGATCATCCAGCACCTGAAGACTGTGAATTCTATATGTGTGGGCCTCCAGTCATGAACGCTGCGGTCATTAAGATGTTGAAAGATCTTGGCGTAGAAGATGAAAACATCATGTTGGATGATTTTGGCGGTTGATGGTATACCCAATAAATTTTGGGTTGCAGCTAACATGATTTAACGATAAGCGCCCACATTTTGTGGGCGCTGCGATTTAGAAAAGCCACAATAAGTCAGAAAGAGTAAGTTATGCTGAGTAAAAAAATTATCAATTGGGGTGCATTGCTGTTTGCAACTATGATGCTGGCGGCATGTGATGGCCCTAAACAGCAAAACCTGAATGGACAGACAATGGGGACTTATTACTCCGTTAAATATGTTGCTGATTCGTCTGTACCTGCCCCAGAAGTTCTGCAAAAAGAGATTGATCGTCTGTTAGAAGAAGTGAACGATCAGATGTCCACTTATCGGCCAAATTCTGAATTGAGTCGTTTTAATCAAAGCCGTGAAGTGAATAAACCATTTCCGGTATCTGCTGCTACGGCAAAAGTTGTCAAAGAAGCTATTCGAATTAATAAACTGACAGACGGTGCACTGGATGTGACTGTTGGCCCGTTGGTAAATCTATGGGGATTTGGGCCGGAAGGACGCATTACCAAGGCACCGACGGATGAAGAATTAGATATACGCCGTGCCTGGACGGGGATCGATAACTTGTCTGTTGAAGGCAATAATCTGATTAAATCCATCCCTGAACTGTATGTTGATCTCTCTTCCATCGCCAAAGGTTATGGTGTTGATGTTGTTGCTGAATATCTGGAATCTCGTAACATCAAAAATTACATGGTTGATATTGGCGGTGAAGTTCGCACATCGGGCAACAATGGCAAGAAAAATCCATGGCGGATAGCGATTGAAAAACCATCAGACAACGGCATGGCACAGAGCGCTCAGGAGATTATTGAACCGGGCAATATGTCTGTGGCAACATCGGGTGATTACCGCAACTATTTTGAACAGAATGGCGTGCGTTATTCTCACACTATTAATCCGAAAACCGGTAGGCCGATAACGCATAATTTGGTTTCAATTACCGTGATAGCACCGACGTGTATGAGTGCTGATGGTTTTTCTACAGGTTTAGATGTATTAGGGCCAGAGAAAGGTATGGAAGTGGCTGAGAAGCTGAATATTCCGGTCTTTATGATTGTTAAAACCAAAGAAGGCTTTGAAGAGCGCTATAATACCGCTTTTAAGGCATATTTACAGAAGAAATAAGAAAGGGGGAAAGGCGATGGAAGTCTTTATTGCCACTTTTATCTTTTTCTTGCTGGCTTTTGCAGGCATGGCACTGGGCTATATTTTTAAGCGCAAAAGCATTCAAGGAAGCTGTGGTGGCTTGGGAAGTATTGGCGTAGAAAAAGTGTGTGATTGTCCTGAACCTTGTGATGCCCGCAAAAAACGTATGGCGAGGGAAACTGCCCGTCAAGCCCAGTTGGAGAAGAATCGCATTCTTTGACACTGTTTTTCCGTCAAGTAAATTTGCAGTTAAAACAAATGCCCTGCTGCCAGATAAACAGCGGGGTTGTTTGTTCAGGGATGGCTGTTCAATGCGTATTAAAAAGGTGACATTCCCTGTGGGCTTGATGCAAATAATTTTTCACTGAGCTTATTGAGATACCCAAACTTTCCGCAACTTCTTTATAACGCCAGCCCTGGAGTTGAATGAGTAGAAATGTCTGCCGGACTTTTGCCGGAAGCTCATCCAGGGTTTTATCTATCTTTTCTAACTGTTCTAACAGCATAAGTTGATTCTCAGAAGAATTTGCTGAGATTTTAGGCTGTTCACTGACATATTTCAGATAATTATCTTCCAGTTTTTTTCTGCGCCAGTAATTGGAGAGAGTTCTGCGCGCTATCGTCATTAAAAAGGCTCTTGGCTGGCGGATATTTTCAAGATCCGAAGATTGCATCAATTTGATGAAAACCTCATGAACGAGATCTTCAGCCTGATTGGGATAAACACTGTTTTGTCTGAGCCAGTTGCATAACCAATGATGGTAATCGGCATAGAGTTTCTGGGTGATTTGATTGTGCTTAAATGTGCTTTTTTGCACCGCCATAATGATATTGCCTGATAGGATATAACTGATAATAGTTATTATTTGTATTTGATAAGCGGAAGTCAATGCAGCGTTTGGAAACCTAACCCTCTTAAGGTAAGAGGGTTAGGGATTGGATGGTTAAGTGTCAGTTAGAATTGTTGTGAAATACTGAATTTGTAATTCCGGCCAATACCTGAAATCTTATCTCCTAAGTAAGGATAGTAATCACGGTTGAACAGGTTATCGATAGTGACTCGTGCTTCAAATCCTTTTATAAAAGAAGGACGCCAGCTTGCAAACAGACCGTGCAGGGCGTAGCCCTTACTTTTATGGAATGACCAAGAACCTGCGTCTGGATCTCCATCTACGGGGGATCGATCTTGTTTGCGGATAAAATCACCTTTCCATCCCATTGCCATCTGCCATTGCGGAATTTTAAACCCTAACATGGCATGTGCAGAAGTTGGCGGTATTTCTGCAATCCAAGTTTTATGCCCTAACCATGGATCACGTGGAGAAGCGTCACGCTGTCCACGAATAGTAGAGAACGAGAATTTTCCAAACAGCGTGCGGCTGTCGTAGAAGGTTTCTATTTCTAAGCCTTCAATAGTATATCCCGGTAAGTTGCGGTAATTTCCCAATGATGTTCTACATGAATTGGTTGAGCCACTATCAAGTTGGGCTTTACAGTAAATACCACGCCTTCTAAAGATCTCATCTTTACCACGGTTACGGAATAATGTGGTACGAATTTGCAGGCTATCATCTTCAAGTATTAAGTTATCGAAATCGAGAATTGCACCGAGGCGTATTCCTGCCATTCTTTCAACGGCAAGATCGCGGCTGGAGCCTCTAAGGTTACTATTGCTCCCTTGTACCTCATATTGTTCATCGACTATTGGAGCACGCCATGTACGGCTGATATCTGCAAACAATGAAAGGTTTTTATTGGTTTGCCACAGAATGCCTAAATGAGGTGACCAACCAGTATAGGTTACATTGCTATAGTCATGATTAACTTCTGGTGATGCATCGTTATATACGGATGCGTTATTTTCTTTCCCCCTATTTTTGACATGATCATAGCGAACACCCGGCGTGACGGTGACGCTGCCTATTTTCAGGGAATCTTGAATATAGAAGCTGTAAGCTAATTGAGTTCCAGCAGGCATATAGCCTGGTTGATAATAACCATAGTTATAGTTTTTATTCTTTATTTTGCCTTTATCGAACATCAGTACATTACGTTCGTTTTTATGCCAACGGGTTCCCACCAATAATTCATGTTCAATGATACCTGTTGAGAATATGCTTTTATTGTTGATATCAACCAGATTATCGGTGTAATCAACCCAGCTTTTATTACCCATTAATACACTGAAATAGGAGGAAGCATTTTCTGGGCGACTATCGTCTTGTTTGGTTTTGGAATACGCATAGAGCATCGTCAGGTTTAGCCATGGATTATTTTCTGGTGCGATATTCCATTTGGCAGTGTAGTTTTGATCAATTTGATCACGAAAGACCAATTTTCTTTTCCAGGCGCCATCCCAACCGTATTGCTTTACATCAAGGGCTGATGGAACGGCAATCTTACCTCGTTTAGCCGCCCAAGGCTGCCAGCCATCCGATTCAGATCGCATAGCGGACAGACTAATCGTATGAGCGTCACTGGGATAAAAGTTGGTTTTCAATAAATAAGATGTTTGGTTGTTTTGTGAAAACTCAAAACGTGTGCCATCAGGGAGTTTAATATTGTGTCCATCCCGCTTGCTTACATAAAGCAACCCATCAGCAAAGCCGTTAGGATCTCTGCCGTATATTGCGCCACTATTGATCCACTGCCTGTCATTCGTATGGTAGCTTTGTTTAACAAAGCCACCCCAATTCTCATCAGGACGCAGTAAGTCATTCGCATCTTTTGTCACGAGTTTGACAGAACCACCAAATCCACCATTACCGTTGAGTAAATTGTGTGGCCCTTTATCAACTTCGACCCGTTTGATTAATTCAGGCTCAATAAAGATGGAACCCTGCATATATTTCTCGAATCCTTTTGGTGCATCGTCCAGCGTGATTTTGATATCTTCCTGGTCTCCCATTCCCCAGATATTCAGCGTTTGTCCACCAGGGCGCGGGGAGCCTGACATTGAAACACCAGGGAGTTGGTCGAGTAACTGAGCAACATTGTCGGCTTGAGTGCGGTCAATATCCTCCTTTTTGAGCACTGAACTTCCTGCATTGGTGCTGTTGTGTAAACTTTTAACAACGGAAAGTGTGGGTAATTTTATCACCTCATTTTTCTTTTCAGATTTTTGTTCTTTGAGATCTTCAGTTGCGTAAACAGCGCTGGAGAATGCCGCTCCCAATACTAATGTACCGGTTAAAATTTTCTGAACCATGGTAGCGATTGGGCGTTTTTCTAATTTTTGACTATTATTTGCCATAAATTTCCTGAAATGTGATCAAATGAAATACTTTCAAAGTAATAAGTCACCTGAGAAATTAAAAAAGGTAAATAAAAATGAGAATTATTTTTGTTTGCTTGGGGTTTTGGGAAGCATACCATACGATGATGAGGTTTATCCCATGGATAGTGAGATTTTTGGCATTGAAATTTAAGTTCAATTTCCTTACGTACAAGGGGGTCGTCAATGAAGAAAAAGATTCTTGGTTCTCTGATCTTGGCTGCTATCGTAGCCTTGCTCGCTGGCTGTGATGACGCATCTAAAAAAGCGGAAGATCCGGGCCAGCAAACTGAAAAAAGCGCACAGGAGATAAAGGAAAACGCTTCGCGCGAAGGCCATAGTTTGGTTGATAAATCGAATGAAGTTGCTGAACAAATGAAATCCAAGGTAACGGATATACAGAGTCAAGCGACTAAAACAGCGAATGATGTGATGGAGGCGATGAAAGCGAAAACAGATGATATCCAGCATCAGGCTAATGATAAACTCGATCAGCTTTCAGATACTATGAAGTCGAAGACGGAAGAAATAAAGTCTGAGGCTGATAAAAAGGCAGATGACTTAATTAATCGTCTTAAAAGTAATGATCTTAAAGGTGACAGTGATAAAAAAGAGGAAAATTAATTTATCTTCTTACTTCAATATATTATTGGTATAAAGTGGATTGCATCATAAGGGTGATCTAACAAGGGTCGCCCTTATTATTTGTAACTTAAATCGAGTCTTGATTTATTATTTTGGCTTGACTTACTTATCTATTTAAAAGTAGGTTGTGGATAGATTTTGTAAATTATAATCAGGATATAATAATGAAAATAAAGTACAGCATAGGAAGACAAAATCCCGAATTAATTCAGCAAGCATTTGCCATTCGCAAACAAGTATTTACGGATGAACAGGGATTTGATGCAGAGATTGATATTGATGAATATGATGATATTGCTTTGCATGTGGTGGTATTTGATGGTGAAAAATCAATAGGGGTATTACGGGCGATCCCGAAAGATAATAACATGCTCAAAGTTGGACGTGTTGCGGTATTGAGGTACTATCGCGGGCAGGGAATAGGTCGTAAAGTTATGGAATTTATTGAAGATTATGGCAGGAAAAATAACATTGAGACTATCGTTCTATCTGCACAATGCCATGCCCAGCCATTTTATGAAAGCCTTGGTTATCAGGCCCAAGGTGGAATTTATTTGGAAGAAGGTGCAGAACATATCTTTATGACTTTGAATTTAATATCGTAACAAGATAATTATTACTATTCGTAATATAAATACGGGAAAGATGAGTGTTCAAATAATATTGCTTGAATATCTCAATTTCCCGTATTAGTGATTTATTCAGTTTTTGTGAGAATAAATTGATTGATCAACTGTTTTTACTCATTGCCGGACAGGAACATCACTGGCAACATAATATTTTGCCTGACTGCGGGGCAGAGGAGAAATTCCCCTGATTTTATCAGCAATTTTTTCAGCCATCATAATTGTTGTAGCATTTAAATTACCGGTAATAATTATTGGCATAATAGAGGCATCAATAACACGTAGATTTTCAATGCCATGCACTCGTCCTTGACCATCCACGACCGCCATTTCATCTGTTCCCATTTTGCAACTGCATGATGGGTGAAATGCGGTTTCGGCATGTTGACGAATAAAGGTATCTAACTGCTCATCTGATTGATTTTCAACACCTGGGCTGATTTCACGTCCACAATATGGCGCCAGTGCAGGTTGCGCCATTATTTCCCGTGTAATGCGAATAGCAGCACGGAACTCCTGCCAATCTTGTTCTGCTGACATGTAGTTGAATAAAATACTGGGATGCTGACGAGGGTCTCGCGATTTAATTTTTACCCGACCACGGCTTGGGGAACGCATAGAGCCTACATGGGCCTGAAAACCATGTTGATTGATGGCATTACTGCCATTGTAATTAATGGCAACAGGCAGGAAATGAAATTGAATATTTGGCCAGGCAAATTTTTCATCGGTACGAATAAAGCCACCTGCTTCAAATTGATTGCTGGCACCAATACCTGTTCCTTTGAATAGCCATTCAGCACCAATTTGAGGTTGGTTATACCATTTCAATGCGGGATAGAGGGAAATGGGTTTGAGGCATTCATACTGCAAGTACATTTCAAGGTGATCTTGCAAGTTTTGCCCAACACCTGGTAAGACATGCACCGCAGGAATACCAAGCTCGTTTAATACTTCTTCGGGGCCAATACCTGAACGTTGCAAAATCTGTGGAGATGCGATCGCACCGGCGCAGAGTAAAACTTCTTTACGCGCTTTTGCCTGGGTTAAATCTGAGCTATTGCCTTGATAAAAATTGACGCCAACGGCTGCTTTTCCTTCAAATACGAGGGTATCCGTTAACGCATGAGTCATGATAGTGAGATTGGAGCGTGAACGTGCTTGATCCAGGTAACCGCGGGCTGTACTGGAGCGGCGTCCTTGAGGGGTAACGGTGCGATCCATCGGCCCAAAGCCTTCTTGCTGATAGCCATTCAGATCGTCAGTACGTGGATAACCAGCCTGGACACCGGCTTCTACCATCGCGTGAAAGAGTTCATTGTTTCCTGCCTTGGGTGTTGTGACACTGACAGGCCCGTCTGCACCATGATACTCATTTTCGCCAATATCCCTTGACTCAGCTTTGCGAAAATAGGGTAAGCAATCAAGATAAGTCCAGTCTTCCAGACCAGATAGTGTTGCCCAATGATCAAAATCCAGCGCATTGCCACGGATGTAGCACATGCCATTGATGAGTGAAGATCCACCCAGCCCCTTACCGCGCCCGCATTCCATGCGCCGGTTATTCATATAGGGTTCGGGATCGGTTTCATAAGCCCAGTTATAACGGGTTCCCTGCAAGGGATATGCCAGCGCTGCTGGCATTTGAGTACGGAAGTCGAATCGGTAATCTGGCCCACCTGCTTCCAGCAGCAGGACAGTCACATTGGCATCTTCCGTTAAACGAGTTGCAAGCACGTTACCCGCTGAACCAGCACCGATAATAATGTAATCAAAAACCATTGTTATCTCCTCTGTTTCAGGCGTGGATTAAAATAGGGATTCAAAATTGCCTAATTCCACCTGTATTGATTTGGTTTGTGTGTAATTTTGTAGTGTGACCAGCCCATTTTCCCGGCCAACACCAGAATGTTTATAGCCACCGACAGGCATGGCTGCCGGAGATTCTCCCCAGGTGTTGATCCAACAGATCCCGGCTTCTAGCTGGTGGATCACGCGATGTGCGCGGGAAAGATCTTTGGTGACTAATCCTGCACCCAGGCCATAATGTGTATTATTGGCACGGACAATGACTTCATCTTCCGTTTCATAAGTCAGGATAGACATCACGGGCCCAAAGATTTCCTCCTGTGTGATCAACATATCATCGGTACAGTCACTGAATACTGTCGGTGCAACAAATGCACCTTTTGCTAATTCGCCCTCCATCAGACGCTTGCCACCACAAAGCAGGCGGGCATTGCTGTTTTTACCGCTTTCGATATAGCGTAAAACAGACTCCATGTGTGGAAAGCTCACCAGCGGACCAAAGTTAGTGTTGGGATTGAGAGGTGAACCAATTCGGATGCGTTTAACACGCTCAAGAATTTTTGTTTCAAATTGTGGGAGCAGTGCCCTGGGGACAAAGACTCGTGTTCCGTTCGTACACACCTGACCTGAACTGAAAAAGTTTGCCATCATGGCAATATCAGCAGCACGATCCAGATCGGCATCATCAAAAATGATCAGCGGGGATTTGCCACCTAATTCCATCGTGACTTCTTTTAGGGTGGAAGCGGAAGCATTTGCCATCACCTTTTTGCCGGTCACAATCCCGCCGGTAAAAGACATTTTGGCGATTTTAGGGTGAACAGTCAGATAATGTCCGACTTCATGACCGGCTCCGGTTAACACATTGAAAACACCATCAGGCAAACCGGCTTCAGTATAGATTTCAGCCAACTTCAAAGCGGTAAGGGAGGTGACTTCACTGGGTTTAAAAATCATGGCATTGCCGGCAGCCAGAGCGGGTGCTGATTTCCAGAGGGCAATTTGGATAGGGTAGTTCCATGCGCCGATGCCTGCTACGATCCCCAATGGTTCACGGCGTGTATACACAAAAGAAGATTCACGTAATGGGATCTGCTGACCTTCAAGGGCTGGAATTAAGCCAGCATAGTATTCCAGTACATCGGCACCCGTGACGATATCAACCTGCCGGGTTTCAGAAAGGGGTTTGCCGGTATCCAGTGTTTCCAATTCAGCCAGTTCATCATTGTGTTCACGCAAGATGTTCACCGCCTTGTGTAAGATCCGTGAACGTTCCACCGTGGTCATGGCTGCCCAGATTTTCTGTCCTTTATGGGCACTTTCAACTGCTAGATCAACATCTTGTTTTGTCGCAGACTGAAATTGAGCAATAACTTCACCATTAGCTGGGTTAATTGCGTCAAAAATTGTATTATCAGGATTGGTGCTATCAACATAAGCACCGTGGATATAAAGTTTTTGTAATCCAAAATGAGCCATAGATTCTCCTTAAGAGTCTATCCATTAGGTGATAAGTCAGAACTTATCAGATGCTCCGAGTTTCTGTTCGATATAATCGATAGTAATTTTGAATGTCCCTGCTATATCAAAAGGCTTCCTGCTTAATGCACTTCGCAGCCAAATGCCGTCAATCAATGCAGCAAGACCTTGTGCAGCTAGCCGTGCTTCTGCTTTTGGCATGGCACGTTTAAATTCAACACACAGATTGGAATGCAAACGGCGTTCATTGACTTGTTGTAACCGATACAGGTTTGGTTGATGCATACTACTCGCCCAGAATGCTAACCAGGTTTTCATTGCTGCGCTGTTGATCTGGCTGGGATCAAAATTGCCTTCGACAATGGCTTTCAACCTTTGCGTGGGAGTTGCGTTATCTAGCAAGCGTAATCGGCGTGCTACAGCCATTCTCAGCTGATGTAATAGATAACGCATGGTAGCTTCCAATAAGCCGTCTTTGTCCTTGAAATAGTGGCTGATAATTCCGTTGGAAACCCCCGCTTTTCGGGCTATTTGCGCAATAGTTGCTTCCTGCATTCCAACTTCATTCACAACGATTAATGTTGCATCAATGAGTTGCTGTTTTCTTATCGACTGCATTCCAATTTTGGGCATGATTTTATGCTCAGAAAATCAATTATTCGGACAGTATTAAACTTTTTTTTAATTGAATATTCAATCAAAATTAAATATGTTTTATCACAATAATTTTACAATGAGGGAGTGAATTTGTTTAAGATATCTTAAATTTTATATTTAATTCAATATGTTATATGAATTATGCTTTTCATCTGTTTTAATGCTATTAATTTCAGGAACTGCCTATGAATACACAAGACAGTCCAAAAAACACCCAGAAGGACACCCTGAATTCTGTCGTTTTTTTCACCTCTGCCGGACTGATTATTGCATTTTCTTTGTTCACTATTTTTTTCACAGATGCAACCAGTGTTTGGATAAAAAATACACTGAATTGGGTGTCTAAAACTTTTGGTTGGTACTATTTATTGGCCGCGACACTTTACATTGTGTTTGTTGTTTTTGTTGCGGCTTCCCGTTTCGGTTCAATCAAATTGGGACCGGAGCAATCTAAGCCGGAATTCAGTTTGCTGAGTTGGGCGGCAATGCTGTTTGCTGCTGGGATCGGCATTGATTTGATGTTTTTCTCGGTGGCTGAACCTGTTACGCAATATATGCGACCGCCAACGGGTCAAGGGGAAACCATTGAAGCAGCTCGTCAGGCGATGGTGTGGACACTGTTCCACTATGGCCTGACGGGCTGGTCTATGTACGCTTTGATGGGAATTGCACTGGGATATTTTAGTTATCGTTATAATTTGCCCCTGACTATCCGCTCGGCACTTTATCCTATTTTTGGTGACCGCATTAAAGGATTAATCGGTCATACTGTGGATATTGCAGCCGTAATAGGGACCATTTTTGGTATTGCAACGACGCTGGGAATTGGGGTTGTGCAGTTGAATTATGGTCTGAAAGTACTTTTCGGATTACCGCAAGGATTGGGGGTTCAGGGAGGATTGATATCATTATCTGTGGTGATAGCCATTATCTCTGTCACTTCTGGAGTAAACAAAGGCATTCGATTTTTGTCTGAATTAAATGTCCTGCTGGCTCTTGGCTTGGTTTTGTTCATTTTGTTTATGGGCGATACCGAATTCCTGCTTAACGGATTAGTGCAGAACGTCGGGGATTATATCAGCCGTTTTATGAGCATGACACTGAACAGTTTTGCATTTGAACGCCCAACTGAATGGATGAATAACTGGACGCTGTTTTTCTGGGCATGGTGGGTGGCCTGGTCGCCGTTTGTAGGGTTATTCTTAGCGCGTATTTCCCGTGGCAGAACCATTCGTCAGTTTGTTATGGGAACATTAGTCATTCCATTTGTTTTTACACTGCTGTGGCTATCGATTTTTGGTAACAGTGCGTTGTATGAAATTCTGCATGGTAATCGTCAACTGGCTGAGACCGTGCTACAACACCCAGAACAAGGTTTTTATAATTTGCTGTCACTTTATCCGGCATTCACATTCAGTGCTTCTGTGGCTACCATTACCGGACTACTGTTTTATGTCACATCGGCCGATTCTGGCTCGTTAGTGTTAGGAAATTTCACCTCTAATCTGAGTGATATTAATAATGATGCACCGAATTGGTTGCGTGTTTTTTGGTCTGTGGCAATTGGCGTATTAACGTTAGGTATACTCATGACGGATGGTATTTCTGCTTTGCAAAATACCACGGTCATCATGGGGCTTCCTTTTAGTTTTGTGATCTTCTTTGTGATGGCGGGGCTATACAAGTCTTTGCGGGTGGAAGATTTCCGTAAAGCCAGTTCACTGCAAAATACCTCACCCACTCTTATGCATGACAATGGTTCATTGAACTGGAAGCAGCGTTTGAGCCGTATGATGCACTTTCCTGGTACGAAAAACACTCAGCGAATGCTGGATATGGTGTGCCGCCCCGCGATGTTAGAAGTGGCTAAAGAGTTAGTTGTGCGTGGTGCAAAAGTTCAGTTTAATGCACTGCCAGCCAAAGAGGACAAGCGGCTGAATCCATTAGAATTGATTGTTAATTTAGGTGATGAACAGAATTTTATCTATCAAATCTGGCCGCAACGCTATTCTGTGCCTGGATTTACCTATCGAGCGAGGGCGGGCAAGTCTCACTATTATCGGTTGGAGACTTTTCTGATGGAAGGAACTCAGGGCAATGATTTGATGGACTATACGAAAGAGCAAATCATTAGCGATATTCTTGACCACTATGAAAAACATCTGAATTTTATTCACTTGAACAGAGAAGCACCGGGGCAAACACTGATTTTTCCTAGTTGAGGATAAGTGGAAGAAAGATAAGTGGAATATAGTAGAGAATAAGAGTAGCTGATAAAAAATCGTCTGTGTTATAGGAAGTGACAGGCGATTTTTTTACTAAAATAAATCATGTATTGATTTTATCATTCAATCTTGACGGGAGTTGAGTACATGTTTGCATTCGGAAAAATCAACGCGTTGAATTTTTGCTGAAAAATTAGCTAGAGTTTCATGATCTCTTTCTGTATATTTATACAGTTGTTTGGCATGGGGAGAGCAGATGCGAAAAATTATTCATATTGATATGGATTGCTTTTTTGCTGCCATCGAAATGCGGGATAATCCTTCCCTTCGCGGTATTCCGGTTGCAGTTGGCGGGAGCGCTGATCGAAGGGGGGTAATTAGCACGGCAAATTACCCTGCCCGTCGTTTTGGGGTGCATAGTGCGATGTCCACCGCCATGGCATTAAAGCTTTGCCCCCAATTGAAAGTTATTCCTGGCAGAATGGCGCATTATAAAGAAATATCTCAACATATCCGCCAAATTTTTTCCCGTTACACTGAATTGATTGAACCTCTTTCTTTAGATGAAGCCTATTTGGATGTGACGAATTGCCATTATTGTCATGGTTCTGCCACGTTGATTGCTCAAGAAATTCGTCAGATAATTTTTGATGAATTGCAGTTAACCGCTTCCGCAGGCGTTGCACCCGTCAGGTTTTTAGCCAAAATTGCTTCTGATATCAATAAACCCAATGGGCAATATGTTATTTCTCCTGAACAAGTAGAGGCTTTTGTTAACTCATTGCCATTACGCAAAATTCCTGGTGTCGGAAAAGTCACAGCCAAGCGTTTATCAGACATGGGATTGGAAACCTGTTCTGATGTGCAACGTTATGACAAGCTGACACTAATAAAAAGTTTGGGTAAGTTTGGATTGTCACTTTGGGAACGCTGTCACGGTATTGATGAAAGACCAATTACACAGGAACGCTTGCGTAAATCGGTTGGGGTAGAAAGAACTTTGGCGCAGGATATCCATCAATGGCATGAATGTGTGGAGCTGATTGAAAAACTTTATCCTGAACTGAAAAAACGGCTAGAAAAGGTAAAACCCGATCTCCGCATTGCCCGTCAAGGTATCAAATTAAAGTTTGATAATTTTCAATTGACGACACAGGAACATGTCCATCCTATGTTGGATAAACTCGATCTGATTCAAATAGCAAAACGGGCCTGGGAAACACGCAGGGAAGGGCGAGGAGTCAGGTTGGTTGGGCTGCATGTGACATTACAAAACCCACAACTGGAGCGTCAGCTTTTATTGGAATGGTAAGATGTAAAGAACGAAGTCTCCCCCACAATCAGATGGCAGGGGAGAGGCAATATAACTTTCTATTACTCGTTAGCTGGAATAGCTTTTAGAATTGCAGTGAGTAGCTGCCAATATTGACCGACACTCTTAATATGTACTTTCTCATCAGGGGAATGGGCACCCCGAATGGTTGGGCCGATAGAAACCATGTCCATAGCAGGATACGGTTTTTTGAATAGGCCACACTCTAAACCAGCGTGGATCACCATAATATTCGGCGTTTTATCGAAGAGTTGGTGATAAGTTTCGCGTACTAAATGCATGATTGGAGAATTGGCGTCAGGCTGCCAGCCTGGATAGCTGCCACTTGCCACGGTTTCTGCTCCAGACAGTTTTGCCAGAGAATGCAACATTTCAGCAACGTACACCTTGCCACTTTCAATAAGTGAACGGATCAGGCAGATAATTTCGACTTTCTCTTCGTCCATGGTGACAACGCCTACGTTCAGTGAAGTTTCTACAACACCTTTGGCAACATCACTCATACGAATAACACCATTCGGCATGCTATTGAGCATGGATATAAAGCGAGCCTGGCAATCCATTGTTAGCGTTTGTGATGGTGCTTCGGTTTCATCTAACAAGAGAGTGAGGTTATGTTCAACCACGGAGTATTCGTTTTTCAATGTCTCCAGATAGCTGTCTTTTATTTGACAGAGTTTTTCAACTTTATCAGCAGGAACAGCAATCACGGTAGAACCTTCACGAGGAATGGCATTGCGCAGGGTTCCACCTTGCAGATGAATTAATTTCAGACCCAACTCATCGGAATACGCAGCTAGGAAACGAGCCAGTAATTTGTTGGCATTACCCAATCCAAGATGAATATCGCCACCAGAGTGACCACCTTTTAATCCCTTAATAGTTAATTGCAGCGTTTTATAGTTAGTCGGCAGCGCTTCGCGGGACAGGCGTAAGGTGGTGAAAAAATCAATGCCACCCGCACAACCCATGTAGATTTCGCCTTCTTCTTCCGAATCGGTATTGATCAGAATATCAGCTTGCAGCCAGCCGGATTTCAAGCCGAATGCGCCATCCATACCTGTTTCTTCAGTCATGGTCAGTAAAACTTCCAATGGGCCGTGTTTAACGGATTCGTCCGCCAAGACCGCCAGAGCGGAAGCCATACCAATACCGTTATCCGCGCCTAAAGTTGTACCATCAGCTGTAATCCAATCACCATCGATATAAGGGCGAATAGGATCTTTTGTGAAATCGTGTTGGGTATCGTTATTTTTCTGTGGAACCATATCAAGGTGCGCTTGCAGTACAACAGCCTTGCGATTTTCCATACCTTTTGAAGCTGGTTTTCTGATCAAAATATTACCCACTTCATCCCGCTCTACATGGAATCCTTTATTTTTTGCCCACTCAATAATATGGGATGCGAGCGCTTCTTCATGATAAGAAGGATGAGGAATGGAACAAATTTGGGCAAAAATATCCCATAAGGGTTGTGGGGATAGCGTTGATAATTCGGACACGGCGAATCTCCTGTAACTGGATCTTAGTGAGAAGAAAGTGGTAATGTTTGACATATCAGGGAATTTTTGTCATCTGCATTGACCTAATATCCATGCTATGCTTGAGAATATCATTTTATTACCAGCAATGGGCAGTAAGAATGAGGGCTTACCTTGTTTTTACTGGTTTTTGTTGGTTCAAATCACTATAATCTCGCGCAACCTTTTTTCCGCAAAAACACTTTTCTGAAATATTCTTTATTTAGTTTCCAGGATCTAATTTTATGAGTGAAAAATATGTTGTAACGTGGGATATGTTGCAAATACATGCCCGTCAATTGGCGCAACGTTTACTTCCCGTAGAACAGTGGAAAGGCATTATTGCCGTTAGCCGTGGTGGCCTTGTTCCGGGAGCGTTACTGGCTCGTGAATTGGGCATTCGCCATGTCGATACTGTCTGCATTTCCAGCTATGATCACGATAATCAGCGCGAGTTGAAAGTGTTGAAAAAAGCAGAAGGTGACGGCGAAGGGTTTATTATCGTTGATGATCTGGTTGATACCGGAGGCACTGCCCAGGCAATCCGTGAAATGTATCCGAAAGCTCACTTTGTAACAATTTTTGCTAAACCCGCCGGTCGCCCTCTCGTGGATGATTATGTTATTGACATTCCCCAAAACACATGGATTGAGCAGCCATGGGATATGGGAGTCGTGTTTGTTCCACCAGTTTGTGAAAAGCAGTAAGATTTTTCTTTTGTCATGACGAAACAAAACCTTTCAGAATCGCTGTTTAAGCCTCGGTTTAAACATCGGGAAACTTCTACACTGGTGAAATATACTCGCCCACAATCTGTAACTACCAGTGATAGTATGCTTGGTGGGGAGCGCCGCGAGCGTTGGTATCGTATGATTAATTGGCTCGCTTGGATCTGGAGGGGAGTCAATCCGCTAGAAATTCAAGATGTCCTCAGTCGGATTGCTGTGACAGATGCCGAACGCAGCACTGAACATTTGTTGGATACTGTGGTCGGCTATCGGAAAGGAAACTGGGCATTTGAGTGGTCTCAGCAGGCAATGTACTGGCAACAGGAAGCGTTGCATACTGAAGAGACGGAAAAAGCCGGAGCATGTTGGTTAAAGGCTGCAACGCTATATAGTATTGCAGCTTATCCTCATTTACGCGGTGATGAACTGGCAGATCAGGCCATTGTGCTGGCTAATAAAGCCTATGAAAACGCGGCACGTTTTTCTGACTATGAATTAAAAAAACTGGAATTCCAGCTGGAAGGGGGTAAAAGTGTTACTGGGTTATTGCACTTGCCTTCCCATATACAGGGGCCTTGTCCAACGATATTAGTTTGTGCCAGCCTTGATAATGTCCAGAGTGATTGCTGGCGGTTGTTTCGTGAACATTTCTCGCCTCTTGGTTTTGCCATGTTAACGCTGGATATGCCTTCTGTTGGTTATTCCGCTAAATTTACCTTGACGCAGGATACATGTGTACTTCATCAACAAGTTTTACAACAACTAAATAGCGTGCCGTGGATTGATCATACCCGTGTAGGTGTATTTGGTTTTCGTTTTGGGGCAAATATCGCGGTTCGGCTTGCTTATCTGGAGCCGAAACTTATTAAAGGAGTATCGGTGGTAGGCCCGATTGTGCATGAATTACTGCATGATGAAAAATTACAGCAGAAAATTCCGTCAATGTATATCGATGTCTTGGCCAGTCGCTTAGGGATTTATCACGTTGATGAAAAGAGATTGCGTTCAGAATTAGCGTGTTATTCGTTGAAGAATCAAGGGTTATTGGGCCGTCGTTGTACTGTACCCATGTTTTCGGTGTATTGGGAAGATGATATTTTCAGCCCAAGGAAAGACTCGAAGTTGATTGCTATGTCATCAATAGAGGGTTCAGTACGAGCTATTCCTGCAACATCAGTTTATAGTGGTTTTAATAAGGCATTACACGAAATACGTGTATGGTTGAAAGATAAAGTTTTATAAAACAAAATTTATAACTTGATATTTTTTAATCGTTTGATACAAAGGTGTTCTGTATATAAGGAGACCTTGGTATGACTTTACCTGTAAGTTATTCTAAAAATAGGTTGTTAAAGCGTTTTTCTGCATTAGGGCCGTATGTACGTGAATTAAAGTGCCAAAACGGTTATTTTTTCTTCGACTGTTTGGCCGTTTGTGTCAGTGCCAAAGCGGCCCCGGAAAAACGTGAATTTTGGGGATGGTGGTTAGAGCTGGAAGAGCAGGATCAAGGTTTTGTTTATCACTATCAGATAGGCTTGTTTGATAAGCAGGGTGAATGGAATATCATGAATATCAAAAAAAAGGCCGATCTTGAGCATCTTGAATCAACACTACAGGCATTCCACAAACGTCTGGTTGATTCTTTTGCAACTCTCAAACTGACATTGATCCCATCTGAGAATACCGTCACCCTGCAAACGCAAGTGATAGCGTGATTTTGTTTTTAACCTGCTTTTGCTAAATTTTGCGTTATGTCAGTTGGCATAACGCTTCTCTCCTGTTAAAACTGAACGTTGTTTTTTTAAAAATTGTTTTTTCAAATTAACTGTAATGGCAGAAATATGATGAATGGCAGCCAAACATTGGTTGTAAAACTGGGAACGAGTGTTTTGACCGGTGGCTCTTGTCGTTTGAATCGTGCCCATATTGTGGAACTGGTTCGTCAATGTGCTCAACAGCATGAAAAAGGTCACCGTATTATTATTGTGACTTCTGGTGCGATTGCCGCTGGGCGTGAGCACTTAGGATACCCTGATCTTCCGGCAACTATTGCTTCAAAACAATTGCTGGCAGCCGTTGGGCAAAGTCGCCTGATCCAATTGTGGGAGCAGCTTTTCTCTATTTATGGTATTCATGTTGGGCAAATGCTCCTGACCCGCGCAGATTTAGAAGATCGTGAACGCTTTCTGAATGCAAGAGATACCCTTCAGGCTTTGCTTGATAATCACATCGTTCCCATTATTAATGAAAATGATGCCGTTGCGACAGCAGAGATTAAAGTGGGTGACAATGACAATCTTTCTGCACTGGCTGCTATTTTGGGTAGTGCAGATAAGCTATTGCTTCTGACAGATATAGCAGGGCTTTATACCGCAGATCCTCGTAGTAACCCTGATGCAAAATTGATCTCTGAGGTGCATGACATCAGTGATGAGCTGAAAATGATGGCCGGGGACAGTGTTTCGGGATTAGGGACGGGAGGAATGGCAACAAAACTTCAGGCGGCAGGTGTGGCAGGGCGTGCTGGAATTGATGTCATTATTGCTGCGGGTAATAGGCCGGATGTTATTGCTGATGTTATTACAGGAAAGTCGGTTGGAACACGCTTTCATGGCCTGGCTAGCCCAATGGAAAACCGTAAGCGTTGGATTTTTGGGGCACCTCCGGCAGGGGAAATTATTGTCGATCATGGTGCAGAAGCGGCGATTATTGGGAAAGGCAGTTCGTTGCTGCCAAAAGGGATCAAAAACGTTAAAGGTGATTTTTCCCGCGGTGAAGTTATTTGTATCCGTAGCTTATCGGGCAAAGATTTGGCTCATGGCGTGTGCCGTTACAACAGTGATGCATTACGCCTGATTGCAGGCCATCATTCACAGCAAATTAGCCAGATATTAGGTTATGAATATGGCGCTGTTGCGGTTCACCGTGATGATTTGATCGTAATTTAATGCATTGATCGTGAGTTAAGGATTTCACCATGCTAGAGCAGATGGGAAAAGCAGCCAAAGCAGCATCGTGGCAGTTGGCGCAATTGAGTACCAACCAGAAAAACCAAGCGTTGAATCACATTGCTGATTTGTTGGAGACGGAGATTGAAGTGATTCTTGCTGCCAACCAGCAAGATATGAAGCAAGCCCGCGAACAGGGAATGAGTGCAGCACTACTCGATCGGTTATTACTGACACCGGAACGGCTGAATACCATTGCCAATGACGTGCGCCAAGTCTGCCGTTTGGCTGATCCTGTAGGGCAAGTTATTGATGGGCAATTATTGGATAATGGATTGCAATTGAGCCGTCGCCGAGTTCCATTGGGCGTGATTGGCGTGATATATGAAGCCCGCCCCAATGTTACCATTGATGTGGCGTCGTTATGTCTGAAAACGGGTAATGCAGTGATATTGCGTGGTGGCAAAGAAACTCACCATACAAATCAAGCGATGGTTAAAGTCATCCAGCAGGCATTGGAACAAAGTGGATTGCCGGCAGCTGCGGTTCAGGCTATCAATAAACCTGATCGTGAATTGGTGGCTGCATTGCTGAAAATGGATCGTTATGTCGATATGTTGATCCCTCGAGGCGGGGCTGGGTTACATAAATTGTGCCGGGAACAATCGACTATTCCCGTGATTACTGGCGGTATTGGCGTTTGTCATACATTTGTGGATGAAACCATCAATATTGAAAAAGCACTGGAAATCATTACTAATGCGAAAGTCCAGCGTCCAAGTGCCTGTAATTCACTGGAAACATTATTGGTGCATGAAAAAATAGCAGCCGATTTTCTGCCAGTTTTGAGTACCAAAATGAAAGAGCAGAGCGTGATATTACACGCAAGCAAATCAGCAATGACATTGCTGAAAGATGGCCCTGCAACTGTCGTTGAAGTGGCAGAGGAAGATTACTGTGATGAATGGTTATCTTTAGATATGAATGTGGAAATTGTTAGCGATATCGATCGAGCTATTGAGCACATTCGTACTTATGGCACAGCCCATTCCGATGCGATACTGACGGAATCTTTGCAGCAAGCTGATTACTTTGTACGCCATGTGGATTCAGCCGCAGTATATGTAAATGCCAGCACGCGCTTTACTGATGGCGGACAATTTGGTTTGGGGGCTGAAGTGGCTGTCAGTACTCAGAAATTACACTCCCGAGGCCCAATGGGACTTGATGCACTGACAACGTATAAGTGGATCGGTTATGGTGATTATTTGCCTCGTAGTTGACCATATCCTACTTTAATTAGATTTTATTGAACTATGTTGGGTCACACTTAAATTTTCAGTGTGACTTTTTAATCCATCAAAAATACCTTTTTACACTAGTGTAAATATTTAGTGACTACACTCTGTGTTTAGGCTTAATTTTATAGACTCTTCGGGAAAACAACGAAATGAAACAAACTCTATTCATCGTAGGTGCACGAGGTGCAGGGAAGACGACAATAGGTAAGTTGTTGTCTGAAGCGCTGTCGTATAAATTTATTGACACCGATGAAAGTATTCAGACCATGAGTAAAATGACGATAGCTGATCTTGTTGAACAATATGGCTGGGAACATTTCAGAAAATTAGAAAGCCAAACGTTGAAAGCAGTTAGCCAAAGTGAACGTATCATTTCAACAGGTGGAGGAATGGTGCTGTCGCTTGAGAATCGCCAGTATATGCAACAAAATGGTATTGTGATTTATTTACAGGCATCCGCAGAAGTTTTGAGTCAGCGATTATCTCTTAACCCAGAAAATTCACAGCGTCCCAGTCTGACAGGGAAGTCCATTATAGAAGAAATGGAGGGAATATTGGTTGAAAGAGAGCCGCTATACCAAGAGTGTGCCAATTTCATCGTTGATGCCAATCTCGCAACAGAAGATATCGTATCTCACGTTAAATCTTATATTTTAAACCAGAAAAACAAACGAATTTGATATATCAACGGCGTTTAAGTTTATTTTCTAACTGACAGGGAAATCTGATATAACAAATCGCCCATACAACTTATAGTATCGTTCTATTTACTCACTTTAATTTTATTAATTATATTTGAGATATGGATATGCTCTTAAATTTTATTCGATTACTTATTCGTGTACTCTTCAGGGTTACCATTGAAGGTGATACCAAACAGTTACAACAACACACCAAATGCATTATTACTCCCAATCATGTTTCATTTCTGGATGGCCTGTTAATTGGGCTATTCCTGCCGATAAAGCCTGTATTTGCTATTTATTCTAATATTGCAACTCGCGGCTTTCTCAAATTTATCAAATCTTATGCGGATGTTGTACCTTTGGATCCTAATAACCCAATGGCAGTCAGGACATTGGTTAAAGAAGTGGAGAAAGGGCGTCCGATTGTGATTTTCCCTGAAGGGAGGATCACCGTAACTGGCTCCCTTATGAAAATTTATGATGGTGCCGCTTTTATTGCCGCGAAATCAGGCGCAAAAGTGGTACCAATCCGAATTGAGGGGGCAGAACAAACGGTTTTTGGTCGGTTAAAAGGCATTGTGAAGCTGCATTGGTTCCCGAAAATCACCCTCAAAATTTTACCTGCCGTTGATCTGCCAATGCCGGATGCACCTGATTCAACAACACGTCGTCGTTTAGCAGGAGAACATCTCCACGCTATTATGATGGATGTGAGAATGCAGACGCGCCCAAAGGAGACGTTATTCAGCGCTTACCTAACTGCACAAAAACGCTTTGGCCGTTTTAAGTTCTGTATTGAAGATGTGAATTTTAAAGAAGATAGCTATCATTCATTACTGAAAAAAATATTGGGAATTAGCCGGATCTTAGAACGCTTTACACAAGAAGGTGAACACATCGGCCTGCTGTTGCCGAATGCGACTGTGATGGCGGCTACCATATATGGTGCTTCGTTAAAAGGGCGAGTACCGGCTCTTTTGAACTATACGGCAGGAAGCCGCGGCATTAAGAATGCCATGCAGGCGGCAACCATTAAAACCATCGTAACATCCCGCCAATTTCTGGAAAAAGGACAATTGTCTCATCTGCCAGAACAGGTGACTGAAGCTAATTGGGTATATCTCGAAGATTTAAAGGACACGATCACGCGGGAAGATAAGCTTTGGATATTGTGGCATTTGATTTTCCCTTCCAAAGCCATTTTGACTTCGCAAAAGCCGGATGATGATGCATTGATCCTGTTTACGTCAGGCTCAGAAGGTGCACCAAAAGGTGTTGTTCACAGCCATACCAGCTTATTGGCGAACGTGGAGCAGATAAAAACTGTTGCTGATTTTACTCCGCTGGATCGCTTTATGTCTTCATTACCACTGTTTCATGCTTTTGGCCTAACAGTTGGTCTATTTACTCCATTAATGACAGGCAGTCGTGTATTCCTTTATCCAAGCCCCTTACATTATCGTGTCGTGCCTGAACTGGTCTATGACCAAAATTGTACCGTGTTATTCGGAACTTCGACTTTCTTAGGCAATTATGCTCGTTTTGCCCATCCTTATGATTTTGCCCGTCTGCGTTATGTGGTGGCTGGAGCAGAAAAACTGTCCGAAAACACCAAGCGAGTTTGGCAAGATAAATTTGGTATCCGTATTCTGGAAGGTTATGGGGTGACGGAGTGTGCGCCGGTAGTGGCAATCAATGTACCGATGGCGGCAAAAACGGGAACAGTCGGGCGGATCTTACCTGGTATGGAAGCCCGTTTGTTGCCTATACAGGGTATTGAAGGAGGAGGCCGCTTACAGCTACGTGGGCTAAATGTTATGAAAGGATATCTGCGAGTTGAAGCACCTGATCGTTTGGAACCACCATCTGCCGAAGACGCCGAAGGGAATAATCAAATCGGGTGGTATGATACCGGAGATATCGTTTCTATTGATGAAGAGGGTTTCTGTACGATCAAAGGACGGGTGAAACGATTTGCCAAGCTTGCAGGGGAAATGGTTTCTCTTGAAGCGGTAGAACAAATAGCTTCTCACGTTTCTACTGATGCGCTACATGCGGCTACAACCAGGAGTGATCGAAGCAAAGGCGAAGCACTGGTATTGTTCACTACAGATGCGAATCTAAATAGAAACAGAATGCTGGGAGTGGCGCGTGAAATAGGGATGCCTGAGTTGTCGGTTCCACGTGATATTCGTTATGTGAAGCAACTTCCTTTGCTTGGCAGTGGCAAACCGGATTTTGTCACCCTAAGAGAAATGGCCGAACAGGAGTAAGGAAATGGAGACACAACCTCTACTAACCCGCGGAATGAAAGCAGTATTGCTGTCACAATTTCTTTCTGCTTTTGCTGATAATGCTCTGTTCTTTGCCATCTTAGCCCAATTAAAGGCAGAGTCTTACCCTGAATGGAGTTGGCCAGCACTGCAAATTGTTTTTGTTCTGGCTTATATCATATTTGCCCCTTTTGTCGGGCAAATTGCTGATCGGTTTGCAAAAGGGCGTGTCATGCTCTTTTCTAATGGCGTCAAATTGCTTGGCGCCATCAGCATTTGTATCGATATGAATCCTTTTCTGGGATATACCTTAGTGGGAATTGGGGCAGCGGCCTATTCTCCTGCTAAGTATGGGATATTGGGGGAGTTAACAGATGGTGGGCGTTTGGTAAAAGCCAATGGCATGATGGAGGCTTCTACTATTGCAGCTATCTTGATTGGCTCAGTTGCTGGCGGTTTCCTCTCTGATGTTAGCCTGGTACTGGCATTAGGGCTTTGTGCCTTATCGTATGGTGCTGCAGTCGTATCCAATTTCTTTATACCTCGCCTGGCGGCGGCTCGTAAAGGAAAGGGTTGGAATCCCAAAAAAATGTTGGGGGATTGCATGACGGTTTGTGCTTCACTTTGGCGTAATCAGGAAACGCGCTTCTCACTGGTAGGTACTAGCCTATTTTGGGGAGCGGGTATCACGCTGCGCTTCCTGTTAGTAGCATGGGTTCCTGTTATGCTGGGGATTGATGGCAATACGACCCCTACATTGATGAATGCAGTAGTTGCGATTGGTATCATTGTTGGAGCAGGTTTAGCTGCGCGGTTTATTACATTGAAAACCGTGCGTCGCTGTATGCCTGCGGGGATCTTAATTGGGTTCATGGTCATTCTTTTTGCTACTCAGCAATCAATCATATTTTCCTACTTAATTTTGATCGTCCTTGGCGTATTTGGTGGCCTTTTTGTCGTTCCATTAAATGCGCTATTGCAAGAACATGGAAAGCATTCGATGGGGGCAGGCAAAGCCGTTGCTGTGCAAAATTTGGGCGAAAATAGTGCTATGCTGGTAATGTTAGGGCTGTATTCGGTTTCCGTTATGGCGGGAGCTTCGGTCGTTGCTGTTGGCATTGGTTTTGGTATCTTGCTTTCTTTGGCAATTGGGGGGCTGTGGATTTGGGATCTGCTTCGGAAAAATTAATTTCTTATAGAATTGAAGGCCTGTTATGGATGAAAAAATCCTGAATCAGCTTAGTATTGAACTTGGAAAGAGATTAAAACGGAAAAAATTATCCGTGACCTGTGCAGAATCTTGCACAGGGGGTTGGATAGCTAAAGTGATCACAGATATTGCGGGAAGTTCAGCCTACTTTAATCGTGGTTTTGTGACTTACAGTAATGATGCTAAGCATGAAATGCTGGGCGTCTTGCCAGAGTCATTGGCGCAATTTGGTGCGGTAAGTGAGCAGATCGTAAAAGAGATGGCTACAGGGGCATTAATTGTCGCTAAGGCCGATGTTTCTGTTGCGGTCAGCGGCATTGCTGGGCCAGAAGGAGGAAGTGAGGAAAAACCGACTGGCACAGTTTGGTTTGGGTTTGCCTTTTACGTTAATGAAAACATCCAGACTGTAACATATCGCCAGCATTTTTCGGGGGGGCGCAATGCTGTGCGTCTGCAAGCCGTCCTTTTTTCTTTGAAAACCTTATTGGATGAAATCATAAAAAATTAGCTTGATGCTGTATGATTATACAGTATAATCATACGGCACTTTGGTATCAGAAACAGTTTATCAGCAGTGAGGCAGCCCCTTCATTGCTTGCGAAGGAGTAAACATGGCTAACGATGAAAACAAACAAAAAGCACTAGCAGCAGCGCTGGGCCAAATTGAGAAACAATTTGGTAAAGGTTCCATCATGCGTTTGGGTGAAAACCGCTCAATGGATGTTGAAACCATCTCTACCGGTTCCCTGTCACTGGATATTGCATTGGGTGCGGGTGGTTTGCCAATGGGCCGTATTGTTGAAATATACGGACCAGAATCTTCCGGTAAAACAACGCTGACACTGCAAGTCATTGCCGCTGCCCAGCGCGAAGGCAGAACTTGTGCTTTTATTGATGCCGAACATGCTCTTGATCCGGTTTATGCGAAAAAACTGGGTGTAGATATTGATAATCTGTTGTGTTCTCAGCCTGATACTGGCGAACAGGCATTGGAAATCTGTGATGCCCTATCACGTTCTGGTGCGGTTGATGTGATTATTGTTGACTCTGTTGCCGCATTAACACCAAAAGCAGAAATTGAAGGTGAAATCGGCGATTCTCATATGGGCCTGGCTGCACGTATGATGAGCCAAGCGATGCGTAAGCTAGCGGGGAATTTGAAAAACTCGAATACTCTGTTGATTTTTATCAACCAGATCCGCATGAAAATTGGTGTAATGTTTGGTAACCCCGAAACGACCACAGGTGGTAATGCGCTGAAGTTCTACGCATCTGTCCGTTTGGATATTCGCCGTACTGGTTCGGTGAAAAATGGCGACGAAGTGGTTGGTAGCGAAACGCGTGTGAAAGTGGTCAAGAACAAGGTTGCTGCACCATTTAAACAGGCCGAATTCCAAATTCTCTATGGTGAAGGCATCAACACTTTTGGTGAGTTGGTCGATCTGGGTGTTAAACACAAAATGGTAGAAAAAGCAGGTGCATGGTATAGCTATAATGGTGAAAAAATTGGACAAGGTAAAGCCAATGCCACTATGTATTTGAAAGAACACTCAGAAATTGCATCCGGGTTGGATAAAAAACTGCGCGACTTATTGTTGAATAATACAGGTGAGTTCAGTAGTGCAGCTACGGATTACGTGACAGATTATGAAGACAACGGCGAAGAAGTGAATCACGAAGAGTTTTAATTACTTATTTGTCTTCCAATTCAGTCATAATACAGAACTAATTTGGCTTTTAAAAACCACATCCATATCCGGTGTGGTTTTTTTTATGCCTGTTTTCCTGGAGGAAATAAACATCCTTGAAATAGGCGTATTGAAACAGGTGTAACGAACAGACTTTCAGAAAATCTTTAGACGAATTACAATGCTGGAAAGCGAATGGATTTATATGGGATTTTACTTCTTATGGAAGACACTCTATCTTAACCCTACTTTAATTTATTCGTGAGTTGAAATGGTGACGCGATATACCACCTCAACCATTCATAGATCTGTTTTTTCAGCTTGATTTCGGGACAATTATGAGCAAAAGCACCGCTGAGATCCGTCAAGCGTTTCTTGACTTTTTTCATACTAAAGGGCACCAGATAGTACCAAGCAGCTCGTTGGTGCCAACCAATGATCCAACATTGTTGTTCACTAACGCAGGGATGAACCAGTTTAAAGATGTTTTTTTAGGATTGGATAATAGACCTTATTCTAGAGCAACAACGGCTCAGCGCTGCGTTCGTGCTGGCGGTAAACATAACGATTTAGAAAATGTGGGTTATACAGCCCGTCACCACACTTTCTTCGAAATGTTGGGTAACTTCAGTTTTGGCGATTATTTTAAACAAGATGCAATTAAATACGCATGGGAGTTATTGACCAGCGAAGAGTGGTTTAACCTGCCAAAAGAAAAGCTGTGGGTTACTGTCTATGAGACAGACGGTGAAGCTTATGACATTTGGCATAAAGAAGTCGGTGTTCCAGCAGAAAGAATCATTCGTATAGGGGATAACAAAGGTGCTCCATATGCGTCAGATAATTTCTGGCAAATGGGGGATACTGGGCCATGTGGTCCTTGTACGGAGATTTTCTACGACCACGGTGAACATATTTGGGGAGGCCCTCCAGGCAGCCCAGAAGAAGACGGTGACAGATATATTGAAATTTGGAACATCGTTTTCATGCAATTCAATCGTCATGCCGATGGCACTATGGAGCCGTTGCCAAAACCTTCCGTTGATACTGGCATGGGGCTGGAGCGTATCACAGCCGTCTTGCAACACGTCAACTCCAACTACGAGATTGACCTATTCCAAAGCTTAATTGCTTCGGTTGCAGAAGTGACAGGAGCAAGAGATCTTACCAATAAATCTCTGCGTGTTGTTGCAGACCATATTCGTGCATGTGCGTTCCTGATTTGCGATGGGGTTATTCCATCCAACGAAAACCGTGGCTATGTACTTCGTCGTATCATTCGCCGTGCTGTTCGTCATGGCAACATGTTGGGGGCAAAAGAGGCCTTCTTCTACAAGCTCGTTGCACCATTGATTAAATTCATGGGGGCGGCTGGTGAAGAGCTGAAACAGCAGCAGACTTTGGTTGAGCAGGCATTAAAAACCGAAGAAGAACAGTTTGCTCGTACTTTGGAACGTGGTTTGCAGTTGCTGGATGAAGAGCTGGCTAAATTATCTGGTGATACGCTCGACGGCGAAACCGCTTTCCGCTTGTATGATACCTATGGTTTCCCTGTTGACCTGACTGCGGATGTTTGCCGCGAACGTAATATTAAAGTAGATGAGGCTGGTTTTGATGCAGCGATGGAAAACCAGCGTCGTCGTGCTCGTGAATCCAGTGGCTTTGGTACTGATTACAATGAACTGATCAAAGTTGATGGACGTAGTGATTTTTGTGGTTATGAACATAATTCACAGCAAGCTGCTGTTATCGCTATCTTCCGCAATGGCCAAGCCGTTGAGCAAATTCACGCTGGTGAAGAAGCGATCATTGTACTTGATAAAACTGCATTCTACGCTGAATCTGGTGGACAGGTTGGTGATACGGGTAAATTGTCGTACGACAATGGTGTATTCGACGTCGTCGATACACAAAAATATGCTCAGGCAATCGGTCACATTGGTAAATTAACAAGTGGTAGTTTGAGCGTTAATCATACAGTTAATGCTGAAATTGATGTGGTACGCAGAGGTGCGATTCGTTTGAATCACTCAGCGACCCATTTGTTACATGCGGCATTACGTCAAATTTTGGGAGAACATGTTGCCCAGAAAGGTTCTTTGGTAAATGATAAGTATCTGCGCTTTGACTTCTCTCACTTTGAAGCCATGAAGCCAGAACAGATCCGTCAAGTCGAAAACTTGGTGAATGAAGAGATTCGCAAAAATTCACCAATTGTTACAGAATTAATGGAGCTGGAAGAAGCAAAAACCAAAGGTGCTATGGCGCTGTTTGGCGAGAAGTATGACGAAAAAGTACGTGTACTTAGCATGGGAGGTTTTTCTACCGAATTATGTGGTGGTACTCATGCGAGTCACACAGGTGATATAGGGTTGTTCCGTATATCCAGTGAATCAGGTACAGCAGCAGGAATTCGCCGTATTGAAGCTATTACGGGGCAAACTGCATTAAACTCTATCTATCAGCAGGCTGATTTACTGCAAGACATCGCTCATCTGGTGAAAGGTGATATCAGTAGCCTGAATGAGAAAGTGAAAACGACACTGGATAGAACGAAACAGTTGGAAAAAGAGTTGCAACAGTTGAAATCTCAGCAAGCAGCTCAGGAAAGTTCTTCCTTGGCAAACCAAGCCAAGGAAATCCAAGGTGTTCGTCTACTGGTGACACAATTAGGTGATATAGAACCGAAAATGCTTAGGACGATGGTTGATGATCTAAAAAATCAGTTAGGATCAGCAATTATTGTGCTTTCTACAGTGACTGGTGATAAAGTCAGTCTAATTGTTGGTATAACGAAGGATTTGACTGCTAGAATAAAAGCAGGCGATTTAATCTCTTTTGTTGCCCAACAGGTTGGAGGTAAAGGAGGAGGACGTCCTGATCTGGCTCAGGCTGGCGGGACCGATGTAACAGCTCTTCCTTCCGCATTAGCTAGTGTAGAAGAGTGGGTAACATTGCGGTTATAGTTGGTATTGCCGTGACAGCAGTGGCACCATGAAAGCATTTTTTTATGGTGTCAAATGTTTTTTGTTGTGAAATTGTTGAAATGTTGGGCACATACTTATATTTTAGCTATCCTATAGATATAGGAAATGTGTTCAAAACTGCTTATACTTTAAGTAGATACCATTGCTTTACGTTTTCACGGTGTTTGATGGATAATAGCGGGGAAACCTAGAGACCCGACTCTTTTAAATTTTCAAGGAGCAAAGAATGCTTATTCTGACTCGTCGAGTTGGTGAAACGCTCATGATAGGCGATGAGGTAACAGTCACAGTACTGGGAGTTAAAGGCAACCAAGTTCGCATTGGTGTAAATGCGCCCAAGGAAGTTTCTGTTCACCGTGAAGAAATTTATCAACGGATTCAGGCGGAGAAATCTCAGCCTACAACTTTTTAATTCAAGAATGGCGTCCATGCTTTTTTAAGACTTGGGCGCTACTCTACTTCCTTCTTTTGTCACCCTACTATGTTTATCTCTTTTTGATACCTTGATTCTATTCTCTCATGTCTTTTTATTTTCTATCTGTTGAAAAAGCATCGTTCATGAGGCCATAGAGATGAATAATCATTTTCATCAATTTTAACGGTTTTTAGACAATTTCATTGTTGATAAAACAGTCCGTTAGATGCTAAACCAAGCATTTTGTGTGCTAAGTGTTCAAACGGAAAAAAGTTTCGAAAAATTGTTTGACTTATCAGGCAGGGAAAGTAATATGTGCGCCATCGCAGCGACGAAGGGCTTGAAGAGAAGCTTCTGAGTAAATACCGGAAGTAAAGATTCGAAGAGCTACGAAGTGAAAACATCTAAGTCGCAGGTTTTAAAAATGGTGAGGTGGCCGAGAGGCTGAAGGCGCTCCCCTGCTAAGGGAGTATGTGGTTAAGAGCTGCATCGAGGGTTCGAATCCCTCCCTCACCGCCATTAATATGCATCCATAGCTCAGCTGGATAGAGTACTCGGCTACGAACCGAGCGGTCGGAGGTTCGAATCCTCCTGGATGCACCATTTAAACACCGCGATTTTTTAGGTATCTTCAATTCTAGTCAGGCAATAAACAGCGCCTGAGCAGAAATAGAAAACCGACAATGCATCCATAGCTCAGCTGGATAGAGTACTCGGCTACGAACCGAGCGGTCGGAGGTTCGAATCCTCCTGGATGCACCATTTTAGATGTCCCGATTTTGGGAGATCCTAATTCTATCAAGTCAGGCAATCAACAGCGCCTGAGTAGAAATAGAAAACCGACAATGCATCCATAGCTCAGCTGGATAGAGTACTCGGCTACGAACCGAGCGGTCGGAGGTTCGAATCCTCCTGGATGCACCATTTTAGATGTCCCGATTTTGGGAGATCCTAATTCTATCAAGTCAGGCAATCAACAGCGCCTGAGTAGAAATAGAAAACCGACAATGCATCCATAGCTCAGCTGGATAGAGTACTCGGCTACGAACCGAGCGGTCGGAGGTTCGAATCCTCCTGGATGCACCATTTTAAATATCCTGATTTTTGGGATGACCTAATTCTATCAAGTCAGGCAATCAATAGTGCCTGAAAAGAAATAGAAAACCGACAATGCATCCATAGCTCAGCTGGATAGAGTACTCGGCTACGAACCGAGCGGTCGGAGGTTCGAATCCTCCTGGATGCACCAGCTTAAAACCCTTGCCCGATAAGGCAGGGGTTTTTCTTTTTATTTCCGTTCAAATATAACATTTGTTTTATTAATTCTGTTTATAATTTGGGCGGAAGTGCATTGCTACCTCTATGTAATCAGCGACAACTTGACTTGTTTCATATAAAGTAAACTTTTAGTAATAATCTTTTAAACTCCACGGGAGGACAAATTGATCCCGGACGTATCAAAAGCATTGTCATGGTTAGAGGCAAACCCAACTGTATTAAACGGTATTTGTCGTGGCATTGAGCGTGAAACATTGCGTGTTACTCCAGACGGTCATTTAGCTAAGACGGAGCATCCAAAATCACTTGGTGCTTCTTTAACGCATAAATGGATTACAACTGATTTTGCTGAATCTCTATTGGAGTTTATTACCCCTGTTGATAGTAATATAGATAGAACCATTGCTTTCCTTAAAGATTTGCATATCTATACCGCCCGGAATCTGGACAATGAAAAAATGTGGCCTTTAAGTATGCCATGTTTTATCGACGAAGAAGAAAATATCACTTTGGCTCAATATGGTACGTCTAACTTGGGCCGCTTTAAGACCTTGTACCGTGAAGGATTAAAGAGCCGTTATGGCGCACTAATGCAAACAATTTCTGGTGTGCATTATAACTTTTCTCTGCCAATGAGTTTTTGGCAGGCGTGGTTAGGTATTAAAGACGCCGAAACAGGAAAAGAGCAGATTTCAGATGGCTACCTTCGTTTAATTCGTAATTATTACCGCTTTGGCTGGGTGATCCCTTATTTATTTGGTGCATCACCGGCAATCTGTTCTTCATTCTTACGTGGGCGAAATACAGCATTATCTTTTGAGGAAACAGAAAGAGGGACTTGTTATCTGCCTTATGCGACTTCGTTGAGGATGAGTGACTTGGGGTATACCAATAAATCGCAAAGTGATCTGAATATTACTTTTAATCATCTTCATACCTATGTAGAGGGGCTTAAGAAAGCAATTCATAAGCCATCTGAAGAATTTGCGGCAATCGGTATCAAAAAAGGAAATAAGTACTTACAGCTCAATACTAATGTTCTTCAAATTGAAAATGAGTTGTACGCACCAATTCGGCCAAAACGAGTCACGAAAGAGGGAGAATCACCTTCAGATGCTTTGTTGAGAGGTGGTATAGAATATATTGAAGTGCGTTCTTTAGATATTAATCCTTTTTCCTCCATTGGGGTTGATGAGACGCAAATTCGTTTTCTTGACTTATTTTTGATATGGTGTGCTCTGGCTGATGCCCCTGAAATGGGAAATGAGGAACTTGCCTGTTGTCGTGGAAACTGGAATAAGGTTATCTTAGAAGGGCGCAAACCAGAGTTATCTATCGACCTTGGTTATGGGGTTGAGCAACAGCCGCTGAAGATCGTAGGACAGGAGTTATTCAGGGATTTAGAGCGAGTCGCTGAAATTCTGGATGCCTGTTCAGGGACTCAATATCAATCAGTCTGTAAAGAATTGGTTAACATGTTTGAAGATCCATCACTGACGTTTTCAGCGCGTGTCCTGGACAAGATGAAATCTCAGGGGATAGTTGGTTTTGGGTTGGAACTGGCAGGTCAGTATCATAACGAATTGATTGAAGAACATTATTCAATTCTGAATGATGAAAATTTTTCTGTTGAGCGTGAAGCTTCTGTGTCGCGTCAGCATGACCTTGAACAGCAAGATAACATGAGCTTTGAAGAGTATTTAAAACTTCATGCAGGGCGTTAAAAAAGAAAATGGCCACCACTGGTGGCCAAATAAAATATCTTAGAGAATAGGGATGATAACAATTTTGCGCGTCTTCATATCTTATGACCAGCCGCAAATGAAAAGGTTTCATCTATCTGAAAAAATCTTCGTAAAAAATCTGATACCTTAGGAGGTAGTATTATGCCTTTGTTGGATAGTTTTACAGTTGACCATACTCGTATGGCGGCACCTGCTGTTAGAGTTGCCAAGACAATGAAAACGCCTCACGGCGATACTATCACAGTATTTGA
Source organism: Xenorhabdus sp. TS4 (assembly GCF_014467265.1). Lineage (NCBI taxonomy): Bacteria > Pseudomonadati > Pseudomonadota > Gammaproteobacteria > Enterobacterales > Morganellaceae > Xenorhabdus > Xenorhabdus sp. TS4. The sequence goes on along the minus strand of NZ_NKHQ01000002.1, from coordinate 118,696 downwards.
TTTACGTTTTTGTGTTCCTAATAAAGCAGTGATGCCAGAACGAGGTATTCACACACTTGAGCATTTGTTTGCGGGTTTTATGCGCAATCATTTGAACGGTGACGGTGTTGAAATCATTGATATTTCTCCAATGGGATGTCGTACTGGTTTTTATATGAGCTTAATTGGTGCTCCAGAAGAATTGAGAGTGGCTGAGTCTTGGAAAGCGGCAATGGAAGATGTGATAAAAGTTCAAGATCAGAACCAGATCCCAGAATTAAACATTTATCAGTGCGGTACATATGAAATGCACTCATTGAAAGAAGCTCAAGATATTGCTCAGCGTATCCTTGATTCTGGTGTTCGTGTCAATTATAACGATGAATTGGCATTGCCTGAAGAAAAACTGGTGGGGCTTCAAGTTTAGTTTGTTAGATATGGTACCTCAACGACTATTACATTTGGTGATGGAGCTTTTGGTTAAGTAGTCAGATCTGTTTTATATTATTGAGGGGCTAGCTTATTCTGCTAGCCCTGCATTGGTGTTCTTTTCTCTTTATATTTTTGAAATTACCAGATTTTTTTGATTATTTTCCTTTAGTTACATAGACAAATTAGATTGAGTATTAATTTGAATGTTTTATAGTGGTTAAATTATTCACTGAATTAATTTTATACTTTATTCTGTATTTTGGTGTATCGGCGTTACACGAACTTGCTTGATAACATTATCTTGCACCGCAATAACCTCAAAATTGTATTTATTAATCTGTACGTTAGCATTTAATTCAGGAATTTCACCTAGTTCTTCCAAAATCATTCCATTCATTGTCCTTGGACCGTTTTCGGGAAGCGCCCAACCGAAAGCCTTATTTAATTCACGGATATTGGCTGTGCCATCAACCAGAACGGAGCCGTCACTTTGTGGAAGGACTTCTTCTGCCAGAGTTGGTGACATGGAAGTGGTAAAATCGCCGACAATTTCTTCCAAAATATCCTCGACAGTCACTAATCCTTGAATATCGCCATATTCATCAACGATTAGGCCAGCTTTTTGTTTGTTACGTTGGAAATTAATAAGCTGGATATTTAATGGCGTGCTAACTGGGATGAAATAGATTTTATCTGCGGCTTTGAGTAAATTTCTTTTTGTAAATTCTTTTTTCTCCATCATCAGTCGATAGGCCTCACGTACTCGGAGCATACCGATAGCATCATCAAGGGAATCTCGATATAACACAATACGTCCATGTGGAGAGTGTGTCAGTTGCTTGATAACGCACTTCCAATCATTGTTAATATCAATACCGACAATTTCATTACGTGGGATCATAATGTCACCAACGGTGACTTTCTCAAGATCTAATATTGAGAGCAGCATATCTTGATTTCGGCGTGATAGATTGACGTTTGATTCATTTACAATTGTGCGTAGCTCGTCTTTACTGACGGCATCACTGCGGATATTAGAGGTTTTGATACCCAAACAGCGCATAAACAGCAAACTGATCTTATTAAATGACCAAACAAGGGGCAGCATAATTTTTTCTAGTGGGCGTAACAGGAAGCTACTTGGGAATGCAATTTTTTCAGGGTAAAGCGCTGCAATGGTCTTTGGCATCACTTCAGAAAAAATAAGAATAATGAATGTGAGTACACCTGTTGCAATAGCAACACCGGCATCGCCATAGAGTCGCATACCAACGATAGTAGCAAGGGAGGACGCCAAAATATTGACAAGATTATTACCGATAAGTATCAGGCTAATGAGTCTGTCTGGATGACGCAGCAGAGATTCCACCCTGCGTGCGGGATTGCTCCCTTGTTTAGCTAAATGGCGTAAGCGATATCGGTTGATTGTCATCATGCTAGTTTCAGAGGCAGAGAAATAAGCCGAAACAATAACCATAACAACAAGAATTATAATCAGTGTACTTGTTGAGACATTCTCCAAAACAGAATTCCTTCCTAATAATTATATAGATTGGCGATGATAAATTAACTTATTAATAAACCATCATTTCCTGTAATAGCCTGCTACCGAAAAAAGCAAGTGTCAGAATAAATGCACCAATCAAATTGAACCAAATAACACGCTTGCCACGCCACCCTTCATGATAATGCCCCCAAAGCAAAATAACGTAAATAAACCATGCAATAATAGATAAAACAGATTTATGGATATTTTCTTTACTGAAAATATCATCCATGTACATAATGCCAGTACAGAGCGTCAATGTTAGTAAAATTACACCAACCTGGGTAATGTGAAACATTTTCCGCTCAATTGTCATCAATGGAGGAATACCAGAGGTAAATGTGAGTTTTTTCTTTTTAAGCTGATGATCCAACCAACCAAGTTGCAATGCATAAAGAGCTGCAATGAGTAAAGTAGCATAGCCAAGTAATGCCAGCCCAATATGAATAAATAATTCGATACTATCTTCAAGATGAGTAATGAATTCTCCCGGCATCATGCTAGCCAGTATCAAATTGATCATGGCGAAACTGTAAACAACCGGCAGTAAAAACCATGCACGTCCACGGAAAGCGACGACTGTCATGATGATGCACATAAGCAAGCTAACAATTGAGCCTAAATTCAATAAAGTGAGATTTTGCCCGCTGCTGACATGAAAAACTTGGTATTTTAATGCAATCGCGTGAGCGACTAACGCTACAATGGCAAAAGAAAGTGCCAGTTTTTGATAACTGTTTTGTTGGCGCAATAAACCTGGCACGATGAGCGTCAGGCTAATGAGATAGGCAAATAAAGCAATAATTGAAAATATCAGCATAACATTTATCGTTTTCGCAATGAAATCCATTGGGTATGGATTGAACCTGAAATTTAAGTATACCGCTAGCAGGAGTAGCCTCCAACCGCTGTTAATCATACTTGGGAATCTCTTTGCAGAGATCACATAATCATCGTGCTATAATTTGCGAAATTTGCCTTACAGGTAGACCCACTTGTAGATATCTGAGCTGAGACAATGTTTGATAATTTAACTGACAGACTATCGCGCACATTGCGCAATATCAGCGGTCGCGGACGGCTGACTGAAGATAATATTAAAGATACGCTGCGCGAAGTTCGTATGGCTTTGCTCGAAGCGGATGTTGCATTACCTGTCGTGCGTGATTTTATTGCACGAGTCAAAGAAAGCGCTGTGGGACATGAGGTTAACAAAAGTCTGACTCCAGGTCAGGAATTCGTCAAAATCGTTCAAAATGAATTGGTTAAGGCGATGGGAGAGGTTAACAGTGAACTGAACCTTTCCACACAGCCTCCCGCTGTGATTCTTATGGCCGGTTTGCAAGGTGCAGGTAAAACGACCAGCGTTGCTAAATTAGGTAAGTTGCTGAAAGAGAAAAACAAGAAAAAAGTCTTGGTTGTTTCTGCTGACGTATATCGACCCGCGGCGATCAAACAGCTTGAAACCTTGTCTGAAACAGTTGGAGTTGACTTTTTCCCTTCTGATCCACAGGAAAAACCTGTTGATATTGTCAATAAAGCGATCCAACATGCTAAGCTGAAATTTTATGATGTATTGTTAGTCGATACAGCAGGCCGTCTGCATGTTGATGAAGCTATGATGGATGAAATCATAGCGATTCATGCGGCTATTAATCCTGTTGAAACCCTGTTTGTTGTTGATGCAATGACGGGTCAAGATGCAGCAAATACAGCAAAAGCATTCAATGAAGCATTGCCATTAACTGGGGTTGTGCTGACCAAGGTAGATGGTGATGCGCGTGGCGGTGCTGCGCTTTCTATCCGTCATATCACTGGTAAGCCTATCAAATTCCTCGGCGTTGGTGAAAAAACGGATGCATTAGAACCTTTCCATCCTGATCGCATTGCATCCCGCATTCTGGGTATGGGGGATATGCTTTCACTGATCGAAGAACTTGAAAGCAAAGTTGATCGTACCCAAGCGGAAAAATTGGCATCTAAACTGAAAAAAGGTGACGGCTTTGATTTAAGCGATTTTCTGGAACAGCTTAAACAGATGCGTAATATGGGCGGAATGGCTAGCATGTTGAGCAAAATGCCGGGAATGTCGCAGATCCCTGATGCCGTCAAATCGCAAATGGATGACAAGCTTCTGGTTAAAATGGAAGCCATCATTAATTCCATGACCCGTAAAGAGCGGGAAAAACCAGAAATCATCAAAGGTTCGCGTAAGCGCCGTATTGCGATGGGATCGGGCACACAGGTGCAGGATGTCAACCGTTTGCTGAAACAGTTTGATGAAATGCAACGTATGATGAAAAAGATGAAGAAAGGTGGTTTGGCAAAAATGATGCGAGGCATGAAAGGTATGCTGCCACCGGGATTTATGGGGCGATAATCGACAAAGTTGCGAAAGAAAATGTTCTTTGGATTGCTTTTTGCGCCAAAGTGAGTAAAATTTTCGGGCTTTTAATGGACAGCCGGACTCCATTCCTCGATGGAGTCTGGTTGTTTTGCTAACTAATGAGGATGTTATGGTAACAATTCGTTTAGCTCGTGGCGGCGCAAAAAAGCGTCCGTTTTATCAAGTAGTCGTGACCGATAGCCGCAATGCGCGTGATGGTCGTTTTATTGAGCGTGTTGGTTTCTTCAACCCAATCGCTTCAGGAAAAGCAGAAGCTCTGCGTTTAGATCTGGACCGTATCGAACACTGGGTTGGTCTGGGTGCATCTGTGTCTGATCGTGTTGCTACACTGATCAAAGACGCTAAGAAAGCAGCTTAATCTGTCGCGGTGGTAACAATGAGCAAACAATCTGGCCTGAAGCACCCTGTTGAGCCAATTGTATTGGGGAAGTTAGGGTCTGCATATGGCATTCGTGGTTGGCTCAGAGTTTTTTCTTCCACCGAACACACCGAAGACATTTTTGAATATCAACCGTGGTTTATTCAACGCTTAGGCCAGTGGCAACACATTGAACTGGAAGCATGGAAATACCATAACCAAGATATTATCGTCAAAATCAAAGGTATTGACGATCGGGATGCGGCGAATTTATTCACTAACTGTGAAGTTGTGGTGGATTGTAGCCAGTTACCAGCACTGGAAGAGGGTGATTATTACTGGAAAGACCTTATTGGCTGCCAAGTAATAAATACAGTCGGTTATAACCTTGGAACTATTCATGACATGATGGAAACAGGTTCTAACGATGTGATGGTAATAAAAGCAAACCTGAAAGATGCATTCGGTATCAAGGAGCGGTTGGTTCCGTTTCTTGATGGGCAGGTTATCAAGAAAGTTGATCTCGCTACCAAAACCATCGAGGTAGATTGGGATCCTGGTTTTTAATCTCCGGTAAAAACGGTTTAAATGAGTGGGACACAGTATGTGGATTGGGGTTATTAGCCTGTTTCCTGAAATGTTCCGCGCAATAACCGATTACGGGGTAACTGGTCGGGCAGTAAAAAATGGCCTGTTGAGTATCGAATGCTGGAATCCAAGGGATTTTACCTACGACCGGCATCGTACTGTTGATGATCGCCCTTATGGCGGTGGTCCAGGCATGCTGATGATGGTGCAACCATTACGAGAAGCCATTCATGCAGCTAAAGCTTCGGCAGGTGATGGTGCAAAGGTGATTTATCTTTCACCTCAGGGACGCAAACTCGATCAACAGGGAGTTTGTGAGCTGGCAGCAAATGAGAAATTAATTCTGGTTTGCGGGCGTTATGAAGGTATTGATGAGCGTATCATCCAAACCGAAATTGACGAAGAATGGTCTATCGGTGATTACGTTCTTAGCGGGGGAGAGCTTCCTGCAATGACGATGATTGACTCGATATCGCGGTTTATTCCGGGCGTATTAGGGCGTCAAGCATCGGCAGAAGAAGACTCATTCGCTGATGGATTGTTGGATTGCCCACATTATACTCGCCCTGAAGTGTTAGATAGTATGGAAGTCCCCCCAGTTTTGCTGTCGGGAAACCATGCTGAAATTAATCGCTGGCGAATGAAACAGTCGCTTGGTCGAACCTGGCTAAGAAGGCCCGAACTTCTAGAAAACCTAGCTCTGACTGACGAGCAAAGGATGTTGCTATCTGAGTTCCAACGGGAATATCAAGATCAAGCAACGAATTAATCCAGACATATCCTAAAGGGATGTCTTTGATATATCAGTTTACCTAGGGTAAGAGAGTTATTATGAGCAACATTATTAAACAACTTGAACAAGAGCAGATGAAGCAAGACGTACCTTCATTCCGTCCGGGTGACACCTTGGAAGTTAAGGTATGGGTCGTTGAAGGTTCTAAAAAGCGTCTGCAGACATTCGAGGGCGTGGTTATTGCGATTCGTAACCGCGGTCTGCACTCTGCATTCACTGTTCGTAAGATTTCTAACGGCGAAGGCGTTGAGCGTGTATTCCAGACTCACTCCCCAGTCGTAGACAGCATCAGCGTTAAGCGTCGTGGTGCTGTTCGCAGAGCTAAACTGTACTACCTGCGTGAGCGTTCTGGTAAGGCTGCTCGTATTAAAGAGCGTCTGAACGCAAAATAATACGCTTTCGCTACATCCGAAAGTTATCAAAGGCCAGCGCATATGCTGGCCTTTTTACATGCTATAAATCAGGAAACTTATTTTTTCAGTTGTAAGTCAGGTTAGGGAGACAGTAAGTTACATAAACGTACTGGCTAAAATATATCCTACTGTACAAGCGCCACTGACGCCAAGCAATCCTGGTAAAAGAAAGCTGTGGTTGATAATGAATTTCCCGATTTTTGTTGTACCTGAACGGTCAAAACCAATACAAGCCAAATCGCTTGGATAAGTAGGCAAAACAAAATAGCCATAGGCAGCAGGAAAGAAAGCAATCAGAAGTTTAGGATCAACTCCAAGTTGTAATCCCATTGGCGCAATGGCCGTTAAGGCGGCGGCTTGGCTGTTAACCAGTTTTGATACTAAAAACAGTACAAGGGCATAAGTCCACGGCTGTGCCTGGACCACATCTTCTAGGACTAGTTTTAATTCACCTAAATGTGAGTGGAAGAAGGTATCACTCATCCATGCCACACCAAAGACAGAAAAAATCGCAACCATACCTGCTTTGAACACGGCACTATTGGCGATTTCACTGGTTTTGATTTTACAGGCCATCAATATAATGGAGCCTGCAATTAACATCATCATCTGGATCACCAGATTCATAGAAAGGGGTTTTAGTGTACCTTTTACTTCAAAAGCAGGACGTAATTCGGTGAATGCACCAAATAAGACTACGACAGCAATTGCGGTAAAGAAAATCCAGGTTGCCCAATAAGCTTGCTTAGGAAAGACTTGATTCAATAGAGTGTCAGAACCACCATAAATAAACTCACGTTGCTTTGGATCTTTGATTTTCGCCTGGAATTCTTCGTCCTGATCAAGATCTTTTCCTCGACGTAAGCTCCATAATGCAGCAAGTATTACTCCAGTGAGTGATGCTGGTATTGAAACAGCCAAAATGTCCAAGATCCCGTACGCCTGCCCAATACCATGACTGGCAGCAATAATTGACACCAAAGAAACAACGGCGACAGATACAGGAGAAGCGGTAATTGCCATTTGGGAAGCGACAGAAGCAACAGCCATTGGCCGTTCAGGGCGAATACCTTTTTTCAAGGCAATATCGCCAATGATTGGGAACATGGTATAAACCACATGACCGGTACCGCAAAGAAAAGTGAGCATCCAAGTAGTCAGTGGTGCCAAAATGGTGATATGTTGCGGGTGACGACGCAGTAAGCGTTCTGCAAATTGCATCATAACATTTAGCCCACCTGCTGTTTGTAAAACGGATGCACAACCGATTACAGCAAGAATAGTCAGCATTACATCAACGGGAGGGTTACCTGGTTCCAAGCCAAAGACAAATGTCAGTATAAAGAGTCCAATACCACTGATCAGTCCCAATCCCATTCCCGCATAACGCGTACCTATCAATAAGCAAATGATTATTACAATAAATTGCAGCGTTATCATATCTATCCTTAACAAATGTTTAAAAAATAAATAAAAGTTGGTAATACGGATTTTTGCATCTGCATGACTTATATACATGCTGTTAGTCATAGCTTTAGATCTATTGGATATGGCTATTGTTTATAAAAATTTTTTTATAGTTTCATATAAACATTAAAAACACATATTTAATATTATTAGAATATTTATATAAAAATGAGATTGAGATCTTGTTTTTATTATTTGATTATAAAGGTATTTATTTGTGTAATAAATTATATGTAAGTGGTTAATAAATTATTTCTATTTTGATGCGATTGTTAGTTGTCATTTACAATGAATTAACTTTAAAAATTATTTATATATTTTGACATGAAAATAAAATTCAATGGATTGTTAGTATCTCCACTATATCAATAGTCTTTGCATTTTAATGTAAAATATTATTTACGGTATGTGGAAAATATTTACGTTTTTGGATTGTATTCTTTACGGCTCATGGTATGTTATCCAGCAGACACTTAGACAAACATTAAACAGACAAGGCAGGTAGAAATGATCATGCAAAAAGACGCTCTGAATAACGTTCATATCCTTGATGAGCAAGTCCTCATCACACCGGAAGAGTTGAAACAGAAATATCCGTTGAATAGCCATGATCGACATGCCATCACAAACGCGCGTAATACTATCGCTGACATTATTCAGCATCGTGATCCTCGTTTATTAGTGGTATGTGGTCCATGTTCAATTCATGATGTGGATGCTGCCCTGGACTATGCCAGTCGTTTGAAAGCGCTTTCTTCTGAATTGAGTGATTGTCTGTATATTGTTATGCGTGTCTATTTTGAAAAGCCTCGTACAACCGTTGGTTGGAAAGGGCTAATTAGTGATCCCTATATGGATGGTTCATTTGATATGGATGCGGGGCTGCATATTGCCCGTCGCCTGCTGTTGAACCTAGTAGAAATGGGATTGCCTTTGGCTAATGAGGCACTTGATCCCAATAATCCACAATACTTAGGGGATCTATTTAGTTGGTCAGCAATTGGTGCTAGAACAACGGAATCTCAAACTCATCGTGAAATGGCATCAGGATTGTCTGTACCCGTCGGATTTAAAAATGGCACAGATGGTAGTTTGAATACCGCAATTAATGCCATGAAAGCAGCAGCAATGCCTCATCGCTTTATGGGGATAAATCAGTCAGGTCAAGTTTGTTTGCTGCAAACTCAGGGTAATCCGAATGGACATGTGATATTGCGGGGCGGCGTAGGGCCGAATTACAGTGCAGAACATGTTGCTGATTGTGAACGACAAATGATTAAAGCAGGGCTGATACCATCACTGATGATTGATTGCAGTCACGGTAATTCCAATAAAGATTTTCGTCGCCAGAGTATCGTTGTGGATTCTGTTGTTGAACAGATGATGTCCAAAAACCAATCCATCATTGGGATTATGTTGGAAAGCCATATTAATGAGGGCAACCAATCCTCCGAACAGCCTCGCTCTGAGATGAAATATGGTGTTTCGGTGACAGACGCCTGTATTAACTGGCAGACTACGGAGCAAATATTGAGAAAACTGCACCAACAAATCGCTCCATATTTGGTTAATCGAAACATAATGATGGAAAAAGCAGGATAACCAATATGACAACAGAATTGTCACAGTTGAGAGCTCAAATTGATGAGGTAGATAAAACCTTATTATCGTTGCTGGCAAGAAGAATGAATTTAGTAGCGCAAGTTGGTGAAGTTAAAAGTCAACTCGGCTTACCGATTTATGATCCTGATAGGGAGGCTACTATGTTGGCCTCCCGCCGTCAGGAGGCGGAAAATATGGGAATTCCACCTGATTTGATTGAAGATATATTACGCCGAATTATGCGAGAGTCTTATGTCAGTGAAAATAACAAGGGCTTTAAAAAACTCGGTACTCATTTGGGATCTGTGGTCATTGTAGGTGGTTCAGGCAAAATGGGCCGATTATTCAGTCGATTGTTGACGCTGTCTGGCTATGAAGTCAGGGTGCTCGAAGCTGACGATTGGGATAACGCCGAACATATATTAGCCGGAGTAGGGATGGTGATCGTCAGTGTTCCTATTCACTTGACAGACAAGATTATCCGTCGATTACCTCCTTTGCCAGAACAGTGCATTCTAGTTGATTTGGCTTCAATCAAGCAAAGACCGTTAAATGCGATGCTTGAAGTACATAAAGGGCCTGTTTTAGGGTTGCACCCTATGTTTGGGCCAGATGTAGGTAGCTTTGCTAAGCAAGTGGTTGTGTATTGCGATGGACGCTATCCAGAGTCGTATCAATGGTTTTTGGAACAGATATCAGTATGGGGAGCGAGGTTGCATCAAATCACCGCAGAGAAGCATGATAAAAATATGAGTTTCATTCAGGCGTTGCGTCATTTCACTACCTTCTCTTACGGACGACATCTTGCAAAGGAAAATATCGACTTACAGCAATTGCTTTCACTATCTTCACCGATATATCGATTGGAGCTAGCGATGGTAGGACGATTATTTGCACAAGATGCCCAATTGTATGCTGATATTATTATGTCTAGTCCTGAAAATATTGCACTTATACGTCGGTATTACCAAAGTTTCGGGCAGGTGCTGGAAATCTTGGAACATCAAGATAAGTCAGCTTTTATTGAGAGCTTTAACCAAGTGAGTGATTGGTTTGGCGATGAAGCAGCTCGATTTATGAAGGAAAGTCGAGTGCTCTTGCAGCAGGCAAGTGACAACCGAGTATAGGTTTTATTTTAAAACCGGATAGAAATATCCGGTTTTGTTTTTTTACTTTAGATAGGATCGATAGGAATGACATTTTCTGATGGGTAAGATCCTAACACTTTCAGAAAACGAGTAATTTCCGTCAATTCTTTCAATGCTTGTTGCATTTTCATGGAACGTAGATTGGCTTGTACATCAATATAAAACATCTCTTCCCACGGTTTGCCATTTATTGGGCGAGACTCCAATTTACTCATAGGGATATCATGTTTCTTTAGGATAATGAGAGCATCAACCAGTGCTCCTGCTTGCTGTCCGGTTGACATAATAAACGTGGTTTTGGCAGGAACTTGCTCGGATACGTCAATAGATTTGCGGGAAACAACAATAAAGCGAGTGCTATTCTCTTGCTGATTTGCTAGGTTGTTTTCTAAAACATGTAATCCATAAAGAGTGCCGCCAGCCTCACTGCCTAATGCTGCTATTTCTGGTGAGTTGAGTTCTGCCACTTTTTGCATAGCAGCAGCAGTGCTTTCACAGTAAACAATATTCCAGTCAGGATATTTATTGAGATATTGGCTACATTGTTGAAAAGGTTGGGAATGGCTATAAACGGTTTTTATCCTTGAGATATCAGTTTGCCCAGCAATCAATAGACAGTGGTTGATTGGCAGAGTTATCTCTCCAACAAGGGATAAGGGGGTATGTTGCAATAAATCATAAACCTCATTAATTGCCCCTGAGCTGGTATTTTCCAGTGGCAGGATGCCATAATCAGCCTGACCAATCTCAACCAGTGAGAAAATATCTGAGAATTTGTGACAACTGCATTCAACCAACTGATTAAAGTGACGAGCAGCAAATTGTCGAGCTGCAATATGAGAATATGAACCTTTTGGCCCTAAAAAAGTAATACGGGCAGAATCGTAAGGTGTCTGATTCAGATATTGTTGTAATAATGCCTGTTGGGTGAGAACAGAATCCTCAATGATCATCTGAAATAATCGTGTAATGTAAAATCCATCTAATCCACGTGATTTTCCTTTATCAATCAATACATTCAATAACTCTCGTTCACGATTTTTATCTCGGATAGGGCGATGATCGAGCAGTTTTGTCTGGGCGATGTCACTGGCTAATTGTCGGCGTTTAGCAAGTAGATCCAGCAATTCCGCATCAATATGACTAATTTCTTCTCGTAAACTCACTAAGTCTCGTTCCATAGTATGTTCCTGATATTCTTATTATGAGTGTAGCCTGTGTATCGTAGATATGTTTGTGATCAGTAAAACAAAAAACCTCCCTGTCGATGGGAGGCTTTTATTCGTCTTCTTAAAGTTTCTTTGAAACGAATCAACCTCCTTATGAGAAGGTGAAAAAAAAGAAAAATAACAAAGACGGTTTGATAATCATTTGACCTGTTAGCATGCTACTTTATGGTTTCAATAATGTATTTTAATTAACCTATTTAGCTTGGAGTGTCAACAGGCAGTAAAAACGCGCTCAATGAGCGCGTTAGGACAAGAATCAGGGGGGATTATACTTCTAAGTTGATATTGGACTCTTTAACACTATTGTCTGTGCGACGAGCTTCTGCTTTATGCTGCACTTTATTGAGCTGGCGCTCTAATTTTGTCAGTAGATCATTGATTGCTGCGTACATATCTTCATGTTTAGCGCTGGCCACTAACGTGCCATTTGGTGTGCCAATTGTGGCATCAACTAAGAATCCTTGCGGTTCTTTTGATAGTACGATATGTGGATTGATTAGATTAACTTGCCATTTGCTCAACTTACTTAGACGGTCTTCTACATGGCTACGAATTGCGGGGGTAATTTCCATTTGTTTGCTGGTAATGTTCACTAACATATAGTTACCTCTTTGATGTTACTCCGTCTCTGATGTATTCAGCATAGCGCCATTTGGCATAAAAAGAATGATCTAAATCACTTTTATTGAGTGATTTTGGCAGTAAGTGACGGAATTGTGATAGCTAAGGAAGATATGGAGAATATTTGTTGCGAAGGAAAGAGTTATGCGTCATTATTAGTCAGTTATGGGATTATTAAATCAAGTTATAATTACAGAGCTTGAGTTATTTTCAAGGTGAAAATAATGAAGATATAGCCAAACATGAACAAAATGTGCTGATGCGTTCGGTTTGTTGGCTAAACAAAACAAAAAGGCAAGTCTTACAAAATCACATCCCAGCAGTGATATTCCTGGCAACTTCATGATTAGATAAAAAACAATAGATAAAAAAACAGCAGCCATTTAGCTACTGTTTTTGATTACTTGTTCAAACCTGATGGAATGAGATTTTATACGGGGTTGGCAGCGATCAGTTGTGCCACTTTATTGGCTTCAGCCGTCAATCCTAATTCTTTATAAGCTAACTCCATATAAGGGAGTGCTTTCCGAGTTGCATTAGCATCAGGGTAGTCTCGTAGCATCTGTTCTACCCGATTGACAACAGCTACGTAAGCATTGCGTTTAGTGTAATATTGAACAACTTCAAGTTCATATTTGGCTAAACGTTCTTTGAGGAAGATTAACCGCTTGGTAGCATCAGTTGAATATTGACTGTTTGGGTAATAGCGTACCAGTTGGTTGAAATCACGGAATGCCGCACGGGCATGTTCAGGATCACGATTTGATCGATCAATGCCGAAAAGGCCTTGTAATAGACTGTCATCCAGAGCTTGCGAAACCAAACCACGCATATAGAGTACATAGTCGATATTAGGATGGGTTGGATTTAGGCGCATGAAACGGTCAATGGATGCGAGAGCCAATGGGTATTCCGCTGATTTGTAATAGGCGTAGATCAGATCAAGTTGAACTTGCTGGGAGTAAGGGCCAAAAGGATATCGGTTATCAAGGGATTCCAATTGCTTGATAGCCGCTTTATAGTTACCTTCTTGCAGCATTTCCTGTCCAATTGAATAAATTTGAGATGGCGGAATATCAGGAACAGCATCTTTATTGCTGGAGCATCCAGATAGAACCAAGCTCAATGTGGTCGCTGCCACCAGATATTTCATGCGAATCATCACGTGTTGATTATCCTCTGAGTGTTTTCTGGGAGACTGTCCGTGAAGCTCCCGGCAAAATATGGGGTTACAATAACACACTATTTTAAATGAAACGGCCTCGCCGTCAAAACTCAACGTAAAATATAGAAGTTATATATGGCACAACAAATCCGACTTAATGCAATAGTCGCTGAATCTCAGCTTGGTCAACGTTTAGATCAAGCTTTGGCTGAATTGTTCCCTGATTACTCCAGGTCACGTATAAAAGAGTGGATCTTGGATAATAAAGTTCAAGTTAATGGCAAATTAATTAGCAAACCAAAAGAAAAAGTCCTGGGCGGTGAAGAAATCTCCGTTGATGCTATCATTGAAGAAGATGCACGTTGGGAGCCTCAGGATATCGAACTGAATATTGTCTATGAAGATAACGATATTTTGGTAATCAATAAACCACGTGATTTGGTTGTTCATCCGGGAGCAGGTAATCCTGACGGTACAGTGTTGAATGCCTTATTATATCATTATCCTGAAATTGCAGATGTTCCCCGTGCAGGTATTGTTCATCGTCTTGACAAAGATACGACAGGGCTAATGGTTGTGGCAAAAAACGTTCCGGCACAAACTCGTTTGGTGGAATCTTTGCAATTACGTGAAATAACCCGTGAATATGAAGCGGTTGCTCTGGGATGTATGACGGCTGGAGGAACGGTAGAAGAACCTATCTCCCGCCATCCAACAAAACGGACACACATGGCAGTACACCCTATGGGTAAACCTGCTGTTACCCATTATCGTGTTATGGAACATTTCCGGGCGCATACTCGATTGCGTCTGCGTTTGGAGACAGGCAGAACACACCAAATTCGTGTGCACATGGCACATATAAAACACCCGTTGGTGGGTGATCCTCTGTACGGTGGGCGGCCTCGTCCCTTAAAAGGAGCTTCTGATGAATTTCGCGAAGCGATGCGCAATTTTGATCGTCAGGCATTGCATGCAACCATGTTACGTCTTTACCATCCGATCACTGGAATTGAGATGGAATGGCATGCTCCATTACCGGACGATATGGTTAAGTTGATTGAAGTGATGAAAGTGGATGCTGAGACTTTCAAAGACGAGATGGATTGGTAGGTAAATGACGCCACTGATTTTTCCTGATTGGCCACAGCCTGATAATGTTGGTGCTTGCAGTACTACCCGTTTAGGTGGAGTAAGCCAGCCCCCATATGACAGTTTAAACCTGGGTAATCATGTTGGGGACGTTCCAGAATACGTGGAACGGAATAGAACGCTATTGGTTGAATATGCCCAATTACCGCAGCAACCTACATGGTTGGAGCAAGTACACGGAACACGTGTGATCACACTTGATGGTCAGCCATTGGTGAATAATCAGGCCGATGCTGTTTACACGAATATACCTGATCAGGTTTGTGCTGTGATGACAGCAGATTGTTTGCCAGTTCTTTTTTGCAGTATTTCTGGTGATGAGGTTGCGGCGGCTCATGCCGGATGGCGCGGATTATGTGCCGGAGTGTTGGAGAATACTGTGTCTCGATTTAGCGCAAAACCTGACATGATCCGTGCGTGGTTGGGGCCTGCTATTGGCCCTGAAAAATTTGAGGTGGGGGCTGAGGTTAGGGAAGCTTTCATCGCAACCAATCCTGATCTGGAACAAGCTTTTACGCCTTATGGCGATAAGTTTCTGGCAAATATTTACTTACTGGCTAAATTAAAGTTACAGTCAGTAGGAATAACAGAAATTTTTGGTGGAGCCGCATGTACAGTCACGGAGGGGGAAAACTTTTTCTCCTATCGTCGTGATGGTAATACCGGGCGAATGGCAACTTTAATCTGGTTGCGATAACCTACTTTACAGGACGATCTTTGGCGTATAGCGGTAAGTTTCCAATTAACTTTTCAGAAGACCTTGAATATTTAAGGAATGACCTTATCTAGTCTCCAGTAGCAAATTCTGACCAGTATTGGAGGTGTTATGCGTCTGGATCGTCTTACCAATAAATTCCAGCTTGCTCTTGCTGACGCCCAATCCCTCGCATTAGGGCGTGATAATCAATTCATCGAACCTATCCACTTGATGAGTGCATTAATTAATCAAGAAGGCGGTTCAGTGCGTCCTTTATTGGCCTCGGCAGGGGTGGATACGGGAAACTTCAATAATCAACTGAATCAAGCTCTGAACCGATTGCCGAAAGTAGAAGGCAATGGTGGAGATGTGCAGGTATCCAACGAGTTGGGACGTTATTTAAACCTGTGTGACAAACTTGCACAAAAATCAGGTGATAACTTCATTTCTTCTGAACTCTTTGTTCTGGCAGCGATAGAAGAACGTGGAACATTAAGTGACATGTTGAAAGCGGCGGGAGCAACCAAAGATAAAATCACTAAGGCAATAGAACAAATGCGCGGTGGTGAAAAAGTGAATGAGCAAGGCGCAGAAGATCAGCGCCAAGCGTTAAAGAAATATACCATTGATCTGACTGAGCGTGCTGAACAAGGAAAATTAGATCCTGTGATTGGGCGTGATGAAGAAATTCGTCGAACTATTCAGGTATTGCAGCGCAGAACCAAAAATAACCCAGTTCTCATTGGTGAGCCAGGAGTTGGGAAGACCGCGATTGTTGAAGGTTTGGCACAGCGTATTGTCAATGGTGAAGTTCCAGAGGGGCTGAAAAACAAACGTGTTCTGTCTCTTGATATGGGAGCATTATTAGCCGGTGCTAAATACCGTGGTGAATTCGAAGAGCGTTTGAAAGGTGTTTTGAACGATCTTGCCAAACAGGAAGGTTCAGTCATTCTATTTATTGATGAATTGCATACCATGGTAGGAGCTGGCAAAGCCGAAGGCGCAATGGATGCAGGTAACATGTTAAAACCCGCTCTGGCTCGTGGAGAACTGCATTGCGTTGGGGCAACAACACTTGATGAGTATCGTCAGTATATAGAAAAAGATGCGGCCTTAGAGCGTCGTTTCCAGAAAGTTTATGTGGCAGAACCTACGGTTGAGGACACGATTGCTATTTTACGTGGACTGAAAGAGCGATATGAATTGCATCATCACGTCCAAATCACTGATCCGGCAATCGTGGCGGCTGCAACACTATCTCATCGCTATATTTCTGATCGTATGCTACCTGATAAAGCCATTGATCTGATTGATGAAGCAGGGGCAAGCTTGCGTATGCAGATGGATTCTAAACCAGAAGCATTGGATCGCCTTGAGCGCCGCGTTATTCAATTAAAGCTTGAGCAGCAGGCACTGAAAAAAGAGTCTGATGATGCCAGTAAAAAACGGTTAGAGATGCTGAACGAAGAATTAGCAGAAAAAGAACGTGAATATTCTGAATTGGAAGAAGAGTGGAAAGCGGAGAAAGCTGAACTTAGTGGCACCCAGAATATCAAGGCTGAATTAGAAAATACTCGTATTGAATTAGAGAAAGCTCGCCGTAGTGGTGACTTGGCCAAAATGTCTGAAATTCAGTACGGAAAAATTCCGGAATTGGAAAAACGTTTAGCGACAGCAACAACAGCAGAAAATCGTCATATGAAGCTGCTGCGTAACAAAGTCACAGATGCTGAAATCGCTGAAATACTCGCACGCTGGACAGGGATCCCTGTATCCAGAATGCTGGAAAGTGAAAAAGATAAATTACTGCGCATGGAGCAAGAATTGCATAAGCGCGTAATAGGGCAGAATGAAGCGGTTGATGCTGTATCGAATGCAATTCGTCGTAGTAGAGCGGGATTATCTGATCCCAATCGTCCGATCGGTTCTTTCATGTTTTTGGGGCCGACTGGGGTGGGTAAAACAGAATTGTGTAAGGCGTTGGCTAATTTCTTATTCGACAGTGATGATGCTATGGTGCGCATTGATATGTCGGAGTTTATGGAAAAACACACCGTTTCAAGGTTGGTGGGAGCGCCTCCCGGATATGTTGGATATGAAGAAGGTGGGTATCTGACAGAAGCGGTGCGTCGTCGTCCTTATTCTGTCATTTTGCTGGATGAAGTAGAGAAAGCCCACCCAGATGTTTTCAATATCTTGTTGCAGGTATTGGATGATGGCCGTTTGACTGATGGTCAAGGAAGAACAGTTGATTTTCGTAACACCGTTGTAATTATGACCTCTAACTTAGGCTCCGATATGATTCAAGAACGCTTTAGTACATTGGATTATATAGGTATGAAAAATATGGTGATGGAAGTGGTTAGTCACCATTTCAGGCCTGAGTTTATTAACCGGGTTGATGAAGTTGTTGTGTTTCACCCATTAGGAAAAGAGCATCTGAAGTCTATTACGAATATTCAATTGCAGCGTTTATATCAGCGTTTGGAAGAGCACGGTTATCAGGTGGAGATAACACCTCCAGCGCTGGAAAAACTAAGCGAAGCTGGTTTCGATCCTGTATATGGAGCCCGTCCATTGAAACGAGCTATCCAGCAAGAGATTGAAAATCCACTGGCCCAGCAAATTCTTTCTGGCAAATTGATCCCAGGTAAATTAGTGACTTTAGGGTTAGAAGACAATCGTATTGTTGCAACACAATGATATTGATTACTTAGAAAGTTTTTAAGAGGTGTTTTTTGCACCTCTTTTTTCTTTTTCTAGATTGGAAAAACACCAAATCGGGTTGTTTTGGATGATAAATAAGCGGTTGAGGCTTTTTTTCAAAATAACTATTGCCAGTATCATAAAACTCCCTATAATGCGCTTCCGTTGTCACGACAAACACACAAACCTGTCGGGATGACAACGTGAAAAGCCTTGGAAAATAAGGCTTGACACGATAAGAGGAAAGCGTAAGATACGCAGCCTCGCAACCCGGAAGGCACTTCCGGTTGCCAACGCTCTTTAACAAATTAATCAGACAATCTGTGTGGGCACTCGCAAGACACTATCGATATGCCGAAAGGCAAAAAAGATTAAAGTCTTAAAGAGTGACCTG
>NZ_NKHQ01000002.1:32939-99899 GCF_014467265.1 Xenorhabdus sp. TS4 | reverse complement strand
CGAATTGCTAGAAAACTTCTTTCTCACACGTTGGGTATTTTTGCCAATTTTAAACAAGGTAAAAGTCAACGCGACTGGCTTCAACAAGCCAACGTTATAAGATGTTAAAGTCGAGCATCGCGTTAAATTAGTTTATTTTTATGCTCTCCCTGATTCAGAATCAAAACTTTATTTACTTCCGGAGTTAAATGAAAAAACTAGAAAAGAGACTAAAGAATTTATTGAACAACAGACCAAAGTAGATAAATACAGAGAGCAAGAGATACGTTCATTTTTTCAGGGTGACGAAAATCCTACAGGCAAGCGTGGGACAGGCTTTCTTGACCATAGTAGCGCCTTATATGCTGAATACATTGATAAGAGATTGCGAGAATTGTGCACTCTTTCACCGGATAAAAAATTGCAAAGGAAGCAGGAGGATTTATCATTTCTTGCAAGTGAACCGCATTCGATTCGCGCAGTATTTCAAAGAAAAAAAATCAGAGAGTATTATTTTTTAAGAGAAATAGATAATCAATTAATGATAACTCTAGAAGTAACCAAAAACGATATAAGAGGCCCAATAGCCTTGCAACGTTACTCTGAGAAACGATAAAAGGATAACATGAGGCTAATGATGAAATTAACATTCATATTATTAACAATATCACCACTGATCTTGTGTTTAACAGGATGTGAATTCATATCCAATACTATTTCAAATTACTGGCAAACTTATAAAGATAAGTCTGAACCATTTTCACCACCTGAAAAAAATCAATGGATTACAGTCGAAGGTATTGCTCCTCCAAATACTAAACCTAATTTAGACAGTATTTATGCTTCAAATAGATGTCTTGCCACCCATAATACCGCAGGTGGGACACTCTATCACTTACCTAAATATCACTGGAACAGATTTAATATTTCAGTAGATCCTGTAACAGGTTATTTTAAAGAAAAAATACCTCTTAATGGTGGAGGCTGGTGTCAATGGCAGATTGATAATATTGAATTAACTCTTGAGTATAATAACGTTAGCCATTTGATGAAGAATGCTGTATCGCGAGGTAGGGCTGGAATAAATGTATATATCAACGGTGCAAGAAAATCTAGTGACATGAAAGCATTAGAAAATATCATTGATTATAGGCCGACTATTTATCCAGTCTTAAGAAAAAGTTTTGTTACAGGAAATACTAATCAAATAGGTCTTTATTCTGGAGGGAAACTAACCTTTTTTGAATTAATTCTACAGCAAAAAAATGAATGGAAAATAAAATACATACCAACTTTAGATGAAACTAAGATGCCAAAAATTATTATACCAGGAGGTAATAAACCATCCAGAGTTGAATATCCTGATGGTAAGATTGATTTATATAGGGATTCTATTGATTATTGGAAAATAAATAACGCCTCCCAATGGGAATAGCCATAAATATTTATTAAAGCCACTTCAACATCAGAACCTTACATGATTTATTTATAGTTTCTGATGTTGTGACTGATATCAATCATTGATAACCGAATTTTTCAGGTATAAGGTTAAAATATGGCAAACAAAGCCGTTATTTTATTAAACGACACAACCGATCACGGTGGTAAAGTAATTACTGCTGTGGGTGGTTATACTTACAAAGGTATTCCCGTTGCCGGAGAAACGGATTTAGTCGAATGTCCTAAATGTGAGGGAGTTTTTCCTATTGTCGAAGGCTGTGAGAATTTAAAGAGTAATGGGAAAGCTATTGCAGTAGAGGGAATGCACACAGCGTGTGGTGCTAAACTGATTGCCAGTCAGAAAGAGTTTCTCGCTTAATAAAACCACACTGACGCGCTGCGTTTGTCTTCTCCGTATTACCGGGCTAATACATTCACCCGGTAATACGGAGAGCCGAAAAACAACTGCCAGAAGGCAGTTTAATTCCTCACCTACTCCTCAATTCTCTATTCGTTTTTTATTTACCTCAGGATAAAAACAGGTGAGGAATGAAGATTAATTTATCTTTAAAAATCAATATACTTAGTGTTCCTCGCTTTTTCTGCATATATGCGTGAGAAATGAGGAATACAGTGAGTATCACAATCTATTTTCTCGTAATTCCTCATTTTTTTACTCACTATTTAGTCTACATTGTTTTGGTTGATAATGGTTATTTCCTGCCCGTTGCGGGTAATGAGTCCGTCATGTTCTAACTTGGTTAACCAACGGCTGAAATTCTTCACATTCACCCCATCGACTTTAAATCATCACGTGTACAGGGGCAATGCTACAAGGTTCTTTCAGGGCTATAGGGCGATTGCCTGGCGACAGTCTGCGCCATCAGTGCCGCGACTCTTTCGGCAATCGGCTGTGTTGGATAATGAGTTTCTTTGGTTGGTCACACTGACGGCAATACCAGTTACCATGATGGTAATCCAACTTTGCAAAGCAAACGCCATTACTAGTGGCTTTTATGGTATTGGGGGGATTAATGATCTATTGGTTAATGTGCAAGAGAATTAAATAAAGCCAGGAATATATCAGTCCATTATGCCTAATATCTATGATTTTTGATTTGGGTAAGATTTTCTTTTAAAAGGAGGGACCGTGATCCCAACTTCCAGAATAAAATATTTCCTTTTAATTAGCCCAAAGCAACTACGATGAAATCAAATAACATTAATGACGCATACCGATTGCCAATCGATTCATCCCATTCATAAGCGCAATCGCAAAAGTCAAATCAGAAATTTCCTGATCCGTGAAGTGATCTTTCAAGGGTAAATAAGCATAATCATCTGCGTGTGTCGTTACAATGTGAGTAAGCGCTTCGGCCCATTCCAACGCCGCTTTTTCACGGTGAGTAAACTGACTACTCACTCGCCATCCAGCTAATTCAGCTAACCGACGTTCTGCCTCTTGATTTTCGCGCAAAACTTGAGTGTGTTTATTTAAGCAGAAAGAACAACCATTGATTTGAGATACTCGCAAATAGATCAATTCAACTAATTGCAAACCTAACTGACTATTTTCCAGACCTTCTTTTACCACACGAAAACCTTGCAATAGCTCTGGAGATAAGTTGTAGTAAGCGAGACGCAATTTACTCATAAATAACACTCCTTATATTAATATCCCAAGAGACTATATTAAAAATTATTACTTTAAGGAAAGAATTATTTCTTATAATAACTATTCATTTAAGTTAAAAAAACATAAAAGAAGCATTGATTCAAATTTATATAATTCACCATACCAATTATTCAATTAGATAATTAACAAAAAAATGCCACTAAAGTAATAAGTGGCATTTTATATTACGTGGCAAACTAAACAATTAATCTTTCTACACCGAAAACGCTTCAACCAACTGATTTATATCAAATAAATTAAAAATCTTTAGATGTGTGTTTTTCGATATTAATACTTTCTTCTTGGATCAGCGCCGTATTCATTATCACCCTGAGTACCTTCCAACAGAGTAAATACGAATAAAACAATGCTGGCTACGGGAACAAAAGCTAATAAAAACCACCATCCAGAACGGTTAATATCGTGCAGTCGGCGTATTGTTACAGCAAGACTTGGAATAAAAGTAACAATGATATAAATCAACAACAATGCAAAACCAGCAGTATCATTAATTGCTGAACCCAATACTATAAGAGCCAGGAATACAATAATGTTAAATAAATAGAACATCCAATATTCTTTACGACGGGCACGGCCAGAGAATTCAGCATAATTTTTCAAAACACTAAGATACCAATTCATAATATCACTTTATCGAAATCAAATTATATAAAAGAAAAGCAGGCAAACTATAAAGGATGATAGATTCTATACCTAATTATCTTTTAATGTCCATAGTCCATTACTAGTTGGTAAATATTTTCTTATTTATGTTATTATTAGATAGTGATTTAAAAAAACCTTACAAATGTAAAATTAGAAACAGGAACAATATAAATCTCTTTAGCTCATATCAAAGTTACGCATAAATCTATCAGAAAAATAAGACCAATTATTTTACTATAAACTAAGCTTGCACCCACAAGATTCACCCATTTGTAATTCAAACTCACGCTCCTGAGCTGTTCCATGTTATCAATATTTCAATAGCAGTTTTGGTCATTTTGTCGATGGGCTGACGCACCGCAGTTAAAGAAGGCACATTAAATTGTGATTGCAGGGTGGCATTAAAACAAACTAGTGCAATATTATCGGGAACGGCTAGCCCATTTTCAGCCAACGCACGTAAGCAACCAAAATCCTGTAAGTTCATTGGTCGCAAACAACACTGGTATACAGCAAACCGTCAATCTGACGGTTTAATCCTGTTTTTTGGATAGCATTTCGCATTTCTGGCACAAAAAATGTTGTAATTAATCCAATACCGGCCATCAATGGAAAATAACGCAATGGGCATGTTATAGAAAAAATACAAGTTCCCATCAGCATGGTTGGTTATTTGACTGGAAAAATGACTTATCAATATAAGAAAACAGCATCACATCGGATGCTGTTTTCAAACAATTAACTTCTTTAAACCTGATACATTTTCCGTAAATAACAGGAAACTGCATCATCCGCATTGGAACCAATAAGTTCCATATCAGGTAAAATATCTTTCAAGCGCTGGTGCGCTCCCTGCATGATGCAGCCTTTACCGGCCACACTTAACATTTCCCGATCGTTCATACCATCGCCAAAAGCAATGCAGTCATTTAATTGATATCCAATCAATTGACAAACTTGCTCCAATGCATGACCTTTAGAAACACCACCAGCCATCACTTCCAAACAATTCCTCAGTGAAAAACTGACATTAACCCTTTCCCCCCAACGCGCTTTAATCCTCTCTTCCAAATCCACCAAATAATCATGATCTTCACTGGTGTAGTACACCTTACAAACGCCATTTGTAGGAAAATTATCGCGCTGAAAAAGTTGGTAATGGAAAACTGACTCCTGAAAAAACTCTTTCTGTTCAGGTGATTCTCTATTTATTAGCCAATCATCGTTATTGAAATAATTAGTCAGGATATTGGGATTATCAAACTCCAATAAACACAAATCATGGGCAATATCAGGATCTAAGTTATGGCTAAATACCAATTCATCTTGGGTATTGTGAACCCTTGCACCGTTGGAAGTGATCATATAAGCATCAATGCCCAATCCATCACGGATCTGTCCCACATCAATATGATGCCGTCCTGTTGCAAAAACAAAATGAATCCCTTGTTCCGTCAATAAGTTCAACGTTTCCTTGGTATACGGGGTTAATTTATGGTCGGGAGATAACAAAGTGCCATCTAAATCTGAAGCAACAACATGATACATGGTTATAGTTCCTAAACTAAATCAGTTCTGGTCAAAAAAATTACAAATTGCATTGAGAGCCTGCGCTCGCAATACATCTTTTTCGAACAGGATTTCGTGATGAGCCCCCTGGATAATCAGGGGATTTTGGTGAGATGCACAAAAAGCCAATAACTCCCGATTACTTACTATCTTATCTTCACTTGCTTGTAATACTATGAGTGGAGTTTGAATTTTGCCCGCATTTTCAATCAGATTATCGCCCATCAGCATACTCTCACGCATCCAATGGTAAGTTGGCCCCCCAAGACGTAATTCAGGATAATCAGCATAGTAACGCAAATAACGCTGATAACGCGCATAACTGTGCGTTAATAGATTGATAAAATAAGGTAATGGCCGCCATTGCCCCGTTGATAGGGCATAAGCGTTACGTCTTTTTACATTGGGTTCCGCCTGGTTAACCAGAAAATTTGCCAACCAGCGGGGCATTGGTAAGTTGATACCAAACATCGGCGCACATAACGCCACAGCACGAAAAATCGGCTCCTGGTAACGTATCAGAAAACGGCTCAAGATCGCACCACCCATTGAATGGGCCATAGCATAGTAGCGATGAGACTGACGGGGTGCCACTTCAAGCTCAATAAATTTAGCTAAGTCATCCACATAATGATCGAACTCTTCAACATGGCCTTTTTGTCGATCGTCCAACATGCGCCCTGAACGACCTTGTCCACGGTGATCAATAACGAAAACATCGTAACCCAGATGATAAAAATCATAGGCCACTTCAGGGTATTTCACGTAACTTTCACTACGGCCAGGCAAAATGACGAGTGTTTTGTCATGATAGGGGGAACAAAAGGAGACATAATGGATGGGAATATTATCAATTCCTACAAATTGCCGTTCTTCTCTTGTTTGCCAAAAATCCAGTAATAGTCCATTCGTAAAGGCTGAGAACTGAGGTTCACGGTTTAACCAGCTAGCTTTCAATATCTCAGGTACCATTCTTCATCCTCAGTTCACTGTCCTTTAGTTACTCAAATCTCTCAGTTACTCAAATTCTTCAAAATGCTCTCGGATTAAGGTCATAAATGCATCACCAAAACGCTCCAATTTCCGCTGACCAACGCCATTAATCAGCAAAAGTTCATCCGGCGTTATTGGGCACTGTTCTGCCATCTCAATTAACGTGACATCATTGAAAACAACAAAGGGTGGAATATTGTTTTCATCAGCAATGGATTTACGTAATTTACGCAACTTAGCAAATAATTTGCGATCATAGTTGCCGCTGTACGATTTGTTTTGCTGATTGCGGCTTTTCAAGTTTTGGATACGCGGTACGGCAAGTTGTAGAGGCACTTCGCCACGTAATATAGGCCGCGCAGCCTCTGTCAATTGCAGCGCAGAATAGTTGGCAATGTTTTGGCTGATCAGCCCCAAGTGGATAAGCTGACGTAAGACACTCATCCAATGTTCCTGACTCTGCTCTTTACCAATGCCATAAACAGGCAGCTTGTCGTGCCCAAAATCTCTAATGCGTTGATTATTTGCACCACGTAACACTTCTACAATATAGCCAATCCCAAAACGTTGTCCAACGCGATAGATACAGGACAGCGCTTTCTGTGCTTCTACCAGAGCGTCGTAACGTTTGGGAGGATCAAGGCAAATATCACAGTTGCCACAAGCTGTTTGGCGACTTTCCCCAAAATAATTCAACAATACCAAGCGCCGACAGGTCTGCGCCTGTGCAAATGCGCCCATAGCATTGAGTTTATGCCGCTCAATATCCTGTTGTTCACCTGCGGGTTTTTCTTCTAAACAGCGCCGCAGCCATACCATATCCGCAGGATCGTAAAACAGCACGGCTTCCGCAGGTAAGCCATCTCGCCCAGCCCGGCCAGTTTCCTGATAATAAGATTCGATATTGCGGGGAATATCAAAATGCACGACAAAACGCACATTAGGCTTGTTAATCCCCATACCAAATGCAACTGTTGCCACAACGATCTGCAAATCATCTCGCTGGAAAGCATCTTGTACCCATGCCCGTTGACTGTTTTCCAGCCCCGCATGGTAAGGCGCAACACTTAACCCCCGCTTTTGCAAACGCTCCGCGGTTTCTTCCACTTTATTACGACTATTGCAATAGATAATTCCACTTTTTCCCTGCTGGCCTCGGACAAATGACCAAAGCTGATCAAGCGGTTTGTATTTCTCAACTAAGGTATAGCGAATATTGGGACGATCAAAGCTGCTGATATGGATAATCGGCTCACGCAACTCCAGTAAACGTACGATATCCTGACGGGTCGCTTTATCTGCTGTAGCGGTTAGTGCGATCACAGGAAGATCGGGGAAACGACGACGAAGTTGCCCTAATGCTCGATATTCTGGGCGAAAATCATGCCCCCATTGAGAAATACAGTGAGCTTCATCGACAGCCAATAAAACAGGCTGCCAGTCGGGAAGTTGGTCAAGAAAGTTATCCGTTACCAACCGTTCAGGGGCGATATAAAGCAGTCTAATACTCCCCTTACGACAACGTTGAATGATATCAAATTGCTGTTCACGATTTTGAGTTGAGTTCAGACATTCCGCTTCAACGCCATTCGCACGTAGTTGATCAACCTGGTCTTTCATCAATGAAATGAGTGGAGACACTACCAGAGTCAGCCCATTTTTAACCAATGCAGGGATCTGGTAGCACAGTGACTTACCGCCTCCCGTTGGCATAACCACCAGACAGTCGCGTCCGTCAAGAACGGCGTCAATAACCTGCTGCTGTCCCGGACGAAATTGCTGGTATCCGAATGTTTTTCGTAATGCTTGTTCAGCCAGCGATGCCGTGCTGATGAGTTCTGCGGTAGACACGCCTTTCCTCGATCGTTAGAAGATAATTCCTGAAAAAACCTAAAAACAGGCTATAAAAATACAGTCGCGATCCGATCGCCTGTATATAAAAAATCACCGCTTATTCTACACGCTATATGGTTATTTTTTGTAGTCCGTTTTTTTCCCATGAATTGTTTCTCGAAGCGCTTCACAGACTGGCAAAGTCGATAATGAAAGCATAAACTTAACAATCAATTAACCATATAAGCCCATTTAATACCCGTTGATTTTACTTTTTATTATCAGGTTATCAGGAAAATCACCATGGAAAATATTCAGCCAGTAGACACCATCTTAACCCCAGAAGAAGCCCGTAAATTTATAGGTGAACTCTTTGTTTATCATATGCCATTCAATCGCCTGTTGGGTCTCGAACTGCTCCGCTTCGAACAAGACTACGCAGAACTGCAATTTTGCTACCAAGAAAAATTGATCGGCAATATGATTCATAAAATTCTACACGGTGGTGCAATCGCTTCCATATTAGATGTTGCTGGAGGGCTGGTTTGTGCAGGTAATGCATTGATATCAATTGAAACAATAACCATCGCAGAGATCCAAAAACGTCTGACGACATTGGGCACGATTGATTTGCGCGTGGATTACCTGCGCCCCGGGCGTGGTGAAGTATTTACTGCCAGTTGCAATCTTATCCGCGCTGGCAATAAAGTCTCTGTCGCCAGAATTGAATTGCATAATGAAAAACAAATGCATATCGCTAGTGCAATGGGGACTTATTTGGTTGGCTGATGTTTTCAAACCCTAATACCTAAAACTAATACCCAATTCATGCCCAAAATACAAACTTAAAATAAATGAAGGAATGTGCCAGCAAAACACGTTCCCTTTTCATGGGCATGTTCATTTTTAACCCCACCATTAGTTTATAATTCATTGATTTACATAAATTATTAAGTGATTCCAATCACATTTGTGTGATCATTTATTATACAGACCAAAG
Source organism: Xenorhabdus sp. TS4 (assembly GCF_014467265.1). Classification (NCBI taxonomy): domain Bacteria; kingdom Pseudomonadati; phylum Pseudomonadota; class Gammaproteobacteria; order Enterobacterales; family Morganellaceae; genus Xenorhabdus; species Xenorhabdus sp. TS4. Next base: position 90,744 of record NZ_NKHQ01000002.1, on the reverse strand, counting down.
AAGTGCTATATCCTCCTTTTTGTTATCTGAACGACAAAACTTTTAAGTTTTTGGGGTAAGGACATATGGATTGTCGCTCTCGTTGTCGGTTCAGGGAAGAATGCCGTCTCCCTCTGCCAAATGTTTATCAAGCACAAGCCGTCAACACTTTTATCATTCTCAATGTCCTCCGCATTAAACACGTTCCGTTATCACTCTAATAAGAAACAACTGGTAGCAGAATAATGCGCTCATTAGCGCTAAATACGGGAGAACAATATGTCATTAAAAAAGGGCAACCAATCTTCTGACGGTCTGCTGTTCACGCTGAGCACAGGTAGTTTATCGCCGAAAACTTTTGTAGTTACGAATTTCACACTGACAGAGAGTTTATCGAATCCCTTCCAACTTGATGTTGGACTAGCGAGCGCTAACCCTGCCATTGATTTTTCATAACTTTTCCAGCCATCTGTCATATAAATAACGATATTGAAAGGTGCCAGCAAGGCCATCAGGCGCATTAATGTTTTCTTTGTCCTTGAACCAAAAACATGTGCGATCACTTTTCGTCTTGTCCTGTCGTAGGCGTAAAAGAGCCAGTGCGACTGTTTCTTTGACTTCACGTACGACCATTGTTCATCCATTTCACAGCAGATAATCACTTCGGTGCCGGGTGCAATGGCTTCTGTTACTGATTTGGGTTTGAGCTTTTTAAGTGGCGAAGCACGGTATTTAGGCCAATCCCCATCACCCGCGCTGTCGCCCGACATCCCAGGCCATTCATGGCCATATCGACGATTTGCTTATGGGTTCCGGGGCGACATGCGGCATAAGTGAACTCAAGTTGCCAGGAATGACGGCAGGATTGGCAAAGATAACGCTGATGACCAGAACGTGAGCGCCCATTGCGATGGATCCCTTTAAACGCACGACAAGCGGGGCAGGTTACATCAATCTTTGCCATTTGAATGTTCTCCAAATAGAAAGATTATACATGATCAATAAATTGATATCACAACCCTTTTTCTTATTTTATTGCAAAGAAATAATTATGCTATTCGAGAATATCTGAGCCGGGATATAAATTATTCCGGCTTTTTATCATCATCCAGCCCTCTAATCCCCAATAAGCTCCCGCATTCTCAGCTTAATTTCACTGAACTGGTCTTGCTGGCATCGATACTGTTGCTTGATGGTGCGGGTGTCGTCAGTATCAGGAATAAGCACCAGACAGCCGTCCATAATCTTCACGGTCAGGGTGCAACCTTTATCGAACCCAGCGGCCTTAAGCCATTGCCCTTTAAGATGGATTGCACGCGGGGCTTTGGCCTTGTCATTTTGCAGCACGTATCCCATCTGTGGTAGCTCCCCCAAATCACCTATTAACAGACCGCCACTCTGGGTATATGATACCCCGACTTAATGAACAAACCGTGCTGCATCAGTCATTATACGGCGCTCATCTTAACAATCGCCAATTCCGGCAATACCAAAAAGTCGCAACAACTTGTCTTACAAAGTTATTTATTGAAACATCAATCAATAAACCAGCCAGAGAACAAGCTATGACCCCAAGAACCAAAGCAGAACAAAAAATCCTCGCGGGGACTCCCGTCTCTGCCGTTGTCTATATTTGGTATCCCTGCCACAAATTTGTTGCAGGGCATGCCTCTATCTATATTGGTGGAGTACCCAGATGCCCCTGGTCAATTGGGGTTACGGAACCCCCAACACCGCAAAATTCCACACCAGCAAGCCCCATACCACCAACTGAAAGGAGACGTTCAGCTTCTTCCATTTTTTCAAGACATGAAAGAAGTCCTTCAAGGGGTTCTATCTTCTCACGGGGTGCCGGTTCTCCTGCTCCTTACAACGTTACTGAAAGAGATTGGCCTTCAACATCCATACAGCATCCACCATCTCCAACAGATAATAATTATGTCAGTTTCTATTCTGATCCCAACAGGTATCGAGGAGGCTTATCATTTGCAGGAACCTTCGGTAATATTCAGAAAGATTTTATACTACAACCCCATCTGGAATATTTGCTTATCAACTTAAATGTTGAAAAAATGCAGGAAAAAAAGAGTGAAATCTATATTGGGAAAACATATGGCAACTATCATGTGAGCCATAGCTATAGTACTTTCAGTAAAAATTGCGCAACAATAGTTGCCAGAATATTAACAGCGGGTGGTGTGGAAAGTTTATTAAACCCAATTCAGAGAATAGGATATGGAAAAAATATCTATTGGACTCCGAAAGACATTGCACAACTATGTAATGAGTTGAGAAATAACGATCTTGCAGTCAAAATACGAGGACTAGATTGCCCTGATAAATCTGAATTACCAATTAGAACGATGATGGGATTCAGATAGTTTGATAGTGTAAATATGTCAATATCGCTTGCCAACGTGGTTCACTGTTAGATCCTCTCCAACATTCAGACTACTTATGTAATAAATGAGTTTTCCGCATAAAAATAGATAATCCTGTTACCCAAACATAACAATTTAGCATAAAGTGCTATTTGGCTAATTGGAAAAATTTAATTTATTATTCATGCCATTAACTACTTGTAAATCATTCATCCCAATGACACATTGTATAGTTCTATGAGCTATCACCTTAATAAGCTCTTCTGATTTTCTGAACATTCTCTCAACATTCAAGGATATTATGAGTAACCAACAGACTGCCAAAGGTATCTTGTATGCCTTAGGGGCTTATCTTATTTGGGGATTAGCACCCATCTACTTCAAGACCATACAATATGTGCCCCCAGATGAAATTGTGTCACATCGTGTTATATGGTCGGTTTTCTTTATGGTGCTGATGCTGACAGTGACTCGTCACTGGCGCCAGGTTTGGGCTGTTGTTCGCCAGCCGAAAATACTGCTGTTGCTAGGCATCACTGCTTTCACTATTACCAGTAACTGGCTTACCTATATCTGGGCAGTCAATAATGGACATTTACTGGAAGCGAGTCTGGGTTATTTTATTAGCCCACTGGTTAATGTTCTGTTTGGTATGATATTTCTTGGTGAACGTTTCCGCCGTATGCAATGGATTGCTGTGGGATTGGCCTTTACTGGTGTATTGATCCAGCTATGGCAGTTTGGTTCTGTACCGATGATTGGTTTGTACTTAGCGACGACATTTGCCGTCTATGGATTGATCCGCAAAAAAATGGGAGTTGATGCACAGACAGGTATGTTGATTGAGACAACTTGGGTATTCCCTGTCGCCTTAACTTACCTGTTATTTTTCACCCATAGCCCGACAAGTAATATGTTGGATAATACGTACTCTTTGAACCTCATGTTGATTGCTGCCGGTATTATTACGACAGTACCACTGCTGTTCTTCACCGCAGCCGCTGCGCATCTGCGTTTGTCTACACTGGGCTTATTCCAGTATCTTGGTCCAACATTGATGTTCTTGCTGGCAACGTTAGTTTATGGTGAGAAAATTGGATCAGATCGTTTGATCACTTTTGGTTTTATTTGGGCTGCCTTAATTCTGTTTATACTGGATGCGCTCTATACGCAACGTCGTTTACGGAAGTAATCAAATTCTTTAAACGACATTTCTAAACTGACCCAAGGCATTAACTAAATGGGTCAGTTTTCTCGTTAGTTGATTCACGATGTTATTAATAATATTAATAAATTTTAGTCCAATCCTCTAATGACAACCCAACTACACGAGAAAACTCACGGGTATTATTTGTTACCAATGTAGCTCCTACAGACAAAGCATGCCCCGCAATAGCGGTATCATTATGTCCGATTGGCGTACCGGCAGCAGCCAAAGCTATTTTTACTTTAGTCGTTTCGTCTACCGCGGATTTATCCCACGGCAAAATCCTATCCAATCGCCTACAAAATTCGTCAACCAACACAACATGTTTCGGAGAAGCTTTTTTCCCAACCGCCCCAAAACGCATTTCCGAATAAGTAATAGCAGAGACAACTATTGGATGATTGTTCATCACACATTGCTGCAATTGAGCAATCACAGCAATGGGCTGTTCGCGCATAATGAATGAACAAATGTTGGTATCCAGCATGTAAGTTTTTTTCATAATTTAATACGCCCTTCCTCAATAATATCTGGGCGTTCAGATAGAAAATCCTTATCGGCTTTATCTTCATATAAAAATGAATTCCAGCTAGGTTTTACTGGACGCAATATAATGGTTTCCCCTTCTCGGATAATTTCCAGTTCATTGACACCCTCAAAATCTAGATCCTTGGGTAAGCGGATAGCACGGTTATTACCATTTTTGAAAATAGCTACAGTTCTCATGTCAAATCTCCCATGTTGAATTACATATGCACAGCATATGCTAATATCTATGGCAGATCAATTTACACACAAAACCACTCTATTTCCATTTTGCTTGATATGAGAGATATGAATGCCTTGCATTCTCAACCAATAGGCAAAGTTGTTGTAGTACAGCAACAAAAGAATAGTGCCCAAAAGCATAGATAATTATACTTTTGGGTTAGTGAAATCAGCCTGCAAAGCAATTACTTAGAAGATAAGAAGATAGATAGCTGGTGAGATAACTACAGCCAATTTTTGCGTTTGAAGTAGAGATAAGGAGCCAAACCCGCTGCTATCATCAATCCAATGGCCGCAGGATAGCCGAATGTCCAATGCAACTCCGGCATAAATTCGAAGTTCATACCGTAGCTGGACGCTACCAGCGTCGGTGGCAGGAATACCACGGAAACAACGGAGAAAATCTTGATAATGCGGCTCTGCTCGATGTTGATAAAGCCCATCGCAGCTTGCATCAAGAAGTTAACTTTCTGGAACAAGGACTCATTGTGCGGCAGCAAAGATTCAATATCTCGTAGAATTTCGCGAGCCTGTTCCAATTGATTAGCAGGCAAGCGGGCACGGCGCACAAGGAAGTTCAGTGCGCGCTGGCTATCCATCAGGCACAAGCGGACTTTCCAGCCAATATCTTCCTGCTCAGCAAGATTAGACAAAGCAGAATCAAATTCATCGCCCTGTTTACCGTTCATAATGACCCGACTCAGGGATTCCAGCACGCTATAGATGTTTTCAATGACATCAGCCAATTGTTCGATTTTGGTTTCGAACAAATCCATCAACAACTCATAGGCATTCCCATCAACCATCGTCTGGTTACGGGCACGCATTCGGTATAATCGAAATGCAGGGAGTTCACGCTCTCGCAATGTGTAGAGACGACCGTCACGGATGGTAAATGCGACTGTCGAGTTGCCAGCATGGTCTTCGGCATCTTCAAAGTAGAAGAATGAATGGACGTGCATACCATCTTCATCTTCAAAAAAACGGGCTGATGCCTCGATGTCATCCAACTCGGTGCGGGTCGCCAGGACTTGTCCCAGCTCATTCTGGACTCGGAGGCGATCATCATCCCCCAGACCCACTAAATCTACCCACATGGCGTCAGATAACTTATCACCTTCTTCAAGTTCAAGACGGAGCAGGCGATTATTCTCTAATTTAAATGCGTTCAGCATGTACCATAAGTCTCCTTATACTCCCTACGTTTATCGTAAGGCGCGAATGTTACGCTTAGAAGAAAAAGCCTGTCAACATTCAACCGGATTATTGGCCTGTTTCGAGTCTGGCATAAGCAGCCACCAGCCACTTAATACCTTCACCTTGAAACGCGATTTGCAGGCGGCAATGTTCCCCACTGCCTTCCATATTGATAATCGTCCCTTCACCAAATTTAGGATGGCGCACACGCTGTCCAAGAGCATAACCACTATCATTAGCACTGATAGGCGTACCCAGCCGTTTGTGGCTGACCGGACGGGATACCGTTGCCCGCAAGCGAACTTCTGCCACGCATTCTGTCGGTAATTCTCCAATAAAACGAGATGGGCGGTGATGCACTTCCTTGCCATATAAACGACGGCTTTCCGCATAAGTCAGCGTCAGTTTTTCCATCGCCCTGGTAACGCCTACATAGGCCAGACGACGCTCTTCCTCTAACCGACCACCTTCTTCAATGGACATCTGACTCGGAAACATGCCCTCTTCCATACCCACAATAAAAACTTGCGGGAATTCCAAACCTTTCGCTGAATGTAAAGTCATCAGTTGCACCGCATCCTGATAGGCATCTGCCTGACCTTCCCCCGATTCAAGTGCGGCATGGGAAAGGAAAGCTTGCAATGGCAGCAGGTTCTCATCTTCGTCCTGGTAGCTGAATTGGCGGGTTGCCGTGACCAATTCTTCAAGGTTTTCGATACGGGCCTGCGCCTTTTCGCCTTTTTCCTGTTGATACATGGCCCATAGACCAGAGTCACGGATAATGCGATCGGTCTGCACGTGCAATGGCATTTCCTGCGTTTCTGTTTCCAGCGCATCAATCAATTCGATGAAGCGTTGCAACGCAGATGCCGCACGGCCAGCCAGCACTTTTTCCTGTATCAATACCAGGCTACTTTCCCACAAGGTTTTTTGCTGATCCCGCGCCGCTTGGCGCACAACATCAAGCGTCCTGTCGCCAATGCCACGTGTTGGTGTATTCACCACACGCTCAAAAGCAGCATCGTCGTGACGGTTTGCTACCAAACGCAAATAGGATAAAGCATCTTTGATTTCCTGACGTTCGAAGAAACGCTGGCCACCATAAATTCGGTAAGGCATGGAAGCCTGTAGCAAGGCTTCTTCTAAGACGCGGGATTGGGCATTACTTCGATACAGGATCGCACACTCTTTCAGGGCGCCGCCATTATCCAACCAATGCTTGATACGGCCGACAACATAACGGGACTCATCCAATTCATTGAAGGCGCAATAAAGTGAAATTAGCTCTCCCTCGCTCCCTTCTGTCCACAAATTCTTGCCCAAACGATCACTGTTATGGGCGATCAGGGCATTGGCAGCTTTAAGGATATTGCTGGTCGAACGGTAATTCTGTTCCAGACGGAGCGTTTCCGCTCCCTGAAAATCCTTGAGGAAACGCTGGATATTTTCTACCTGCGCACCACGCCAGCCATAAATGGACTGGTCATCGTCCCCGACAATCATGACCTTGCCGCTATCACCAGCCAGAAGACGAATCCAAGCGTATTGAATACTGTTGGCATCCTGAAATTCATCCACCAGAATATTTGTGAAACGCTCACGATAGTGTTGCAGGATCTGCGGCTTGTTCAGCCAAAGTTCATGGGCGCGTAGCAATAATTCCGCAAAATCCACCAGCCCTGCGCGGTCACACGCCTCCTGATAAGCCTGATAGATTTTCAGCCAGGTTGCCTCTACCGGATTGCCATAACTTTCAATGTGCTGTGGACGCAATCCTTCATCTTTTTTGCCATTGATGTACCACATCCCCTGACGGGCTGGCCACTGTTTGTCATCCAGATTCATCGCTTTAATGATGCGTTTGATGAGGCGGTGCTGATCTTCGCTATCAAGGATCTGGAAATCCTGCGGCAAATTTGCATCAAGGTGATGGGCGCGCAACAAGCGGTGAGCAAGACTATGAAATGTGCCGATCCACATTCCGCCCTGACTGGTGCCAATCAGGTTTTCAATTCGGTGCCGCATCTCAGCAGCCGCTTTATTCGTAAATGTGACCGCCATGATGGAAAACGGCGAAGCATTTTCAACTGACAGTAACCAGGCAATCCGATGAACCAGCACGCGCGTTTTACCACTGCCAGCGCCAGCCAGCACTAACATATTACTACGGGGAGCGGCGACCGCTTCACGTTGTTTATCATTGAGGCTTTCGAGCAGATAAGAAACGTCCATAATTACCGTCAGTTGTTAATATTTTTATATAGATTTCAATCTGAAATTATATCAGTGCTATCAAAGAAGCCAAATCAGAAATCTCAATATGTGGCACCAGACGCCCTTCAGATTCCTGCATCAAGTTTTTATTTTCGATGTTAATCCAACAGGCTTGCATACCACTGCAAAGTGCCCCTTCTACATCGGTATACAGATTATCCCCCACATGCAGGATCTGATTTATCGGTAGGTTGAGCCGCTCTGCCGCGAGCTGATACATATCAGGATAAGGTTTGGAACGCCCATCAATGCCCGCTTTCAATACAAATTCAAAATAACGGGCAAGCCCACATGCAGCAGGTTCAGCGTTCCCATTGGTAATTGCCACTAACGGCATTTTTTCCGCCAGTATGGACAAAGTTTTATGGGTAGATTCCGGAACAGTGATTTGGTTACGCCAGTACATAAAACAAGACATAATTTCATTCGTACCACGTACTGTTTCTTCATCATTGAAGCCATGGTGGGTAAACATGAGTTCTGCGGATTGCCGACGCCATGAAGTTACATCATGATAAATATCGGGTTCCTGTTCAAGAACCGCCCGGCGGTATACATGCAGATCTTCATGCCCAAAGTGACCGAATTTGGTATCGTACTGCCTGATAAAACACAATACTTCTTTTTCGGTTTTATCGATTACAGGATGGTTATCGTAAAGCGTATCATCCAGATCGAATGTCATCGCAGCAAACGGCGCGATAGGCCGATAAAAACGCATTATGATTTTCCTCGTTTGGCTCTGGGGTGAGCCACATCATAGACTTTGGTCAAATGCTGAAAGTCCAAATGGGTATAGATCTGGGTGGTCGACAGGTTCGCGTGACCCAGTAATTCCTGCACTGCTCGCAGATCACCGCTGGATTCCAGAATATGTGTGGCAAAAGAGTGACGCAATTTATGAGGGTTAACATGGCTGCTAACACCTTGCCGAATCCCCCACTGTTTAAACCGTTTCTGTACATTACGGGCAGAAATACGTTTTCCGCTCTTGGTGGAAATGAAAACCGCATCATCTTCCGGCTCAAGCAATTCCCGCATATCCAGCCAATGCTGGAGCCACTCCTGCGCCATACGGCCAAACGGCACTTTACGCTCTTTGCTGCCCTTGCCATGTACCCAAACTTCCCCTTCTTCCAAATCCAAATGGTGACAATCCAAACCTACCAGCTCAGACAAACGCAATCCCGCTCCGTACATCACTTCTAGCATGGTTCTGTCACGCACTGACAACGGATCGTTCAGATTAATATTGAGTAGTTGGTTAACTTCATCCACATCCATGTTTTTAGGTAAGTGGCGTTTTTTACGGGGGGTACTGACTGTTTTAGCGGGATTGGCTGCCAACTTATTTTGCATTACCATCCAGTCAAGAAAACTACGCAAAGAAGAAAAACGCAACGCAATGCTGGCAGACTGCAATCCTGCCCGACGACTACGGGAAGCAAACATTCTGACTTTAGCCGGATCTAACTCCTGCCACTCACGTATCCCCATTTCCAGTGACATTTCCGCCAAAACTGCCAAATGGCGTCGATAGTTAGTGATCGTGACGGGGCTTAAACGTCGCTCAACCCGCAAATAGCGCAAGAAGTCTTCCACGGGCGTTAACAGTAAATCAATCGGCTGAGTCATGCGCGTTCAATCCAACGGGACAACAAACCCGGCAACAGCTTCGCCAAATGGGCGAGAATGTCAGTTCCCATGCCTTCGTGATAGTGCTGTTTATCATGGCTATTGAAAATGACCATGCCCAACTCCCCTCGTGATCCTAAAAGGGAAATCGCCACTGAGCCAACATGGAGTGCCTGTGGCATCAACAATAAAATCTCCGGGCCATGCAATCGGCCAAGATAATGATTTTTTTCCCCGAATCGCTTTATGCGGACGGATTCAAAGGCCTGACGGGAAATAGCCAGCTCCGGCACATTCAGTGGTGCACCAAGATGCCATTTATCACTGAACAACCGAATATAACTGTTACTCAATCCCAATGTTTTCGACCATGAAGTTAAGCATGAAAGAAAATCCTGCAAACTCTTGGCACCAGAGAGGTCTGACAGTAATTGCAATAGGCTGCTGAACAGCACTTCGTTCTGTTTCGCCTGCTCTATCAAATGGTTCAGATCGTCTTCCAAATAACAGATACGTTTCCTCTGGCGGTTCATATGCCATTCCATTAAAGAGACACATTCCCGCACTGGATGAGGAACTCTTATCTTATCGACCATATTGGCATTACGGATAAAAAAATCCGGATTATTCAATAAATAATCCACGACTGTCTGATCATCCAGCCTGTTTCCGCTGTGCAATGGATCGTCTTTTTCACTCATTTTCCAATGCCCCATATTTCAAGAGAGACTCAGCAAACACAGAATCAATCACAAATGAATCGTACCATCATAAACATGGGTTGCAGGCCCAGTCATAAAAAGTGGTTTGCCCGGCCCATCCCAGCGAATTTGCAGTGCCCCACCCGGAAGATCAACCCGAACCTGATTATCCAACAGATCCTGCTGGATACCGATAGCTACTGCGGCACATGCGCCACTGCCACATGCCCGGGTTTCACCAGCACCACGCTCAAAAACACGCAACCGAATATGGCCCCGATTTATTATCTGCATGAAACCAATATTGGCTCGTTCAGGAAAACGTTCATGGTTTTCCAACACGGGCCCCAATATTTCCACTTCGGCAGTGTCCACATCCTCAACCTGTATGACACAATGAGGATTTCCCATCGATACAACGCCACAAAGTACCGTACGTTCGTTAGTACGGATAATATAGGTTTTCTCAGCCTTATTGGCGCGAAAGGGAATACGCTGCGGCTCAAAGTCCGGCTCTCCCATGTTGACACAGACTTGCTCATCATTTGTGATGCTTAATATCATTCGGCCCGCTTGCGTGCTGACTTTGATATCACGTTTATTGGTCAACCCTTTGAGACGGACAAAACGGGCAAAACAACGTGCCCCATTACCACACTGGGAAACCTCACTGCCGTCAGCATTAAAAATGCGGTAATGAAAGTCTAAGTCAGGATCATAGGGCGCTTCAACAATCAAAAGTTGATCAAAACCCACCCCAGTATTCCGGTTAGCCAGACGACAAATTAACTCTGGAGAAAAATAAACATTTTGGGTCACTGCATCAACGACCATAAAGTCATTGCCAAGACCATGCATTTTGGAGAACTGCATATATGTACGGCTCCAAGAGAAATCACATTACCAAATCACTATCATTAAGCATTCATCGATATATTGTCTTTTAATAAGCTGTTTTTAAATAATCTTTCTGGCTGAATCTTATCCATTTTGTGTATAGGTACTTGTGTTGCAGATGTTTCCGCAGGAGGAAAATAAAGGGGCCCTTTCAAGCCACAACCCGCCAGAGAAAGTAATGTTATGATAGCCAGTGACCAACGAAGTTGTTTTTTCATTATATTAATGCCTGTGATTCATGCGCCAATACTCTCTATAATCGCAGCTAGGCCCTGAAAAGCAAATAGGAAATAAACATGAAAGATAGCGAATTTCATCAATTAGCTGATCAATTGATGCTTCATCTTGAAGAGCAACTGGATAATTACGATGGTGATGCGGATATCGACTATGAAACAAACGGCGGTGTGATGACGCTGAGTTTTGAAAACGGCAGCAAAATCATTATTAACCGTCAAGAGCCTTTCCATCAGATATGGCTGGCAACCAAAAATGGCGGTTACCATTTTGATTATCGGGATAGCCAGTGGATTTGTGACCGCAGTGGTAATGATTTTATCTCTATGCTGGCACAAGCCATTACTGAGCAAAGCGGTGAACCATTCCAATTTTCATGACTATATTTCATTAAAACCCAATTTCATCAAAACCAAATAAAAACAATTAGTCAACGAAAGATATCTAATAAAAGCGCCTGATGATACAGGCGTTTAAGTTAACTGATAATATCAATAGTGATACAGCGAACGATAAGGATCGTGTGCATGTGCCCCACATGTTTTATCAAGGCACTCGTTAATAGGGAGCCTTGTATCATTCGCTTCTATATCACCCACTGGGTACACTCCCTCTATAAATGGAGTGATATGGGTACGCTCACTTTTCTTAACGATTTGATAGAACTGCGGTAAGTTGAAATTGACAAAACTAGAGCCATAAGTGAAACGATCATGTGATGATGAATAAAATCGGCTGATATCTCGCACCAACTCTTCTTTACTGCCTTCACAATGGGAATAAATTTCCACCCGATTTGATTCATCAAGAATATAAATATTGAACCCTTGTTTGTTCTCAATATCTTCGAAAAAGAACTGGATAATTCCTTCACAGGCAAAACCGTCTATTACAGGCGGTAAGTGTTTTTCTTTGGTATCAATTTTGACTGGCAGGCCATGCAATTTGGTGTTGGAAATCGCACCATAGAATTCCACTGCATTTTCCAATTTTTGTACCGAAACGTTTAACCGTTCGAAGAATAATCCCCATGTTTGCCCTGAAATTCGTAATGCCTTGAAACGGTTTGGATCTTGTCGGTTACTGGACAGGCGTAACTCTATACACTCCGAAACTAATTGCTGGATACGTGTGCGGATCAATCCACGCAAATGTTTGCTATAACAGAATACTTCAACGTCAGATGGCGGCGCTGCATCTTGATGCATTTTTCCCAATATGGTCTTCAATGCTTCCAATACCGATTGTTCACCACTGAAATGCAAAGTTCTCACTTCATTCCATGAATTGCGATAAAGCAAATCAATGCTACCTACCAGACATTGCTGCAACTCGCCAAAACTGAAAACATTCAGGTTCCTTAAATCAAAACGAACGATTTGATCAGAAAATGCAGCCGTTGGATCTTGTTCTAAATTGACAATGATCGCCAAATGACGGATTTCACAAGGACTATATAGTGCTTTTGGTGTGGGGGCAGGTAGACGGATTGGGAAATGAGCGGCAATGTCATCCACCAAATCACATAATTTCTGCCTGTCACACTGAGATTCCCCGTGATGAATATGAAACCGAGTTTCTTTAGCCAGCAGACCATTGAAATAGGTCCAGGAAACTAATTTATTCAGATAGCGATTGTATTCCAATGGTTGATAACCAATGATTGATTCAATCGTAGGGGCATGGTTGTAAAGATACCAACCACTGCGGTTTACTCGCCCCGGAGGGACATAGATGAAGGTCAGATCCTTTTCCGACAGATCCGGTGATATCTGAGGATTCACCAAAGTCACTTTACCGGGCAATGCTTCAAAAGCCGCATACAATTTACGGGTTAATACGCCAATATCTTGCGGGCTGGCACTCACACTTAAATTATTGCGACGGGCAAAGCGGATTAAATTGCGATAACTCTGCATCATGGTATCAAGCAATTCATTATGGGCATCACGTACCTGCTCAATTTTCCATGCATTACGCTTATCCAATATGGCCAGTTTACTGTCATCCCAACCCCATTCGCGCACCAACTGGGACATAACCTGACGACGCCATCCTGTACAACCTTTGTCATTCTGGCCTGCCAATAGTTTCTCGCATACCTTCAGATAAAAACAACGACGCGCCAAATCAAGGCGCGCAAGGTCATTCGTGGCAGTTAGATAGCGGGTTACACGTTCCAGCATCATGCTATAGGCATCGAGGCCAAAAGAAACAATCGCACCATCATGAAAATACTGCTTCATTTCCATCGCCAGAAGTTTTCCATTGGGATATTCCCATGAATAAGCTTCCAACAGCAGGCTTTTCAATACAGCCTTATAAGGAGAGTCCACGCTCTTGTAAAGCTGCCAGAGGCTTGCCCCAAAATATTCTTCTGCGGATAATTCACCCAAGCCGCCCAGATCCAACCATTCATTTGGCGTCAACACTCCCTGAGCATAGAGAGAAAGGACGTACTCATCATAATGAACTTCCTCTTCCACCGGAACCATTGCCCATAATAAGCGTTTGCCAGCCATACAAACCGCTGTGCGATAAAATTCATCAAGCAGAAGGATATGTTGGGTAGAACCACAATCTTCACCGTTCAAACTACCAGAGGCATTATGCCGAAAACGGTTTTCATCAATCAGAAAAAAAGTAACCTCAGTACCCAGTGAAGCCGCCCACTGTTCTATCAAGGTACATTTTTGTTCCAATAAAGCTTTTTCGTCACTATCCAACCAGGATTGATGGCAAACCCAAATATCCAAATCAGAAGAGCAACTTTGCCCGATAGAAGAGGTACTGCCCATCGAGTAAATTCCCGTTATTGGTAATTCACCATTAGATGCATGTGACGATACATCTGGCAGGATGCCGGTAAGCAGGCAATCCAGATCATTAATCCAAAACTGCTGTGCTTCATCAGGCATAAAAAAGCAAACACCATGAGGAACATCGCTTTTGATATAACCTGGCATCATTGGATGATGATAATGTAATAATACTGGAATTAAACTATAAACTTGCTTGAAAGCGTCACTCATTAAGCTAGTAGCGCGCTCTAATCTAAGTTGGTTAATTGCATCCAGTCGCTGCTTCAGCGTTTCAATATAGAGATACAAGAGTTTCGCCTGATATCAGTTCCAGTGCCTAAAGTAGTCCCCTGTTTCCGATAACGCGTGGTATTACAAGATTATTTAAAATTATTTTTACAAACTTATTGTCGGAAACGTGATCAATTTAACACCTTGCAATCAAAGCGTAAAGTACGCAATACCATCTTTTCTCTTCGCCTGCAATAGCTAAAATATAATTAACTCTTTGTAAAATATTAAGTTAATCACGAAACAGACACAATAATATGCTTTTTTAGCATAACTATTATTGTTGATTATTTTTCATATCTCTGTTGTAAAGCATTGTAAATACATCACTCTTTCATCAATATTTAACTGAATAATATTTTTCTTATTGTTAAATATTTTCACCACTTTTTATCATCAAGCTAAGCACAAATTTCAATTTGCTTTTAAATCAATCTCTTTGTTTATTTTCTTCATTAAAATAAAATATTATTTTAATATTTAAAATTATTTTTATTTCATAAACTGTATATCCATATACTATTTTGATTTTCTCCGGCTTTCTCGTAACTGGAAAAAAAATCATTGAGATGTTAAAACTGACACTATTTTCTCACTAATTGGTGACTAACAGGTGGCTAAAAACCATTATTTTCCATCAATTCAAGTTGCATAGTAGTTAATGCTCTGGTCAATAAAGAAACAAAAATTGAAAGATGAAGAATATAGAAACCATTAGTTAATACAGTTACCCAATATACTTACCTAATAGATTTATCCATGACAATGAAAACCATTCGCATCGCTACCCGCCAAAGCCCATTAGCTATGTGGCAAGCGCAATATGTTCAAAAGCAACTGAAACACTTTCACCCAGAATTGCAAGTAGAGCTGGTTCCAATGGTGACACGCGGTGATATTATCCTCGATACTCCATTGGCAAAAGTGGGAGGCAAGGGGCTGTTTGTGAAGGAATTGGAATTAGCTCTACTCGAAAAGCGAGCTGATATCGCCGTCCACTCCATGAAAGATGTCCCTGTCGAATTTCCTGATGGTTTGGGATTGGTCACAATCTGCGAACGGGATGATCCACGGGATGCTTTTGTTTCAGTAAAATACGCTTCGCTCGATGACCTACCTGCTGGCAGTATTGTGGGTACATCCAGTTTACGCCGCCAATGCCAAATCCGTCAGCTACGTCCTGATCTTGCTGTTCGTGACTTACGCGGTAATGTCGGTACCCGTCTGAACAAGCTCGATAACGGCGATTATGATGCCATTATTCTTGCAACAGCGGGCCTGAAACGGCTGGGGCTGGAAGAACGCATTCGTATGCCATTAGAGCCTGAGTTATTGCTGCCAGCTGTCGGTCAAGGGGCGGTAGGCATTGAGTGTCGGCTCGATGATCGTCAAACCCGTGAACTGCTGTCACCCTTGAACCACGCAAGAACAGAAGCTTGCGTTCTTGCTGAAAGAGCAATGAACACCCGCCTTGAAGGGGGTTGTCAGGTACCAATTGGCAGTTATGCCATCTGGCAGGGAGAGAGCATTTGGCTACGCGCGCTAGTGGGTTCCCCTGATGGCACAGTGATCGTACGCGGGGAAAGAGTGGTCTCACCCAAAGAGGCTCGTCAAGCGGGTATCGCATTGGCGGAAGAATTATTGGAGAAGGGCGCACGCCAGATTCTGGCGAGCGTATACCAGAGGAACCTACCGAAATGAGTATTCTGATCACCCGCCCTGTCCCCGCAGGAGAGGAATTGGTCAAGCGACTGCGGTCTATTGGAAAATCAGCCTTCAGCGCTCCCCTCATCGAAATCCAATCGGGGGCAGATTTGCCATTCCTGTCACAAAAACTGCAATGGCTATCTGCGGGAGATCTGGTTTTCCTATTATCAAAAAATGCCGTTCATTATGCCAATGAACAGCTTATTCAAGCAGGCCAGTCATGGCCTGAACAGTTATCCTATTATGGGATCGGCAAATCAACTTCCCTGATGTTTCATCAATT
The DNA here is from genome assembly GCF_014467265.1 of Xenorhabdus sp. TS4. Lineage (NCBI taxonomy): Bacteria > Pseudomonadati > Pseudomonadota > Gammaproteobacteria > Enterobacterales > Morganellaceae > Xenorhabdus > Xenorhabdus sp. TS4. The sequence continues at coordinate 74,386 of NZ_NKHQ01000002.1, read as the reverse complement.
AACTGGGTTGGAAATTGTCTACTCTAAGCAAGGTGAAACCAGTGAAGATCTACTGCAACTCCCCACCTTACAGACAATGGGCAATAAAAAGATTTTATTGCTCCGAGGCAATGGCGGCCGTGAAGTGATTGCCTCCACATTAAGGCTCCGTGGAGGTGTAGTAGATTACTGTGAATGTTATTCACGCCAGCCAGTCAAATACAATACAGCCGATTTCAGTCGTCACTGGCAGCAATGTGGGATAAAAACCATCGTTGTCACAAGTGGCGAAATGCTGCAACTGCTATATAACTTAGTTACTGATAGCGATGGAAAAGTATGGTTACTGAATTGCAAGCTAATTGTGGTCAGTAAACGTCTTGCTGATATCGCCCGAACCTTGGGCTGGCAAACAATAAAAGTGGCCAAGAGTGCAGATAATGACGCCTTAATCCAGGCACTGGAATAAATTAATATGGGATGTCCACTATGACGGAACAAAAACAATCTACCGATGCGGTTGAGACAAAACGCCCTCAGCAGCCTGCAACGGCTCCCCATAAACCCAAGCGTTATGGATGGGTGGGTAATACGCTCTCAATTGCCATTTCTTTGGCGATAGGCGTTGGTGGTATTTATATTTATCATCATGGTCAACAACAGAATGCAGTATTAAAAGCCGAAAATCTCGCTCTTCAACAGGAGATTACCTCTCTGACACAACAGCAGTCTGCCAATAAGCAAAACTTTGACTCCAAACTCCAAGAGCTGGAAGATTCCTTACAACAAGCCCACTCACAAAACCAGCGGCTGGATGGTAGCATGGCAGAGCTTCAAAACCGTGTTTCAGCATTTTCAAATACTGACATCGAAAACTGGCGACTGGCGCAGGCAAGCTCTTTCGTTAAGATGGCGGGTCGAAAAGTATGGAGCGAACAGGATATCACCACTGCCATCGCCTTGCTGAAAGATGCTGACCAGAACCTTGCGGAAATGGATGATCCCAGCCTGCTCTATGCTCGTAAAGCTATCATGGCAGATATCGATTCCCTGACCAAAATCAAACAGACTGACTTAGACGGTATTATCCTAATGCTGAATCAGTTATCAAACCAAGTCGATAATTTACACCTTGCCAATAAAATAGAACAAGCCATATCAGAGAAAGCAAACGATCATGGGATCACGGCTTCCCTCGCTGATTGGCGCCAGAACCTGAGCAATAGCTGGCACAGCTTTATGGACAACTTCGTTACCATTACCCCACGTGATAACAGCAAAGAGCCGCTGCTGGCACCTAACCAAGGTGTTTACCTGCGCGAGAACATTCGTTCCAAATTACTGATTGCTGCGCAGGCGGTTCCTCGTCACCAGGTTAGAATTTATCAGGACGCATTGGAAGATGTTCAATCATGGGTGAATGCCTATTTTGATACCTCTTACCCTGAGGCAGAAGACTTTTTAAAAAATGTTGTTTCACTACAAAAGAGACCGTTGTCCATTGATGTTCCTGAACAACTGAGCAGTCAGCCAATATTGGCAGAGCTGGTTCGTAAGCGTATCTATAACTTACCGCATTCTAAGCAACCCCAACCAGGTTCCCAACCTGAAATTCAGCCTGAGGCACAATCACGGTCGACAACAGAAACCACCGATCAGGCAAAAACCCCCGTTAAGGAGAACTGAACGTGCTGAAAATATTCTTACTGTTCATTATCCTTATTGTGGGGATCGTAGTTGGCCCCTTGATGTCAGGTCATCAAGGATATGTTTTGATCCAGACAGACAAGTCCAATATCACCACCAGTATCACCGGTCTGGTGATTATCTTCCTTCTGCTACAATTTCTGCTGATTTTTATCGGCTGGTGTTATCGTCGCTTAAAACGTACCAGCACGTTCACCCATAGCTGGCTCTTTGGTGGATATAAACGTAGTCGTGCTCGTTCACAAACCAAACAGGCGCTGCTGAAATTCGCCGAAGGGGACTTCAAGCAAGTTGAGCGCCTGATGGCTCGCAACGCTGACCATGCAGAACTTCCTGTTGTGAATTATCTGCTGGCGGCAGAGGCAGCCCAACGGCGCGGTGATTATTTCCGCACCAATCAATATATTGAACAAGCGGCAGCAGTTGCTGATAAAGACCTGCTCCCTGTTGATATTACCCGTATCCGTGTCCAATTGGCACAAGGTGAAATTTATGCCGCACGCGTTGGCGTGGACAAGCTGTTGGATCATGCCCCTCGTCACCCTGAATTGTTGCGATTGGCGGAACAAGCTTACTCTCTTTCAGGTGCTTATCAATCCCTGATTGATATCTTGCCTTCTATACTGAAAGCTAATCTGCACAGTGAAGAAGAGATCCTTAAATTGCGTCAACAAGCCTATATCGGATTAATGAATCAGGTTATGGCAGAGAAAGGCTGTACGGGACTGAAAATATGGTGGAAAGATCAAAGCCGTAAAATTCGCAATGACATTGTGTTGCAAGTCGCCATGGCTGAGCATTTGATTGAATGTAATGATCACGAGACTGCCCAGCAAATCATTTTGGACGGATTAAAACAACACTACGATGAACGTCTGCTGCTATTAATTCCCCACCTTAAGGCAAGTGATTCTGAAACCATACAAAAGGCCCTCTCTCACCTGTTAAAGCAACATGGTGCAACTCCATTGCTAAATAGTACACTGGGACAGGTTGCCTTGCGCCATGGTGAATGGGCGAATGCTGAGTCAGCATTTAAAACAGCGCTTGCACAGCGACCAGATGCTCATGATTATGCATGGCTTGCCGATGCACTGGACAGATTGCAAAAGCGTGAAGAAGCCACCCAAACCCGCAATAAAGGCTTTATGCTGACCTTGAAGCGTGATAGCGAAGTCGAAGTATAAAAGCGCGGAGGCACACCTCAGTTAACGATGAAATATATGAGATGCAATTGAGTCGTTAACCGAGGTGCATTCACCATTAGAACTCATGGCAAACTACCTGAAGCCTATCCTTACTTTTCTACAGACAAAAAAAACACCTATCAAAAAAGACAGGTGTATAAATACAATCAGGTCTACAGACGGATAGTGCCTCACTCAACGTTGTGTCCGGTTTGCGATGAAAAGACAGAATGCTTACTCATCTATAACGTGGACCATAGGCACTGACAATCAGCTCTACATCATCCCGAGGTTTATGAAGTCATATGCTGTCATAAGGAGTGGGATGAGCATCTACGATTTTAATACTGCATTTTACGTGCCAACTTTTTCAATCAGGATAAATTTTCCTTACCCAAGATTTAGCTGGCTTTCCATAAATAGATAACTTAATTTTCACCAAATATCGTTAAAAATACCGTCTCTCATTTGAGACGCCTTTCGAGCCATTTACATATAGTAAATATAAATCATGCAGTTAAACGTCTCCTATTTGAGACATTAAGTGGTGCGGTTTGTCGTTGAAATACAACACCAATAAAAAAATATCTTTTAAAACATAATATTAGTGCATTAACAAAAACAATAACATTCAATTTCCAGATTAAAAATCAAACAGAAATTAAGAAGAAATAAAAAGGGAAAACCTTTTTATCAGCAGGAAAAGTAGGAAGAAGAAAAGAAAGTAACCAAGAAGTAGTTAGAAAGAAAAATCCCCGCTATTGCGGGGATTTTTCAGAATTTGGTCGGCGAGAGAGGATTCGAACCTCCGACCCACTGGTCCCAAACCAGTTGCGCTACCAAGCTGCGCTACTCGCCGAAATATATTTTTCATCTTTCTTATGGTGCGAAGGGGGGGACTTGAACCCCCACGTCCGTAAGGACACTAACACCTGAAGCTAGCGCGTCTACCAATTCCGCCACCCTCGCGTTTCATAAAAAAGATGGGGTGGCTAACGAGACTCGAACTCGCGACAACTGGAATCACAATCCAGGGCTCTACCAACTGAGCTATAGCCACCATAACAGCTATCTTTTTACATACAACAATGCCCGACCACGATAACTCATTACCACTGCTCTTGCACGCTTTAAATGGCGCGCCCGACAGGATTCGAACCTGAGACCTCTGCCTCCGGAGGGCAGCGCTCTATCCAGCTGAGCTACGGGCGCTTAACGCCGTTGCGGTGGAGGATAGTACGGATTTAATGTCGTACTGTCCAGTGCTTTTTTAAAAGAAATGATGCGTTTGATTATGCTTTACTCATTTAGCTGATAAAGCCAGCACTTTTCCACCGCAGTATTACCATAAATCGTTTTTTAAATTAAAAACCAATCGATAAAATTATATCGATTTTTTAGATGAATAAAATTTCACCACCCAATAAATTAATGACACTACCGACAAAAATATTCCCCCCACTATCAGTGAGAAACGTGTATCCGTGTTAATTGCCATCCCCACTAATACGCAGCACAGGAAAATCAATGTCAGGTAATTAACATAAGGGAACAGAATCGATTTAAACCGATGCTGTTTTATGGCTTCTTCATGATGCTTACGGAAACGCAATTGGCTGACCAGAATCACAAACCATGGCACCATGCCAGGCAATACACTGGCACTATAAACGTAAACAAATACTGACTGCGGATTTGGTATCAGATAATTCAGGCTGGAACCTGCAATCAAGCAACCAATAGTAATTGCAATACATTTTACTGGCACACCATTTTTCGACAGCTTCAGCAATGAAGCAGGCAATTGACGGTTTTGCGCCAAGGCATACAGCATTCTGCCACCGCTGTACATTCCGCTGTTACATCCTGACAACGCAGCAGTTAGCACAACAAAGTTAATCACCGCAGCCGCAGAAGCAATACCGACTTTAGAAAAAGTCATCACAAACGGGCTACTATGTGCACCAACCTCTGTCCACGGGAACAAAGTTACAACAATAAAAATGGCACCAACATAAAAAATCAGGATACGCCACAAGATATTGTTGATCGCTTTTTTAAGGGTAACTTGTGGTTTTTTTGCTTCACCGGCAGTAATACCAACCAGCTCTACCCCCTGATAGGAAGCAACCACAATACAAAGAGCAAATAAAAAGCCTTTCCATCCACCGGAGAAGAAACCGCCATGTGAGGTCAGGTTATCCAAACCAATAGGTTGCCAGTCATTGCCTAAACCGAAGAAAATCAAACCAATGCCAATCAGGATCATCACAATAATCGTTGTGACTTTGATCATGGCAAACCAAAACTCCAACTCACCATACAACCTTACCGCCGCCAAGTTTGCCAAAGCAACCAATCCAACCGCTACCAGTGCCGAAACCCATTGGGGCAATTCTGGAAACCAGAATTCAGCATAGACGCCAACAGCAGTAATCTCTGAAATCCCGACAGAAACCCACATGAACCAATAACCCCATGCGGTCAGGCATCCCCAGTAAGGGCTTAGGTACTTATGCCCAAAAGCAGCAAATGAACCTGTTACAGGTTCAAGGAACAACATTTCTCCCATGGAACGCATAATGAAAAAGACAAAAAGCCCAGCAATAATGTAAGCCAGCAAAACAGAAGGACCGGCCCATTTCAAGGTACTGGCTGAACCCATGAACAGCCCTACGCCGATTGTGCCACCTAGCGCAATCAGCTCAATATGACGTGCCTCAAGTCCCCTTTGCAGGCTCTGTTTTGAATCACTCATAAAACTCCCTATCCACTTTTATGATGTCTATACTTGCAAACAGAAAAATACAGGAATTGATAATCAATCGTTGTAAAAAAGGCTGGGATCAAAACACGTTTTGCCGATCAGTGAAATAAAAAAATTATAAAAATAAGGCTTGCAAGAGTAGATTTGAAAATAAGCAGTCAAACAACAAGCTATTGATAACCTCAAAGACAGCAATAAAATAAAGCAAAAACCTGCTGCATATGCTCAATGCAACAGGTAGAAACAGAGAAATTTCGGGGCTAAAGTTTGCCACCGTAATAATAGCCAAGGAATTTCAATAGCTTTATCTGCCTACGGATACGGCTTGGCTGAGAGAGCAAGCGATACAACCACTCCAACCCTAGATTCTGCCAGACTTTCGGTGCTCGTTTAACGTGACCAGTGAAGGCATCATAGGTTCCTCCAACGCCCATATACAGTGCATCTGGATGTACCTTGCGGCAGTCACGCATAAAGATCTCCTGTTTGGGTGATCCCATTGCTACGGTAATAATCGCCGCACCACTGGCATGAATCCGCTCAAATACATCATCACGCGTTTCTGGTGTAAAATACCCATCTTGTCTGCCCACGATATTGACATTCCATTGGGTACGCAGTTTGTTCTCAGTCTGGGCCAAGATATCGGGTTTTCCGCCGATTAGAAAGACTGGTGTACCCTCACGCCCAGCGCGTTCCATCAAGTCTTCCCACAAATCAGCGCCCGCAATACGCGATACATCCGCATCAGGATATTTACGGCGAATGGCACGTACGATACTAATACCATCTGCGTATAAGTATTCGGCCTCATCCAGCAACGTATTCAGTGCATTGTCTTTCTCCGCCGTGAGTACTTTTTCTGCGTTAATCGCAACCAATGTACCTGCTTTTACCTGTCCATCCAGGAAAAGGTGGTCGAGGAAATGCGACATACCGCGGAATCCCCAGATACTAAGACCACGAATGCGGTATTTGGGAATGTTATTTAACGCCATTTTTTTTCCTTACATCCAAAATCACAGATGTTTTTCGCGAAGTAGCCAGATTACTGACCACAAGCTTTCGAATCAGCCCGGCACTTTCAAACAGCCAATACAGCAATTTCGCCGCAACCAGACATAGGCCGAAGACAATACAAAAGAACACCACCCTAGAAACAAAAGAATCTACTCCTTCACGGGCAAGCACAATTATGTTAAAGATGGCGCCAAAGCAGAAAGCTTGCAAAATTGCCGCCTTATAGCGATTACTTTCCTGTTTTCCTGCTTCATAAATCCAGTCAAACCATTTAATAATAAAACCGACTGCGATCGCCCCCAGAGGGATAAAGAATACCCCCCCCATCACCACAAGAGAGCCAATCAGTGTTGGGGAAATCGCAAGACCAGAGTGGTTATTCAATACATTCCACGTGAAATAGTTAGCTGTGTTCCAGACCAGATTAGGCCTATCCGGCCACACCCAACCAGGAATAAAAACATAAAAATCACGGACAATCGGTGCCAGCCCTTGAAAATCTATTTTGCTGTAATTATCCAGCAGCAGGGCCAAATTTTCCCACGGCGAGAAAGTATCTCGCGTGAGATACAGGAAAGTATAAAATGCCTCTGCCCCACTTACGTCCAGGCTATAGCGCTTCAACGCCAGCCAGAACATACCGACAATTCCCATTGCGCCCGCAGTAAACAGCATCCACAACGTGATCCAGCCGCGGACAATCCCGATAAACAGGAACAATGCAAACGCGATAATGATGTTAGCTCGCGTACCCCCAACGATCACATAGGTCAGGATACCAAACCCCACCGTTCCTACCAAAAAGCACAGCCAGCGTGCTTTGGTCGGTTTTAGGAAAAAAACAACCAGCATGGCAGGAATGAAGAAATAGAAAAATCGCTTGAGCGCCACACCGGAAACCTGGCCGGAAAATATCTGGCTATAGGACTGTAACTTGAACAGCAAAAATCCGTTCTGCATAAAGAACGAACCTACCGTAACGATGGCAATACAAGCAAGTAGTAACCACGTCAGATTAGCTTCCACTCGATTCATCGTAAATAAAGGTTTACGCGGCATAGTCACCGTTAAGTTTTCAGAACTTATACCATTATTGGGCCGTGTTTTATAAGTGAGCCGTGTTTTATAAGCCACATAGTAAATGGCATAAAAACAGCCAGACGCCAACATTGCATGTAGTAATGAATCTACAGACACCACTTCCACATTAAACTGAAATACCAACAAGCTGGTCAATGGAAAACCAAAATAGAATGTCAGCAGGTACAACAATGAGAAAAAGACATTAAAGTTAAAGCGGACACGTCGAAATTCCTGATACGTCAAGGTCAGGATAAAAGCCACCGAAATTATGTAAATAACAAAAAGCCCACCGAATTGTGTCAAGGTCATTGCTACTCTCCAGATGCTTCCGACAGGGCGGTTTTCCACCCCTCCATGAAATGGGGATCAAAAAAAGCAATCGCCTTTTTATCGAGGGACAGCATCTGGCGCTGTGCTTCCTGCACCCAGTGTTTATTGAGTTCATCACCGTCAAACAGAACAGGGATCTGCTGTTCCGTTAAATCATGCCAGAATGGATTTTGACGGCTCAGAACAAACGGAATACCAAATTGAATCAGCAAACAGAGTGTTCCAATACCCTGCTGACGATTGAAAATGAAATAACCCAAATCGCATTGGCGCAACAATGACAAGTATTCATCAAAGGCTATTTGCTCTTTCAGAATACGAACATTTTGCGCTGGAAATAACGACAATGCAGTTTGCTCCACGCTCTGGATATAGGCTTGGTTATTATCAGGATAGCCCATTGGGATTAGCACCCTAGCCTCATCGCCAAACTGGTGGTGGATCTTCTGCAAGGCTTCAATATGACGGTTGGATTGATCCCCCGAATTCCCCAGTAAGATGGTAATTCCTTCCGGTGAGAATGTTTTCTCCGTCACCGTCAACGCAGGCTCCATCCGAGTTGGGAAATAGAGCAATGATGATGGCACATCAGGTTTGGCCCGACTTGAACGCGAATCATCCTGAAAAAAGTGCCGCAGATCACCGCGCGTGGCAAAAATATGCCCCACCCGCTTCTGTGCCAAACGACGAATCAGATAGAACAAACGGAATTTCAGTTGGCGGGACTCTTCATAGAGATCTGCTCCCCAAACATGCCAGAAGAATTGGTGCCGCTTAATTTTTCCCATTAATAAAGCCAACCACAAAGCAGCATTAAACTGCCCGTGGAAAAAGAAGCGGACTGTTCTGTTTGCCTTCGCTTTCTCTATTACTGCCTGCGATAAGGCAGATTTGCTGTGATAAAGAGAAATAGTCAAGTTAGGGTAATTTGATAGCCATGTGTGGTCTCTAGACACCACCATAAAACACGGTTTGGCGCAAAAATGTATTTCCTGTGCCAAGACGTCATTAAAGAAACGTAGTAACGTTTGATTGTGATGTGGGATATCCGATCCCAAAACGTGAATTAGGGTTGTCATGCTCGCCTGCGATAAATAATAAATACGCTACAACAAAGAATGAAATAAACAATGTAAGTTACCATATATGACTGGGCAGCCCCCAATGCTCCATTTGCCGGTATCAGCCAATGAGAAAAACCCGTCAGTAAAAGGAACTGGCTCACTTCAGTCAATATATAAAAACGCAGTGCAGCTTTCGCTATCACCAGATAACCAAAAACATAAGCGCCAACTTTCAACACGTCGCCCACTAACTGCCACGCAAACAGATCCCGCATGGCGATGAATTTGTCTGAAAACAACAGCCAAATCACGAAATCACGCAATAGCCAGACAGAGAAACTGGCAGCAGCTACAGCAGGCAAGACAAATTTCAAAGCCTTCACAGTTTCGCGGGTAATTTCTTGCTTATTCTTCAGACGAGAAAGGGTTGGCAATAGATAGACAGTGAAGGAGGCGGTGATAAATTGTAAATAAGCATCTGAAATACTGCTAACTCCCTGCCAAATCCCTACTTCTTCCCAACTATAACGCGCTGCCAGCAAATTTCGCATCATGACATAAGCAACGGGCAATGTAATGGAAGTCAGCAACGCCATAAGAGTAAATTTGCCCAGATGGCTGGCAATCGCACGATCCCACATAGGTTTCAAGGCAGAAAATGTAATCACCTTGCTATGCAGTATCATTAGGCCGGCAGGTAAAACCACCAATGCAGGTACCAATGCCAAGCCTGCCAATGCCCCTTCATAGCCTCCCAGCCAATAGCAGAGGCTATAAGCCAACATGCCTGTCAGGCTGCCCAAAATAATGGCCAACGCATTTCCCTTAGCATCCCTGAACCCTTTCAGGATTGCCAGAAAATAGTTGGCGTAAGCGATGCCCATTTGAATAAATGCGAGCGCCTGCACAACAGTTTTGTAATGGATGTGACCAAATAGGCTAATACTGATGATTTCACTGAACAAAAGGAAGATCACTGCCAATAAGGTCGAAAACCCCAGAATTATCAAGGACGATGTACCCAATATCGCCCTAAGCTTTTCCGGTTGTTGATGATGTTCCGCTACATATTTTGTGACACCATTAAAAATCCCTGCCCCAGAGAGCACACCTAATACAGTAATGAGTTGGCGAAAATTACCTGCTTGCCCAACACCTGTTGGGCCAAAAGATACCGCCAGAAGTTTAATGACCAGCAACCCCACACCGATCTTGATCAATGTGGAGCCTGCTGTCCAAACAGAAGCTTTAGCAAGTGACATATCAGGCGAAAAATTCCTTGATACGATCGATAACAATTTGCTGCTCTGTATCAGTGATGTTGTAGAACATTGGTAAGCGAACTAAGCGGTCACTTTCGCGGGTGGTAAAGCGATCTTCGCCGTGGAAACGGCCACATTTCTCACCCGCAGGGCTGGTATGCAATGCCACGTAGTGGAATACGCTCAGGATACCATTCTCTTTCATATAACTATTGAATGCGCTACGTTCTTCTACATCTTTGAGCTTGATATAGAACATGTGGGCATTGTGTTCCAAGCCTTCCGGAACAATTGGTAAAACTAAATGTCCAGCGTCTGCTAACGGTTTCAAGGCTTGATGGTAGTTCTCCCACAAAGTCAGGCGGCGTTGGTTAATTTTTTCAGCAAGTTCCAGTTGTGCCCACAGGTAAGCCGCTTGCAGATCAGAGAGCAGATAACTGGAACCGATATCACGCCATGTGTATTTGTCTACTTGCCCGCGGAAGAATTGACTACGGTTAGTGCCTTTCTCTCGGATGATTTCGGCACGGGCAATCATGGATTTATCATTGATTAATGTTGCCCCGCCTTCACCACCGGCCGAGTAATTTTTGGTTTCATGAAAGCTGAAACAACCAATATGCCCAATTGTGCCCAATGCACGGCCTTTATAGGTGGACATGACGCCCTGTGCGGCATCTTCCACCACATACAGGTTATATTTTTTCGCCAGTGCCATGATGGTATCCATTTCACAGGCCACGCCCGCATAATGCACCGGTACGATAGCACGGGTTTTCTCTGTAATAGCTGCTTCAATCTTGTTCTCATCAATGTTCATGGTATCAGGACGAATATCCACGAACACAATGGTAGCACCACGCAGAACAAAGGCATTGGAGGTCGATACAAAGGTATAGCTCGGCATAATGACTTCATCACCCGGCTGGATATTCAACAACATTGCCGCCATTTCCAGTGAAGCTGTACAAGATGGTGTCAACAATACCTTCGGGCAATTAAAGCGCTGTTCCATCCACGCTTCACAACGTTTGGTAAATTCTCCATCACCACACAACTTACCGCTAGCCATCGCCTGTTGCATGTATTCAAGTTCAGTGCCGACTACCGGTGGTTTATTAAATGGAATCATTTCGTCCTCTGTATAACCAATATGCGGTGCTTTCAATGATGGCACCACAACGTGTATAAAGACGCAACGCAGCGATGTTGCTGATTTGCGTAGCCACTCTCAGCCATTGTATCTGATGGTTATGACACCACTGTTGCGCCGCCGACATTAATTTTTTGCCAATCCCTTGATGATGATTGCCTGGTACAGCAGCCAATAAACCAATGCGTGCTTCGCTATTACCTATATCCCTTAAGGTGACAAAGCCCGCTATTTGACCACGTTCATTATTGATAAGCAGGCATTGGTGATCAAATGTGCCCAAAACGGCTTTTTCAACCCAGGTAGCATAGAATTTCCCACTGTCATCCGGTTGATACCAGGGTGCACGAAAACGGCTAGACGTAAATACACGGGCTGACACCTCCTTCAATACGGGGATATCTTCTTGTTTTGCCGAAATTAGTTCCTTTCCCGTATGAATGCCAGGAATATTTCCCGCCTCAATCGATAACCGTAAATCAACCTCACCTTCAACCAGTGAAAATCCTAAGACAGAAAGCTCATCGATAATGCCCGTTTGTTGGGCTGCCACTTTGGCTTGCACCAATGCATATTGGTCCAAATCAGCAGCCGTCAATGCCGCCGCATCCGACGAAAAATTCAGGCGAGCTGTGGGCAAACCAAAAAACTGGCTTTCCCAGGCCAAGGGGTCAAGGTTGGCGTGAATAGACATTGAGCAAATCCATCAGATAGTTGCCGTAACCTGTTTTCGCCAAATCCGTGGCCGCCACTTTTAATTGCTCCTCACTGAGCCAACCATTACGCCATGCGATCTCTTCCAAACAGGCAATTTTGAAGCCTTGACGTTTTTCGACGGTCTGAACAAAAGTACTGGCTTCAATCAGGCTGTCATGAGTTCCCGTATCTAACCAGGCAAAACCACGCCCCAATAATTCAACATTCAATTCTCCGCATTCCAGATACATCTGGTTGATACTGGTGATTTCCAGTTCCCCGCGCGCAGAAGGTTTTACTTGTTTGGCAAAATCCACGACTTTGTTGTCGTAGAAATAGAGACCCGTCACCGCCCAATTGGATTTAGGCTGTACAGGTTTTTCTTCTATGGAAAGAACCCGATACTGCTCGTCAAATTCCACTACGCCAAATCGTTCAGGGTCCATCACTTGGTAACCGAATATTGTCGCTCCTGTTGTTCGGCCAGCAACATGTTGTAGTTTCGGGCTAAACGCTTGACCAAAAAAGATATTGTCACCCAATACCAAGCAGCAAGCATCATTACCGATAAATTCTTCACCAATCAGAAATGCCTGGGCCAAACCATCAGGTGAAGGCTGTTCGGCATAACTAAGTTGGATACCAAATTGTTCGCCACTGCCTAGTAATCGTTTAAAAGCAGGTAAATCTTCCGGTGTCGAGATGATCAGGATATCGCGTATGCCCGACAGCATTAACACTGACAGCGGATAATAAATCATCGGCTTGTCATAAATCGGTAACAACTGCTTTGATACGCCACGTGTTATTGGATACAAACGGGTGCCAGAGCCCCCAGCCAGTATAATTCCTTTCATCTGCTCCCCCTGATGGGCTTATTCATTTCCTAACCCAAGTCGTTCCCCTGTATAAGAGCCATCCTGAACTCTTCTCCACCAACTCTCATTTTCCAGATACCATTGCACAGTCTTGCGAATGCCAGATTCGAACGTTTCCTCGGGGATCCACCCCAATTCACGCTCAATTTTCGCCGCATCAATCGCATAACGCATATCATGTCCTGGGCGATCCGTTACATGAGTAATAAGGTCGCGATAATGCTCTACCCCAGCAGGTTTTTCGGGGCGCAACTCCTCCAGCAATTCGCAAATCGTTTCCACAACTTCGATATTTCGGCGCTCATTATGTCCACCGATATTGTAGGTTTTGCCGGGCTCCGCCTGGGTTACCACCAAATACAACGCACGCGCATGATCTTCCACATAGAGCCAGTCACGGATTTGCTCTCCTTTGCCATAGACCGGCAAAGGCTTGCCTGCCAGCCCATTCAGGATCATCAATGGGATCAGTTTCTCAGGGAAATGATAAGGACCATAGTTATTCGAACAATTGGTGATCATGGTCGGTAAGCCATAAGTACGGCGCCATGCCCTGACCAGATGATCACTGGACGCTTTTGATGCAGAATAAGGACTGCTTGGCGAGTAAGGTGTGGTTTCAGTAAAGAAACCATCTTCACCATGCAGATCGCCATATACTTCGTCTGTTGAAATATGGTGGAAGCGGAATTGGCTCTGTTTTTCCTGATCCAACTGTTGCCAAAATGCACGAGCTGCTTCCAACAAAGTATAAGTGCCGATGATATTGGTTTCGATAAAAGCTGCTGGCCCGTCAATGGAGCGGTCAACATGACTTTCTGCGGCCAAATGCATGACAGCATCCGGTTGATATTGTTGGAATACGCGATCTAAGGCATCACGCTGGCGGATATCAACCTGTTCAAACGCATAGCGGGGATGGTTAGCTACCGAAGCCAGTGATTCAAGATTACCGGCATAAGTCAGGCTATCAACGACAACGACGCTATCTTCAGTCTGATTAATAATGTGGCGCACAACCGCAGAACCGATAAAACCTGCACCACCTGTAATAAGAATACGTTTCAACGCCAAACTCCTTTTGTATCAACAACCCATTTTTGTTTTATTGCAGAACCAGTAATGGCTTTAAACTGGCTATGATCCACCAGCATCAATACAACGTCAGCCTGCTCTAATGCCTGGTTGACATCCATCAATTCCACCATATCTTTCAGTGAATTGGGCAGTTCATGCACATTGGGTTCAACCGCGATGGTTTGCCCTGCATGCCACTGTGCAACCATTTTTGTAATATAAACGGCTGGACTTTCCCGTAAATCATCAATGTTCGGTTTGAAAGCCAAGCCAAAACAGGCAATTTTAATCTCATTTGCCCGTTTACCACTCTCAGCCAAACAGTCAGCGACTGCGGCTTTCACTTGATCCACGACCCACAGCGGCTTGCCATCATTCACCAAACGCGCGGTATGAATTAAACGGGATTGCTCAGGATTCTGGGATACAATGAACCACGGATCGACGGCAATGCAATGCCCTCCTACACCAGGGCCAGGCTGCAAAATATTTACACGTGGATGGCGGTTTGCCAGACTAATCAGCTCCCACACATTGATTCCCTGTTCGGCACAGATCAAGGAAAGTTCGTTGGCAAAAGCGATATTAACATCACGGAAACTGTTCTCTGTCAGCTTGCACATTTCCGCTGTCCTGGCATTGGTGATAACACATTCACCTTCAAGGAAAATATTGTACAGCTCACTCGCCCTGTGGGAAGATTTGGCTGTCATACCCCCTACTACACGATCATTTTTAATCAATTCCACCATAACTTGCCCGGGTAAAACACGCTCAGGGCAATAGGCGATATCGATATCTGAGTTTTCACCCGCTTGTTGAGGGAATGAAAGATCAGGACGTACCGCGGCTAACCATGCAGCCATCTGCTCCGTCGCACCAACAGGAGAAGTGGATTCCAAAATAACCAAATCACCTTTTTTCAAGACGGGTGCTATTGATTCCGCCGCAGAACGCACATAGGCCATATCGGGTTCATGCTCCCCTTTGAAGGGCGTAGGAACAGCAATCAAGAAAGCATCCGCAGTTTGTGGAATAGTCACGGCTTTCAAAAAGCCCTCTTCTACCGCAATTTTTACTACCTTATCTAAATCAGGTTCAACGATATGAATCGAACCACGGTTAATCGTTTCTACCGCATGTTGATTAACATCCACGCCAATAACCCTCTTTTGACGGGAGGCGAATGCAGCCGCAGTGGGCAAACCGATATAACCCAGGCCGATAACAGAAATTGTTTCAAAACTCATAATGTCACCTGATTTTTTCTCAATGCTTCAAGAATTCGCTGGCAAGCCCTGCCATCACCATAAGGGTTATGGGCATGGCTCATTTGTTGGTAGGCGTTAACATCCGTCAATAAACGCGTAACTTCCGCAACGATAGTTTGTGTTTCTGTTCCCACCAGTCGCACTGTCCCCGCATCAATCGCTTCAGGTCGCTCAGTGGTATCGCGCATAACTAAAACCGGTTTTCCCAGAGAAGGGGCTTCTTCCTGAATTCCCCCTGAATCGGTCAAGATTAAATAGGCATGATTCATCAAATAGACGAATGGCAGATAATCCTGTGGTTTGATAAGGATAACGTTATCAATGTCATGCAAAATGCGCTTAGCGGGTTCACTGACATTCGGGTTCAAATGGACCGGATAAACTATCTGGACATCAGGATGCGCCTTGGCAATCTGTGCCAATGCTTCACAAATACGCTCAAACCCTTTACCAAAATTTTCACGGCGATGGCCTGTCACCAAGATCATTTTTTTATTTAGGTTAAGGAAAGGATAAAGCTCAGCAAACTGCCCATACATGGCTTCATCATTCATGATGCGATCACGCACTGATAGCAGGGCATCAATCACCGTATTGCCTGTAACAAAAATACGGTTTTCCACAATGGATTCTTTTAAGAGGTTATTCCGGGAATTTTCCGTCGGTGCAAAATGGTACATAGCCAAGTGTCCGGCAATCTTACGGTTGGCTTCTTCCGGCCATGGTGAATAAAGATCCCCTGTTCTTAAGCCAGCTTCAACATGGCCTACCGGAATATGCTGATAGAAAGCGGCCAGACTCGTTGCCATGGTTGTTGTTGTGTCACCATGCACCAGTACCACATCTGGTTTGAATTCTTCTAATACAGGCTTGATACCTTGCAGGATACGACATGTGATATCCGTCAGATCCTGCCCTTTTTGCATGATATTCAGATCAAAATCCGGCGTTATCCCAAACAGATGCAATACCTGATCCAGCATTTCCCTATGCTGAGCTGTGACACACACTTTTGCTTCAAAGGCAGTATCCATAGCCAACGCATGTACCAACGGGGCCATTTTAATGGCCTCCGGCCGGGTACCAAACACAGTCAACACTTTCACAGTGACTCTCTTATTTTGTCAATCATTGCAGATACTTCCAAGAATGGGGGATCAAAACCTATCGTTTATATTTACATACTGTTACTTATATGAACTATCGGAGCGAGGACGTTTTACTAAAGCGACACCTGCACCAACCAACATGCCTACGGCTCCCCATAAAATCATCATGAAAGCACGGCGAGGACTGTCTCGGTTAACGGGTTCCTCCGGTGTTCTGAGATAGCGGTAAGTCTGGAAAGAGTTCTGCAAAGTCGGACCGACATTCAACGTAGCCAGCATCGCGATATTTTGATCATAATCGATGCTGTAGTCAGGGCCTGTGGCTTCCAAAGTTTCAATTTGGGCTTGCAGTAATGATGTACCCAGCATAAACATTTTGGATTCAGGCAGTTCTTCGATAGGGATGTTTGTCTGATTACGGTGAATACCTTGCTTCTCAGCCACTTTCAGTGACTGCTGCAACACATTCAATTCACGATTATATATTGCCTTTACCACCATCTCCTGACGTTTCACCAATGCTTTCATTGACTGAGTCCGCGTCGCCCACGCCCCTTTAATTTCGTTGTTCAGGTGAGTGCTCGCCCGTTGGTTGGCGAACGCAATATATTGACGCAGAAGTTGATTGGCATCAACGGCGGTTTCTGCTGTCAATTTGATACTGTTATTTGATGATGTTTTATTATCACTGTGCGTGATTTTAATATCGTTGATCAATTCATCCAACAATACAGCATCCGCTTTGGCACGCCCTTCCTTGCGTTGTTTGTAATACTCAGAATGAAGCCAAAATTCACGACGGGTATCATACGCAAAGACCTGTGTCATGAATTCTTGGTATGCACCGTCTGGAATGGTCGGTAATTGCGCTTCTGGCGAAGCATTGATATGGGTATCCAAATTACGCAGGAATTGTTGTTGCGAGTAGTAGCTACCCAAATTATTCGTTGTCGGTAAGTTCACAATAGCGGTTGCGCTCCATTTTTGCTGCATCAAATAAGATGCTCCCAGAGCGGCGGCAGCGAAAATTATTGCCAGGGCGATAATCCATATCTTTCCATGCCACAAAGCATAACACAGTGCCCGAATATCCAGTTCATGCTCTATAGCTGGTTGATCCTGTTTAGATTTCGTTTCTGAATTTATCACTGCACAAAACCTCTTTGATTGTCGATGTCTTAATGATGGCTTGCTGCCCGACGCATACGGCGCCTACACCGTTTGATAAAACGGGCTACCTTCCACGCTCTTTTGATGCAATAGCCATACAACATAAATGCAAGCAAAAATAATGCCAACATTATCCATTCAGGAATAAAACTTAGCCACTCTCCAATAATTCCAATTGATGCCAATAGAGCCGCAGCCAAAGTGATCAAAATAAATGCCTGGCGAGAAGTAAACCCAGCACGCATAATCAAATGGTGAATATGCTGGCGATCTGGAGAAAACGGACTCATTCCCTTACGCAATCGGCGGTACATAATAGCGATCATGTCCATCAATGGAATTGCAATAATCCACAATGCTGTCACAGGGCTAATAGAAGCATTTTCCCCTTGCGTCGCTTCAGTCAATAGCCAAATAATGGTAAAGCCAATTAGGGTACTTCCCGCATCCCCCATAAATACCTTAAAACGTTTCCCTAATATGCCAAGATTAAGGAAGATGTAAGGCAAAATCCCCGCTATAAACGCAAAACACCAAAACGCCAGTGCCGTATTGCCACTTTCATACAACAAAATACCCAACGTACCGAAAGAAACACAAGATAGCCCGCCCAGTAACCCATCAATCCCATCCACCATATTGAAAGCATTGATAGCAGCCCAGACAGCGAATAACGTCACAACGTAGCTGAATGGCCCAAGTACCATTTCCCATGGCCCGAATGCATGCCCCAAGCTATCAAGCTTCAAGCCAGCAAAATACATCATGCTGATACCAACCAAAGCTTGGATAGTTGCCCGAATCTTCACGCTGATATCAAAGCGGTCATCTAAGGCACCGATAAGAACCAATATTCCCGCACAAGCCAAATACAACCATTTATGAGGTATAAACTCTTTTGTAATAATAAATGCGAAACAAACACCAAAAAAAACAGATATGCCACCCACCAAAGGAACTAAACCATGATGACGTTTACGGTAATTCGGTTTATCAACCAGGCCGATTTTTTTTGCTGCCTTACGAGCCACAAACAAAAACACAAATGAGAATATAAATACGCAAAAAATTTCGACACTCATACTGGGAATATTCACAATAATAACTCTCTATAAAAATAATGGCGGGGCATCTATTATTCGTATACTTATGGATGTCCCACTTGACACCGAACCCATAAGCTCTCCCTGTTAACAAAACAAAGAGTTCTAACTCATAAAATTAATCAAATAAACCATGCGATCTGTAAAGCGTGATTCATAATTATAAAACGTTCGGTTAGAAAAAATGCATCTAATCACCCGAAAAACATGCAAAAAACATACCATTTCAGGCAAATAGAATAAATATTCGATAAAAAAACGCCACAAAAATGTGGCGTTTTAGAGAAGCGAATGAATATTGCTTATTACGGAAATATCAATTTTACAAACACTATGAGCGTTTCATAAAGTCGAAGAACTCTTCGTTTGTTTTTGTCATAGCCAGTTTGTTGATAAGGAATTCCATCGCGTCGATTTCACCCATTGGATGAATAATCTTACGTAAGATCCACATCTTCTGTAGCTCATCCTGTGCAGTGAGCAACTCTTCTTTACGTGTCCCAGAACGGTTGTAATCAATGGCTGGGAAGACACGTTTTTCCGCAATCTTACGGGACAGGTGCAATTCCATGTTACCTGTACCTTTAAATTCTTCGTAAATAACCTCATCCATCTTGGAGCCAGTATCAACCAGCGCAGTCGCAATGATGGTCAGACTACCACCTTCTTCGACATTACGTGCAGCACCAAAGAAACGTTTTGGACGATGCAGGGCATTCGCATCCACACCACCAGTTAAGACCTTACCGGAAGCAGGAACCACAGTGTTATATGCACGAGCCAGACGGGTAATGGAATCCAGCAGGATAATAACGTCTTTTTTGTGTTCAACCAGACGTTTTGCCTTTTCGATCACCATTTCAGCCACTTGCACATGGCGGGAAGCAGGTTCATCAAAGGTTGAAGCAATCACTTCGCCTTTTACCAGACGCTGCATTTCGGTAACTTCTTCTGGACGCTCATCAATCAGCAAAACCATCAAAACACAATCTGGGTAGTTATGAGCGATGTTAGCCGCAATATTTTGCAGCAGCATGGTTTTACCCGCTTTTGGTGGTGCAACAATCAGGCCACGCTGACCACGACCAATCGGCGCTGCCAGATCCAGAACACGGGCTGTCAAATCTTCAGTAGAACCATTACCACGTTCCATACGCAAGCGGTTGTTAGCATGAAGTGGAGTCAGGTTTTCAAACAGGATTTTACTGCGGGCATTTTCAGGTTTGTCAAAGTTGACTTCATTAACTTTCAACAGGGCAAAATAGCGTTCACCTTCTTTTGGTGGGCGGATTTTCCCTGAAATGGTATCACCGGTACGGAGGTTAAAGCGGCGGATTTGACTAGGAGAAACGTAGATATCATCAGGACCTGCAAGGTAAGAACTGTCTGCGGAGCGGAGGAAACCAAATCCATCCTGCAATATCTCCAGCACACCATCTCCGAAAATATCCTCTCCGCTTTTCGCATGCTGTTTGAGAATAGAGAAAATGATGTCCTGCTTACGCATACGAGCCAGGTTTTCCAGCCCCATATTTTCGCCGAGAGTAATCAACTCAGATACCGGCGTATTCTTTAATTCGGTAAGATTCATAATGGTGGGTTCTTTAACTCGGGGTATATCTCGAACTATAAACGTGAATGGTATGGCAGCATTATCGATGCCTGTTTATTTGTACCAGAAACGAATAACACCTTCTAACATATTAAATTATATTACAAGGCAATAGTTTGAAGTACGTAGATTGATTTCAAAATAAGGCTGACAAACTGTCAAAACTATCATCTAACTATCTATGTGCCATATGTTATAACTATCTATAATAGATACAATTTTATAATGCGAACACTATTAAGGTTTAACAGTGGACACTATTTCAGCATACACATCTTTCAGCATAAACGTTTTTTAACATAAGCACTGTTAGCAGATTCTATACCTAACACCTAGCACAAGAAGGAGAAGGCTCGACATAAAAATGCCTAGGATAAAAACACTCGACTTAAAGATATTTAGCATTAGGACGTTATGAGTGTACTAAGCTATATACTGGATTAGCCGTATATAGACTCAGGAATTTTACCAAATGCGATATGTCATCAGATACTTCAGGTAACCCAGAGATAACAGATTTATCAGACACTACAAATTGTTTAGTATGTAACGTGCTTAATGTCAACTCTTTATATCAAATAAAGAATTCGCTCAAGCAAAGCTTCATACAAGCACATGGACGCTAACTTACCATGCTTCGTAGCGGACGTCTAGCGGTCAATGAGATAAATCATCTCATACGCCAAACGTCCGTAATTACTGTGACCTAATTCTAAATTATAGGTGTGGTTCCAAAAACTCTTTCAGTTGAGTTTTTGACAAAGCACCCACTTTTACGGCAACCTTTTCACCGCCTTTAAACAGAATCAGAGTTGGAATACCACGAATACCGTATTCTGGTGCTGTTGCTGGGTTATCATCAATGTTCAGCTTGCCAACTGTCAGTTTTCCTTCGTATTCTGTGGCAATCTCATCCAGAATAGGGGCAATCATTTTGCAAGGACCGCACCACTCAGCCCAGAATTCAACGAGAACAGGACCTTGTGCTTTCAAAACATCGTTTCCAAAGCCAGCATCAGTCAGAGAGATAATATTCGCACTCATTTTTTGCTCCAAAAGTAAAATCTTTTACAGTGTCAGTGTACATTAACCAACATAAGGGTGTCTTTATTTCAGCGGATACACTTTCTTAAAGCAATAGTTAACTGATATTCTACCTTACTATGAGCAAAACACATTTGACAGAAAAGAAGTTTTCCGACTTCGCATTGCACCCCAAAGTCTTAGAAGCCCTTGAAAAAAAGGGGTTTTCCAACTGCACGCCGATACAGGCGCTAACATTGCCTTTAACTGTCGAAGGCCGAGATGTTGCGGGGCAAGCACAAACCGGAACGGGCAAGACGCTGGCATTTTTGGCGTCTACTTTTAATTA
This sequence comes from Xenorhabdus sp. TS4, assembly GCF_014467265.1. Classification (NCBI taxonomy): domain Bacteria; kingdom Pseudomonadati; phylum Pseudomonadota; class Gammaproteobacteria; order Enterobacterales; family Morganellaceae; genus Xenorhabdus; species Xenorhabdus sp. TS4. The sequence continues at coordinate 52,546 of NZ_NKHQ01000002.1, read as the reverse complement.
CTTATTGACTCACCCTGCGAAGAAAGAGCGTAAAACTAATCAGCCAAGAGCACTGATTATGGCGCCTACCCGTGAATTGGCGGTTCAAATATACTCTGACGCAGAAGAATTAGCACAAGTCACTGGGTTGAAAATGGGTCTTGCCTACGGCGGTGATGGCTATGATAAACAGCTCAAGGTTCTGGAAGCTGGCGTCGATATCGTCATTGGCACAACAGGGCGTTTGATCGATTACGCAAAACAGGGCCATATCCATCTTGGTGCCATTCAAGTTATTGTACTTGATGAAGCGGATCGCATGTATGACCTGGGCTTTATCAAAGATATTCGCTGGTTGTTCCGTCGGTTCCCCGCGGCTACAGAAAGAATGAATTTGCTATTTTCCGCAACCCTCTCTTATCGAGTGCGTGAACTGGCTTTTGAGCAGATGAATAATCCTGAGTATGTGGAAGTGGAACCGCTGCAAAAAACCGGGCACCGCATTAAGGAAGAGCTATTTTATCCTTCCAACGAAGAGAAAATGCGTCTGCTACAGACTCTGCTGGAAGAAGAGTGGCCTGATCGCTGCATTATTTTTGCCAATACCAAACACCGTTGTGAAGACATCTGGGCCCATCTGGCTGCTGATGGTCATCGGGTTGGTTTGCTGACTGGTGATGTTGCACAGAAAAAACGCCTGCGTATTCTTGAAGAATTCAGCTTGGGCAATCTAGACATTCTGGTTGCCACAGATGTTGCCGCCCGAGGGCTGCATATCCCATCAGTGACACATGTATTTAACTATGATCTACCCGATGACTGTGAAGATTATGTTCACCGGATTGGTCGGACAGGCCGTGCTGGAGAAAGTGGTCATTCTATCAGTCTGGCATGTGAAGAGTATGCGCTGAACTTACCAGCCATTGAAGAATATATTCAACACCAGATACCTGTTAGCAAATATAACAGTGATGCATTGCTAAAAGATCTGCCAGTACCTAAGCGTCGTAATCGCACCCGCTCAGGGGGGCATCCACGGCGTACCAACATACCACGCCGTGGCAATGCAACACGTAACAGTAAGCGCCCAGGCTAAAATGACGCAATGCTGAATAATGCTGGAATAGTACGATCGGTATTGGAATAACGTAATGTTGAAATAACACGATGCTGAAACAACACAGGCCGGAATAAATACTATGCTAAGTGCTTCTTCGCTTTATGCGGCTATCGATTTAGGCTCAAACAGTTTTCACATGTTGGTTGTCCGTGATGTATCCGGCAGCATTCAAGTCGTTACTCGCATCAAACGCAAAGTCAGGCTGGCTGCCGGATTAGATAAAAATAATCATTTATCACAACAGGCAATGGAACGAGGATGGCAGTGCTTGCGCCTCTTTTCCGAATATCTGCAGGATATTCCTGTCTCACAGATCCGCGTTGTTGCTACCGCAACCTTGAGGCTGGCAAAAAATTCAGATGAATTTACCAGAAAGGCCTCAGAAATATTAGGCAAACCTGTTCATGTGATCAGCGGCGAAGAAGAGGCCCAGCTAATTTATCAAGGTGTCGCTCACACGACCGGCGGGTCTGAAAAGCGACTTGTTGTAGATATTGGTGGTGCCAGTACCGAATTGGTAACCGGTATCGGCGCCAAAGCCAACCAGCTTTTCAGCCTTGAAATGGGCTGTGTTACCTGGCTGGAACGTTATTTCAATGATCGCCGCCTGACAGCAGAAAACTTTGCTAATGCAGAAACTGCTGCACATGATATTCTCAGCTCTGTTACCCCTAAGCTGCTTGAGCAAGGCTGGAACGTTTGTGTAGGAGCTTCCGGCACGGTACAAGCCTTGCAGGAAATTATGATTGCTCAAGGTATGGATGAACTGATCACCCTATCCAAACTCCAGCAACTTAAACATCAGGCGATTGGGTGCGGCAAGCTGGAAAAGTTAGAAATTGATGGGCTGACACTGGAACGGGCGTTGGTTTTTCCAAGTGGATTGGCAATCTTAATCGCCATTTTTCAGGCATTGAATATCGAAAGTATGATATTAGCAGGCGGCGCACTACGTGAAGGTCTGGTTTATGGGATGCTGAATTTGTCGATCGAACAGGATATTCGGGCAAGAACCCTGTGCAATATTCAGTATCGCTTTCAACTGGATATTGAACAGGCACAGCGTGTCAAACAGTTAGCCGAAAATTTTTGCCAACAAGTTGCTAATTCATGGAAATTGGACGAACGTTGTCGTGAGTTATTGGTCGGTGCCTGTTTGCTCCATGAAATAGGCCTGTTTGTTGATTTTCGTCAGGGACCTGCACATTCCGCTTATTTGATAAGCCACTTGGATCTGCCTGGTTATACTCCTGCCCAAAAACGACTGTTGGCTATTCTATTGAAAAATCAAAGCGGTCCAGTGGATCTGGCATCACTTAGTCAGCAAAATGCTGTGCCATCGCTACAGGCACAAAAGTTATGTCGCTTATTGCGGCTGGCAATTATTTTCGCCAGCCGTCGGCGGGATGATACTTTGCCAGCTTTACGATTACAGGCGAAAAATGAAACGCTCATCATCACCTTGCCCCATCAATGGCAGATAAAACACCCGCTCAGAACTGAAGCATTACAGCAAGAAACGAAGTGGCAGAGTTATGTCCAATGGTTATTGTTGTTTGAAGAGCAAAATAATGCTCGTCTCGGCTAAAGTTTCTACTTTATTCCTCTGCACTTATCCATAAATGCAGGGGACTATTATCGTACTATTTATTATTGTCGGTTTTCAGCCCAAGTCCCAGACGGGATTTAATGTCGGCAAGTCGCGATTGCCCCTGTTTCATCCTTTCCTCTGCGCTCATCACCCGCTTACCTTGTGGCCAATCCAAGTCATCCTGCGGCAACTCAAGCAAGAATCGGCTCGGTTCTGGACGGATAAGTTCACCAAACTGGCGACGCTCTTTGCTGAAAGTGAAAAAAAGTTCTCTCCGCGCGCGCGTAATGCCCACATAAGCCAAACGACGCTCTTCCTCAATATTGTCTTCATCAATGCTGCTTTGGTGAGGTAACAAACCTTCTTCCATACCCACCAAAAAAACATAGGGAAACTCCAGCCCTTTGGAAGCATGTAACGTCATTAACTGAACCTGATCCAACTCTTCATCTTCCTCGCCTCTCTCCAGCATATCCCGCAACGCAAAACGCGCCACGACTTGGGAAAGAGACATTGACTCATTCAAGTCATCTCCCTCCAGCATTTCACTCATCCAAGTGAAAAGTTGGTTGACGTTCTTCATTCTCATTTCAGCCGCTTTTGGGCTGGGGGAGGTTTCATATAACCAACTTTCGTAATCCATGCCACGCAGTAAGTCTCTCACCGCCAGCAGTGGCTCCCGCTCCGCCTGACGAGCTATTTCGTCCATCCAGTGGGTAAAGCGCTGTAATGCAGCCAAACCACGCCCTGTTAAATGCTGCTCCAGCCCAAGATCAAAACTGGCTTGATATAAGCTCTTGCTACGCTGATTCGCCCATTCCCCCAATTTCTGGATCGTCACCGCACCGATTTCTCGTCGTGGTGTATTGACGATACGTAAAAATGCACTGTCATCCTCAGGATTGGTCAAAACACGCAAATAAGAGAGCAGGTTTTTAATTTCAGGCCGAGAAAAGAATGATGTTCCCCCCGAAATTCGGTAAGGAATGCGATTTTGCATCAACATTTTTTCGAAGATACGGGATTGGTGATTACCGCGATATAAAATAGCGTAATCTTTATATTCCGTTTTATTGATAAAGTGATGAGCGATCAACTCCCCCACCACACGCTCAGCTTCATGATCTTCATTGTTCGCTTCGATCACCCTGAGCGGATCACCATACCCCAATTCCGAAAAGAGTTTTTTTTCAAAAACATGGGGATTGTTGGCTATCAGAATATTCGCCGCTTTCAATATCCGCCCTGATGAACGGTAATTTTGTTCCAGCTTAATCACATTCAACTGCGGGAAATCATCCTTCAATAAAATCAAATTCTGTGGACGAGCACCACGCCATGAATAAATGGATTGATCATCATCCCCAACCACGGTAAAACGTGCGCGATTACCCACCAATAATTTCACCAGTTGATATTGACTGGTATTCGTATCCTGATATTCATCCACCAGCAAGTAGCGAATTTTATTCTGCCAACGCTCCCTGACTTCCTCATCATGCATTAACAGCAAAGTTGGTTTGGTAATCAGATCATCAAAATCGAGAACATTACAACTATTCAGGTGCAAGTCATAACGACGGTAACATTCTGCAAACTGGTGTTCCTGCGCTGAACGTGCCATTCTCATTACTTGTTCTGGCGATATTAAGTCATTCTTCCAGTTAGAAATGTTCGAAATCAGTTTTTGTAGCAGATCTTTATCTTCTTGCAGCAAATCCGCAGTGAGATCTTTTAGCAAAGCCATCTGATCTTGATCATCAAATAATGAGAAGTTACTTTTCATTCCCAGCGCTTTGTATTCACGCTTAACGATCTCCAATCCCAAGGTATGGAAAGTCGAGATCATTAATCCCCGTGTCTCCTTACGACCCAAGGTTTGGGCAACACGTTCTTTCATCTCACGTGCCGCTTTGTTAGTAAAAGTGACTGCCGCAATATGGCGAGCCTGATAACCATAGGTGCGGATCAGGTGAGCAATTTTATTGGTGATCACTCGAGTCTTGCCGGAGCCTGCACCTGCCAGAACCAGACAAGGCCCTGTTACAAATTCAACCGCTTGTTGTTGGCTTGGATTTAATCGCATACTGTTTCGAAAGCTATATCAGGATAAAAGATCGGGGAGAGAAATTGTAACAGAAAGCAAGGTTACAGGTGATTTTCTTTACGTTAGTGAACTATCACAAGAAAAATTAAAAAAGCATCAATCATATTTTTATAAAAAATGAGGTGAAAACTATAGTGCATTTTATTTTTCAACGGATAAAAAAATAGCAGAAAAAATGGAGTTATTACCAACATTCTTAATCCATAAATATATGAATACCTATTTTACGCTATTTTATACTATCGCTAACTCACATATCCATTTGTTATTTATAGCACTTCATTAAAACTCATTCATTTTATTATTAATTTATGTGATAAATTACAAAATAATTTTTTCATTAATAATTTAAATTACTCTGTCAAAATATATCAATATTGATTCTACTGTAATTGAAATACATAGGATCTATTTAACTACGTTGATGTTATAACCATCAATTGCGCTTACTGACTACAATCAATATACCAAATAGATTTCAAGTTGCAGCTTGAAAGATAAATGGAATCAAAGAGGATGTAATATGTTACGTAAAACAGGCTTTTTCTTTGATGAACTCTGTTTCTGGCATAATTCGGGATTATCACACGTTATGACATTTCCGGTTGGAGGATGGGTACAACCTCCCAACGGTGCAGGACATGCAGAATCACCGGAAACAAAACGCAGAATGAAAAACTTAATGGATGTTTCGGGATTAAGTCATTCATTGCAACTGCGTGGTGCTGAACCTCTTGATGATGCAACGCTGAGACTGGTTCATACCGAAGAGTATTTACAGCGCTTTAAGACCGTGAGTGATAATGGCGGAGGAACATTAGGCTCAGAGGCACCAATAGGACAAGGTAGCTATGAAATAGCCAAACTATCCGCCGGACTAACTTATGCCGCAGTAAAAGCGGTGTTACAAGGCGAGTTGGATAATGCCTACAGCCTTTCCCGTCCCCCCGGACACCACTGCCTGCCAGATCAAGCAATGGGATTCTGTTTCCTTGCCAATATTGCCCTCGCCATTGAGCATGCAAAAGAACAGCTTGGGGTTGGTCGAGTCGCAGTCATTGACTGGGATGTTCACCACGGCAATGGAACCCAACATATCTTCTGGGAACGTGATGATGTTTTGACTATTTCACTGCATCAAGATGGCTGCTATCCCGAAGGCTATAGTGGCGAGGAAGATATCGGGGCGGGTAAAGGAGAAGGGTTTAATATCAATATCCCATTGATGGCAGGAGCTGGGCACAATAGTTATCTTTATGCTATGGATCAGATTGTACTCCCTGCATTGCGACGTTACCAACCCGAGTTGATCATCATTGCCTGCGGCTATGATGCCAATGCGTTTGATCCTCTGGCACGAATGCAATTGCACAGTGACAGCTTCCGTGAAATGACCCGCAGGGTACAGCAAGCAGCCGATGAGTTGTGCCATGGCAAGTTAGTCATCGTTCACGAAGGGGGATATTCTGAAGCCTATGTGCCTTTCTGTGGGTTGGCTGTCATGGAGGAATTAAGCGGTGTACGCACTAAAGTCAACGATCCTGCGCTAAATATGATCCAATCGCAGCAACCGAAAGAACGATTTGAAGCATTTCAGCGACAAGCCATTGATGAACTAAAATTGAAATTCGATTTGCAAGAATGAAAGAACTGCCTGCCCGATAAAGTCACTTCGGGCAGGATAAACATGATATTAGCCACCGACTGCAATGCGTTTCATATCTGTCATATAGCCACGCAAAGTACGACCGATAACTTCAATCGGATGGTTACGGATCGCTTCATTCACATCACGCAACTGCGCATTATCAACGCTACGATCTGCAACTTCTTTTCCTAAGTCCCCTGCTTGCAAGGTTGCCATAAATTTCTCTTTCAGCAACGGAACAGCGACATATGAGAACAGATAGTTACCGTATTCTGCAGTATCAGAAATTACCACGTTCATTTCATACAAACGCTTGCGAGCGATGGTATTCGCAATCAACGGCAGTTCATGCAAAGATTCATAATAAGCAGACTCTTCGATAATGCCAGTATCTACCATCGTCTCGAATGCCAGTTCTACCCCCGCCTTGACCATTGCAACCATCAGGACGCCATGATCAAAGTATTCCTGCTCACTGATATGCCCTGTGTAGTCTGGGTAATTTTCGAACGACGTCTTACCGGTTTCCTCACGCCAAGCCAGCAAATTCTTATCGTCATTTGCCCAGTCTGCCATCATTGTGGAAGAAAATTCACCAGAAATGATGTCATCCATATGTTTCTGGAACAGAGGAGTCAAAATAGTTTTCAGTTGTTCAGATAAGGCATAGGCACGCAATTTTGCTGGATTAGAAAGACGATCCATCATCAATGTAATGCCACCCTGTTTCAGCGCTTCAGTGATAGTTTCCCAACCAAATTGAATTAATTTTCCGGCAAAACCGGGATCAACACCATCAGCAATCAGTTGGTCATAACACAACAAAGAACCAGCCTGTAACATGCCACACAGAATGGTTTGTTCTCCCATCAAATCAGACTTAACTTCTGCTACAAAAGAAGATTCCAGTACACCCGCCCGATGTCCCCCTGTTGCGGCTGCCCACGCTTTCGCGATCGCCATCCCTTCGCCTTTTGCATCATTTTCTGGATGTACAGCAATCAGAGTAGGCACACCAAATCCACGCTTATACTCTTCACGCACTTCCGTACCCGGGCATTTAGGCGCAACCATCACAACGGTGATATCTTTGCGTATCTGCTCACCCACTTCGACGATGTTGAAACCGTGGGAATAGCCCAGTGCTGCACCTTCTTTCATCAAGGGTTGCACTGCCTGAACCACCGCTGAATGCTGTTTGTCTGGTGTCAGGTTGATAACCAAATCAGCCTGTGGAATTAATTCTTCATAAGTGCCAACCTTAAAACCATTTTCGGTTGCCTTACGCCATGATGGTCGTTTTTCATCAATCGCTTCTTTACGCAAGGCATAGGCAATATCTAAACCAGAATCACGCATATTGAGACCTTGGTTTAGCCCTTGCGCACCACAACCAATGATCACCACTTTCTTGCCTTTCAAATACCCTGCTTCGTCAGCAAATTCTTCCCGCGCCATAAACCGACATTTGCCTAACTGCGCCAATTGTTGGCGTAAGTTCAATGTATCAAAATAATTAGCCATGGTGACTCCGATATAATAATTAGGTGTGAGGTCGTTTGCATAGAAACAATATATGACATGCAAGCCATTGCTGAAATTGATATATTAACAAGACTATATTGCAGTTTATGCAACAAACTTTTTCACGGCAAACAGCCTCTCGATAAAAGGCCTAAAAACGATGGATCTACGTGATTTAAAACTGTTTTTACACCTTGCAGAAAGTTGTCACTTTGGCCGCTCAGCTAAGGCCATGCACGTCAGTCCATCCACACTTTCACGCCAGATCCAGCGTCTTGAGGAATTATTGGGGCATCCGCTTTTTCTGCGGGATAACCGGACAGTAAAATTGACCTTAGCCGGTGAACAATTCAAACAATTTGCCCAGCAAACTCTCCTGCAATATAAACAGTTACAGCATTCATTAAACCACCAAAGCCCATCACTAACGGGAGAGTTACGTCTATTCTGTTCAGTCACGGCTGCGTATAGCCATCTTCCACAAGTATTGGATAAATTTCGGGCAGAACATCCCCTGGTGGAAATTAAACTGACAACAGGAGACGCTGCTGATGCCGTTGATAAAGTTCAATCCGATGCTGTGGATTTAGGGATTGCAGGTAAGCCAGAGAAACTGCCTGATAATGTCAGCTTTACCAAAATAGGTGAAGTACCACTGGTACTGATTGCTCCTTCTCTGCCTTGTGCCGTGAGAAATCTCGCTACCCAGGAACACCCCGACTGGAATAACATCCCTTTTATCCTGCCTGAGCACGGCCCTTCCCGCAAACGTATTGAACTGTGGTTCCGCCGACATAAGATCCTGCACCCCGTCATTTACGCGACAGTTTCCGGCCATGAAGCGATTGTTTCTATGGTAGCATTAGGTTGTGGGATTGCACTGATCCCTACGGTTGTTGTCGAAAACAGTCCTGAACCTGTGCGTAACCGTATTTCACTGCTGGAAAATATTGCTTTGGTCGAGCCGTTTGAATTGGGTGTCTGTGCGTTGAGTAAGCGCTTGGGCGAACCGTTGATTAAGGCATTTTGGGCGCTATTGTAGTCTGGATTTCGTCATGATCTGAATATATAAAATCAGCAAAACAACTTCCCTTTGGAAGATATTTTGCTGTTTATTTAATTGATTTATGACTAAGTCAGAAATAATTTAAACGAAGGATTATCGGTTTCATCATGGTATTCATAGCCCAACACATTCAAATGGCGATCAAAACACACTTCTGGCCCTGAAAGCTCAAAGGCAGCCAATACACGCCCATAATCCGTGCCATGACTACGGTAATGAAACAGCGTGATATTCCAATGAGTCCCCAGTGTCTGCAAAAATTTCAGCAAAGCACCTGGAGATTCAGGAAAAGCAAAACTAAACAATCGCTCCTGCAATGGCTTGGATGGTCTGCCACCGATCATATAACGAACATGCAGCTTCGCCATTTCATCATCCGTAAAATCGGCGACTTGATACCCTGATGATTTTAATTCTTTAATGATTTCACGACGTTCAGCATTTCCCCGACTCAATCTGATACCAACAAAAATGCAGGCCTGATTTGGATCTGTCGCATCCGAATAACGATAGCTAAATTCAGTCACAACACGAGTACCCAGTATCTGACAGAACTGTAAGAAGCTTCCCTTTTGTTCAGGGATCGTCACTGCCAGCAAGGCTTCGCGTTGCTCTCCAAGCTCGCAGCGTTCTGAAACGTAACGCAATCCATGAAAATTCACATTAGCCCCAGAAAGAATATGTGCCAGCCGTTCTCCCTGAATCTGATGTTGCTGGACATATTTCTTCAAGCCTGCCAGCGCCAGCGCACCGGAAGGTTCTGCAACCGCCCTGACATCTTCAAAGATATCTTTCATCGCAGCACAGATAGCATCACTGTCTACCGTAATAACATCATCGACATATTGCTGGCATAAACGAAACGTTTCGTCGCCAATGCGTTTGACAGCTACGCCTTCCGCGAATAATCCAACTCTTGGCAAATCGACCGGATGCCCTGCTTCCAGTGCCGCTTTCAAACAGGCAGAATCTTCGGCTTCCACACCAATGACTTTCATTTCAGGTACAAGCTGTTTGATCAGAACGGCAACCCCTGCAATCAACCCGCCACCACCAACCGGAACAAAGATGCGATCAAGATGAACATCCTGCTGTAGCAACTCCATTGCCAATGTAGCCTGGCCTGCAATCACGACAGGATGGTCAAAGGGTGGAACGAAGGTGTAACCGTGCTCTTTTGCTATCTCAATGGCTTTTGCCTTTGCTTCATCGAAGTTCGTACCATGCAACAAAACCTCTCCACCAAAACTGCGAACTGCATCGACTTTAATATCCGCTGTCGCTATCGGCATAACAATAGTGGCTTTTATGCCAACCTTACTGGCCGATAATGCAACACCTTGCGCATGGTTGCCTGCGGAAGCCGTGATCACACCTTTGCTTTTTTGCTCTTCCGTCAAACCTGCGATCATCGCGTACGCACCGCGCAATTTGAAACTATGTACCAACTGGCGATCTTCCCGTTTAACCAAAATAGTATTGCCTAAACGTGCAGAGATTTTTTTCATTTCCTGTAAGGGAGTGACTTGAGCAACATCATAAACTGGCGCACTCAATGCCGCCTTGAGATATTCCGCTCCCTTGGGTTCAGTATTAAGAGGATAAACCGCCACAATTAACTCCCCAGTTTGGTTTTATCGCGCACAGCGCCTTTATCAGCACTGGTCGCCAATGAAGCATAAGCACGTAATGCCAAAGAAACCTGACGCTCACGGGACTTAGGTGTCCACGCTTTATCTCCGCGAGATAATTCAGCCTGTGTACGCTCTGCCAGTGCTGTTTCCACCACATCCAACTGAATTTTACGATTTGGAATATCAATATTGATAATATCACCGTCATAAATCAGGCCAATCAAACCACCATTTGCCGCTTCTGGAGAGACATGACCAATAGATAAGCCCGATGTTCCGCCTGAGAAACGCCCATCCGTAATCAATGCACAACTTTTCCCCAATCCCATCGATTTCAGATAGGTGGTAGGATAGAGCATCTCTTGCATACCTGGGCCACCTTTCGGCCCTTCATAACGAATAACAACCACGTCTCCCGCCACTACTTTTCCACCAAGAATGGCTTCTACCGCATCCTCCTGGCTCTCGTAAACTTTGGCTGGACCACGGAAAGTCAGGATTTCTTTATCAACGCCTGCTGTTTTCACAATGCAACCGTCTCTTGCAATGTTGCCGAACAAAACAGCCAGCCCACCATCCTGACTGTAAGCATGATTACGTTCACGAATACATCCTGCCTCGCGATCTGCATCCAACGACGGCCAACGACAATCTTGTGAGAAAGCTTGTGTGGTACGAATTCCCGCCGGCCCCGCTGCATACATCCGCTTAACATTTTCATCTTTTGTCAGCATGATGTCGTACTGGGCCAATGTTTGTGGTAAATCCAAACCCAAAACATTTTTCACATCGCGATACAAAAGACCAGCCCGATCAAGCTCACCCAGGATACCAATCACACCGCCAGCACGATGGACGTCTTCCATATGGTATTTCTGGGTGCTCGGAGCAACTTTACATAAATGCGGCACCTGACGAGACAGACGATCAATATCCGTCATCGTGAAGTCAACTTCAGCTTCCTGCGCTGCGGCCAACAAATGCAGAACAGTGTTAGTCGATCCCCCCATCGCAATATCCAATGTCATCGCATTTTCAAATGCCGCTTTGGTCGCAATATTACGTGGGAGAGCGCTATCATCATCTTGTTCATAATAGCGTTTAGTTAGTTCAACAATGCGTTTACCAGCATTGATAAACAGAGTTTTACGATCAGCATGAGTAGCGAGCAATGAACCATTACCTGGCTGTGAAAGTCCAAGCGCTTCGGTCAAACAATTCATCGAATTCGCCGTAAACATACCTGAGCAAGAGCCACACGTCGGACAGGCAGAACGTTCGATTTGCTCGCTCTGTTCATCACTGACATTTGGGTTGGCGCCCTGAATCATGGCATCGACCAAATCCAGTTTAATCAGTTGATCGGATAATCGCGTCTTACCCGCTTCCATTGGACCACCAGAAACAAAAATAACCGGAATATTCAAGCGCAAAGATGCCATCAACATGCCTGGCGTGATTTTGTCGCAGTTGGAAATACACACCATAGCATCAGCACAGTGGGCATTGACCATGTATTCCACCGAGTCAGCAATCAACTCACGCGAAGGTAACGAATAGAGCATTCCACCATGTCCCATTGCAATACCATCATCAACAGCGATGGTATTGAACTCTTTCGCAACTCCCCCTGATGCCTGAATCTGTTCTGCCACCAGCTTGCCAAGATCACGCAAATGTACATGTCCTGGCACAAACTGCGTGAATGAGTTAACAACCGCAATAATAGGTTTTCCAAAATCTGCATCTGTCATACCTGTGGCTCGCCATAAGGCACGGGCTCCCGCCATATTGCGGCCATGAGTCGTCGTGGCAGAACGGTATTTAGGCATTGTCTTCACTCCCATGTCAGTCTTATCAATTAACTTCAGCAATCAAAACAGGCGGGGAACGACCGCCTGTTGAGTTTTATATTTTTTATTAAGGATTAACTGGATCCAACCAACCCCATTTATCTTCTGTCGTACCATCAAATAAGCCAAAGAACGCACTTTGAATTTTTTTAGTGACGGAGCCACATTTGCCGATACCCACCTGAATACCATCTACACTACGAACCGGAGTGATCTCCGCAGCCGTTCCTGTCATGAATACTTCATCCGCTAAATAAAGCGATTCGCGAGAAAGTACCTGTTCACGAACTTCCAGGCCAAGATCTTGTGCCAACTTGATGATGGCATCACGGGTGATCCCTGGCAAAGCAGATGAAGCAAATGGCGGCGTGAATAGAATTCCGTCCTTCACTTCAAATAAGTTTTCGCCCGCACCTTCTGAAATATAACCATGAACATCCAGGGCAATACCTTCCTGATAACCATGACGTCGTGCTTCACTTCCCACCAACAAAGAAGAGAGATAGTTGCCTCCCGCTTTTGCGCCTGTAGGGATCGTATTTGCTGCCATGCGATTCCATGAAGAAACCATCGCATCAATGCCCTGATCTAAAGCTTCCTCACCGAGATAAGCTCCCCACGGAAAAGCAGCAATGATAACGTCTGTTTTATAGCCAGCAGGTGGGTTTACTCCCATTCCAACATGACCCACAAATATCAATGGGCGAATGTAAGCACTGACCAATTTATTTTTACGCAGCGTTTCACGGCAAGCTTCCATCAATTCGTCCACACTTTGACTCACTGGGAAACGGTAAATCTTGGCTGAGTCACGCAAGCGCTGCATATGTTCACGATGACGAAAAACAACGGGCCCTTTGTGGGAGTCATAGCAACGAATCCCCTCAAATACCGAAGTACCATAATGTAAGGCATGGGACATAACGTGAACTTTAGCATCTGCCCAAGGCACCATTTCTCCATTGAACCAAATATAATCAGCTTGCTTTGTCATTCTCAGTTTTCCTTCAATGGCGCATTATGCGCTTATTAATCGTGATTCTTTGTTTTTGATCTCAACACCAGCAACATCCACCAATTTCATCAGTTGAGAAAAAAGTAAATTAACTGGACGCTGGCTAGACACGGTGAGTTCAATATTTACATTATCACTATCTGTTATATGATCCATATTCAATGCGCATATCTGAAACCCGCGGTGACGGGTAACCCTCAGAATCCGTTCCAAAATCTCAGGGCAAAACCGCGCCTTAATAGCAAGTTGATGCTGTCTCATAATGATTTCTCCAACATGGTTTCGTTGCTTGCGCCTGGTGGAACCAATGGCCAGACATTCTCTAATTCATCAATAGACACATGTAATAAATACGCACCCTCACTGTTGAACAAAGCATCCAATGCTTCGTCCACTTGTGCTTTGTCAGTAACTCTCTGTCCCGGAATACCAAACGCCCGCGCCAACGTAAGAAAATCAGGATTATCAGTTAAGATCGTTTCGCTATAACGTTTGTCAAAAAACAACTCTTGCCACTGACGAACCATGCCCAATCTTTGGTTATCCAATAAGATCAGTTTGACCGGCAATTGCTTGCGTTTAATAGTGCCTAATTCTTGAACATTCATCATAAAGGAGCCGTCACCAGATATGCAGATAACCATATCTTCAGGACGAGCCATCTGGGCACCAACCGCCGCTGGAATGCCGAATCCCATCGTGCCTAATCCACTTGATGTGATGAAATTTTCTGGCTGACTAAAAGTCATGTGCTGAGCAGCCCACATCTGATGCTGCCCAACATCGGTTGTGATAACTGTGCTGGACGAGGCACGTTCAGAAACCTGCTTCAGCAGCAACGGAGCATAAATGCTTTCGCCCTGACAGTCATAACACCATGCATGTTCGTTTTTTAATTGTTTGATTTTTTGTTGCCAGGCTTGGATCGATAAAGGTTGTTGTAAATGAGGCAATAGGGTTTTTAAATCACCCAATAATGAAACATGAGTCTGACGTAATTTATTAAATTCAACAGGATCAATATCCAAATGAATAACTTTGGCTTTAGGTGCAAAAGTATTCAACTTTCCTGTAACACGGTCATCAAAACGCGCCCCAACGGCAATTAACAAATCACAGGATTGAACGGCAAGGTTAGCGGCTTTAGTACCATGCATCCCTAACATTCCCAAATAACATTCATGTTTAAAATCTGCCGCTCCCAAACCTTTCAATGTGGAAACAACGGGAACACCCGTTTCAGATACAAAATTACGCAATTCAGGAACAGCACCAGACATGCCAACCCCTCCACCCACATACAAAATAGGTTTCCGAGATGAAGCTAACAATTGACGAGCAAATTCAATCTCTTGTTTTGGAAGAGAAAATTTAGGGGATATCGGTATTAAATAGGGGGCAAAATCACCTTGTGCTAACTGAATATCTTTTGGTAAATCAATCAGAACAGGGCCCGGGCGACCATTCATGGCAATGGAGAAAGCATCGGCCATGATTTGAGGTAATTTTTCCAGTGAATCAACAAGAAAACTGTGTTTTGTACAAGAAAGAGACATTCCCAGTATATCGATTTCCTGAAAGGCATCTGTCCCGATAAATTCAGAACTCACCTGACCCGTAATAGCGACAACAGGAACGGAATCCAATAATGCGTCAGCCAATCCCGTGATTAAGTTTGTCGCTCCTGGCCCTGATGTCGCGATGCAAACGCCTGGCTTACCACTTGCTCTCGCATAGCCAATAGCTGCCATAACAGCGCCTTGTTCATGGCGACACAAAATGTGCTCAACACCACCATCATACAGCGCATCATAAACTGGCATGATTGCTCCACCAGGATAACCAAAAACTTTTTCAATTCCCTGTTTTCGTAATGCCTCTACAACCGATTGTGCCCCGTTCATTGCCGTCTCCCCTGTTACGTTTACCTTGCTGTTGGCTGTTGCGATGTTTTGTTACTTCTATTTTGTCGAACTCAGTATCAGACCTAAAAAAAACCCCCGCGCCTTTCGGTGCGGGGGTTTTTGGAATCTGGCTATTCTTCTGTCTAAGCCGTTCTTCGTCCAAGTGCAGCCCCGCACGGTGGAATAATCACCACCACGCTAATAATTAGGCTAATCACTAGGACAAAGACAAATGCGTTCATAATTCTATTCGTTTTTAATTTGTATGCTTGACGTATATTTAAGAGTTATCACTTTCTATGATTATTGACAACGATTATTTTTGTTTTTTTATAACAAAATTATTTTATTCATATTTTTCATTTAGATAACTAAAAAATAGATAAATCCACTGTAATTCACTCATTTTTATTTCAGAAAAAATTGCCATCTGTTTGTTTAGTAAAATAATTAATAAATAAAATAATAAAAAAACGAGTTAATCGTCTAAGTCTCGATAACATGGCAAAAATACGATCAAAACTAATTTTTATGATTAACTATTATCATAGTTAATAGTATATATGCTCAAGATTAATTAAATTAATCTTATGTATTTTATCAAGTTATAGTTATCGATGAGTACCACTTATTCCCGCTCGATTTTTTTATCATAAAAATTCCAGCTTGTTAGATTATTCATATATAACATTATGTTATTATTAAAATCCAAACAACTGAATGGTTGTCAGTATAATCATAGTGATAAATATATTTACGAACCTTTTCACAAAATAAAGAAAAGCGACTTTTCATTATTTTTTATCGATCCATGATAACTGCTTTCTTGCTAAGGAGAGCATCATGGCACTGGCCGTTATTCATACACGGGCAACAATTGGTATTGATTCCCCTATCGTCACGATAGAAGCACATATCAGTAATGGTTTACCCGGTCTCACCCTTGTTGGTTTACCTGAAACTACCGTAAAGGAAGCCAGAGATCGTGTCCGAAGCGCTCTGATCAATAGTGGTTTTACTTATCCACCCAAAAGGATTACCGTCAATTTAGCACCCGCAGATCTCCCCAAAGAAGGGGGAAGATATGATTTACCCATCGCTATTGCAATTTTAGCTGCATCGGAGCAGATCCCGACAGATAAGCTACATAATTATGAGTTTTTAGGTGAATTAGCACTCTCTGGTGAAATACGGCAAGTTACGGGAGCAATTCCCGCAGCATTGAGTGCAAAAAGGGCAGGAAGACAACTGATCCTTTCCTCAGAAAACCAAGCTGAACTTGCAATTTTGTCTCAAAACGAAACGCTAATGGCAAATCATTTACTGCAAATCTGCCATTTCTTACAAGGAGAAAATGCGACCTTATCCTCTCCTTCTCCTGTCGAACTACAGACTGAATCATTTATTTTGGATATACAGGATATTATTGGGCAGGAACAAGCTAAACGGGCACTGGAGATCACAGCCGCTGGCGGTCATAATCTTCTGCTGCTCGGTCCTCCAGGCACCGGCAAAACTATGCTTGCCAGCCGATTATGTGGTTTATTACCACCATTGACGCATCAGGAAGCTCTAGACGTCGCTGCAATCAATAGTTTAGCGGGATGCCCCGTTAATCCTCAAAAATGGCATATACGCCCGTTTAGAACCCCTCATCACAGTTCTTCAATGGCAGCTCTTGTTGGGGGAGGCTCAATACCTAAGCCGGGAGAAATTTCTCTTGCCCATAATGGTGTGTTATTTCTAGACGAATTACCTGAATTTAATCGCAGTGTCCTTGATGCCCTACGGGAACCGTTAGAATCTGGCGAAATAGTAATATCCCGTGCCAGAGCAAAAGTCCGATTTCCTGCCCAAGTTCAATTGATTGCAGCCATGAACCCTAGTCCAACCGGCTATCATCAAGGAATACATAACCGAAGTAGTCCACACCAAGTATTACGTTATCTCTCTAAACTATCAGGCCCTTTTTTAGATCGTTTTGATCTCTCTATTGAAGTTCCCCTTCTTCCTCCAGGAATTTTAAGTCAATCATCAACAAAATATGGAGAAAGTAGTCAAGAAATCAAAAAACGCGTAGCAAAAGCAAGAAAAATACAAATAGAGCGCTGTGGGCACATCAATGCCCGTCTCAGTAGCAAACAAACCGAAGATATTTGCAAAATTAACATGGAAAATGCGGTTTTTCTGGAAAATACTTTATTGAAATTAGGACTATCTATACGTGCCTGGCACAGAATACTTAGGGTTTCTCGCACAATTGCAGACTTAAAAGAACAAACAAGAATAGAAAAACCAGATATTATGGAAGCACTCAGCTACCGAAGTATGGATAGGTTACTTATTCAATTACAGAAGCAGGCTGGATAAGTTATCGGTTAGAAGAGGGACAACT
Source organism: Xenorhabdus sp. TS4 (assembly GCF_014467265.1). Classification (NCBI taxonomy): domain Bacteria; kingdom Pseudomonadati; phylum Pseudomonadota; class Gammaproteobacteria; order Enterobacterales; family Morganellaceae; genus Xenorhabdus; species Xenorhabdus sp. TS4. Next base: position 34,710 of record NZ_NKHQ01000002.1, on the reverse strand, counting down.
GCCCCTCTTGGATAGATGATTAATATTAATGATGGTATTAATCATCAGTATCGGTATAGTCCTCTGAAGAATCAAGCTGCGGTTTTCCACCGGAAAGGGTATGAAAACGTTTTGGACGGCTAATTTTTGCCAAATATTTAGTCCATACCTTTTCTTCTGTCGTTGCAGGTGCACGTTCACCACGGCAAACTGCAACAAACAGTTTTTCTTCTTCTGTTTGAGGTTCACGTTTACCAAGGTCCAATTCATTGAACGCATGACCATAACGTTCTAGCAATTGAGCCTCTTTGATGGTGAAATCACCATGACGGGAAAATCCACGTGGATAATTTTTATTATCAAAAAAACGATTAGTCGTGATGAAGCTTTCAGCCATCTGACACACTCCTAACTCTAAGTCATACTAATTATGGCGCGGAGTATTAGGGAGGCTTGACATTCTGTAAAACAAAATATTTAAATCTTAACGACAAAAACTATTGGAGATGCATGTGGATACTGAATTACTGAAAACCTTTTTGGAAGTCAGTAAGACTCGTCACTTTGGTCGGGCAGCTGAATCGCTCTATTTAACACAATCCGCTGTTAGTTTTCGTATCCGCCAACTAGAAAATCAGTTGGGTACCAATCTATTCACACGGCATCGTAATAATATCCGCCTAACAGCAGCTGGAGAACGCCTAGTACCTTATGCAGAATCACTAATGAGTACCTGGCAATTGGCGAAGAAAGAAATCAATTATGTCGCCCAGCATACAAAACTCTCTATCGGCGCTACAGCATCCCTATGGGAAAGTTATCTAACATCCTGGATAAATACATTTTATCAACACCATCGGGAAACAAGAATCGAGTCTTTCGTTTCAACACGCCAGTCGCTAGTCAAACAATTGCATTCTCGTGAATTGGATCTCTTAATTACCACTGAACCGCCCAAAATGGATGAGTTTCAAAGTCAGTTGATAGGTAATATCCAGCTTATTTTATTAACAACCCTGAATAACATTGATAAGACAGTAGAAAATTATATTAAATTAGAGTGGGGAGCTGATTTTCACCAACAAGAACAACAAATCTTAAAGAACGATCATCCACCTATCATTACAACCACATCAGCACATATTGCCAGAGAATTATTGGATAGCGTTAATGCTGCAACCTTCCTTCCTGTACATTGGCAAGAAGAATATCCGAAACTCGTTGCCTTACCTAATAATAATCAGTTAATAGAACGGCCATTGTACGCTGTATGGCTACAAAACAGTGACCAACAAGCGCTTATCCAACACTTATTAAAAATTCCTGTTGAGAAAGCACCTGTAACTAACCAAAAACAACTTTTATAGCAAAACTATAGAAAAATAAGGATTGATGTACGGTATAGAGCGAGCAAAGGAGTAGCACCCGCAAAGAAATTAGAATCACACGAGACTAGAAGTTAAAAACTATATGTCAGTAAAAATATAGGTCAGAATTGCAATATGTTAGAGCCATAGTACGTTAGAGCTGTACAAAAAATGACAAACAACAAAAAACCCAGCTAACTTTAGCTGGGCTATTAATCTGAAAGCTATATCAATTATTACTTATTTGTTAACTGGCAGGGGCGGAGAGGCTCGAACTCCCAACACCCGGTTTTGGAGACCGGTGCTCTACCAATTGAACTACGCCCCTAAATACGGTGGCGGTGCGGACGGGACTCGAACCCGCGACCCCCGGCGTGACAGGCCGGTATTCTAACCAACTGAACTACCGCACCACCGAATTTCTT
>NZ_NKHQ01000002.1:29874-32839 GCF_014467265.1 Xenorhabdus sp. TS4 | reverse complement strand
TCTCTCTCAAACCCCAAAACACCTTCGGTGTTGTCAGGTTAAGCCGCACGGGTCATTAGTACCGGTTAGCTCAACGTCTCGCAACGCTTACACACCCGGCCTATCTACGTCCTCGTCTCGAACGTTCCTTCAGTGTCCTCTAGGGACAAGGGAAGACTCATCTTAAGGCAAGTTTCCCGCTTAGATGCTTTCAGCGGTTATCTCTTCCGCACTTAGCTACCGGGCAGTGCCATTGGCATGACAACCCGAACACCAGTGGTGCGTCCACTCCGGTCCTCTCGTACTAGGAGCAGCCCCTTGCAATCTTCCAACGCCCACGGCAGATAGGGACCGAACTGTCTCACGACGTTCTAAACCCAGCTCGCGTACCACTTTAAATGGCGAACAGCCATACCCTTGGGACCTACTTCAGCCCCAGGATGTGATGAGCCGACATCGAGGTGCCAAACACCGCCGTCGATATGAACTCTTGGGCGGTATCAGCCTGTTATCCCCGGAGTACCTTTTATCCGTTGAGCGATGGCCCTTCCATACAGAACCACCGGATCACTATGACCTGCTTTCGCACCTGCTCGAGCCGTCACTCTCGCAGTCAAGCTAGCTTATGCCATTGCACTAACCTCACGATGTCCGACCGTGATTAGCTAACCTTCGTGCTCCTCCGTTACGCTTTGGGAGGAGACCGCCCCAGTCAAACTACCCACCAGACACTGTCCGCAACCCGGATAACGGGCCGACGTTAGAACATCAAACATTCAAGGGTGGTATTTCAAGGATGGCTCCATGCAGACTGGCGTCCACATTTCACAGCCTCCCACCTATCCTACACATCAAGGCTCAAGGTTCAGTGTCAAGCTATAGTAAAGGTTCACGGGGTCTTTCCGTCTTGCCGCGGGTACACTGCATCTTCACAGCGAGTTCAATTTCACTGAGTCTCGGGTGGAGACAGCCTGGCCATCATTACGCCATTCGTGCAGGTCGGAACTTACCCGACAAGGAATTTCGCTACCTTAGGACCGTTATAGTTACGGCCGCCGTTTACTGGGGCTTCGATCAAGAGCGTCGCCTTGCGGCTAACCCCATCAATTAACCTTCCAGCACCGGGCAGGCGTCACACCGTATACGTCCACTTTCGTGTTTGCACAGTGCTGTGTTTTTATTAAACAGTTGCAGCCAGCTGGTATCTGCGACTGGCCTCGGCTCCGAAAGCGTGTTTCTTCACCTGACGCCAGCGTGCCTTCTCCCGAAGTTACGGCACCATTTTGCCTAGTTCCTTCACCCGAGTTCTCTCAAGCGCCTGAGTATTCTCTACCTGACCACCTGTGTCGGTTTGGGGTACGATTGACCATAATCTGACGCTTAGGGGCTTTTCCTGGAAGCGGGGCATCAGCAACTTCAGCACCGTAATGCCTCGTCATCGTGCCTCAGTGTCTTGGATAACCGGATTTGCCAAGTTATCCCACCTACACACTTAAACCGGGACGACCGTCGCCCGGCTTGCCTAGCCTTCTCCGTCCCCCCATCGCAATTATGGCCAGTACAGGAATATTAACCTGTTTCCCATCGACTACGCTTTTCAGCCTCGCCTTAGGGGTCGACTCACCCTGCCCCGATTAACGTTGGACAGGAACCCTTGGTCTTCCGGCGAGCGGGTTTTTCACCCGCTTTATCGTTACTTATGTCAGCATTCGCACTTCTGATACCTCCAGCAAACCTCACAGTTCACCTTCACCGGCTTACAGAACGCTCCCCTACCCAACAACACATTCGTGTCGCTGCCGCAGCTTCGGTGCATGGTTTAGCCCCGTTACATCTTCCGCGCAGGCCGACTCGACCAGTGAGCTATTACGCTTTCTTTAAATGATGGCTGCTTCTAAGCCAACATCCTGGCTGTCTGAGCCTTCCCACTTCGTTTCCCACTTAACCATGACTTCGGGACCTTAGCTGGCGGTCTGGGTTGTTTCCCTCTTCACGACGGACGTTAGCACCCGCCGTGTGTCTCCCGTGATAACATTCTTCGGTATTCGCAGTTTGCATCGGGTTGGTAAGTCGGGATGACCCCCTAGCCGAAACAGTGCTCTACCCCCGAAGATGACTTCACGAGGCGCTACCTAAATAGCTTTCGGGGAGAACCAGCTATCTCCCGGTTTGATTGGCCTTTCACCCCCAGCCACAAGTCATCCGCTAATTTTTCAACATTAGTCGGTTCGGTCCTCCAGTTAGTGTTACCCAACCTTCAACCTGCCCATGGCTAGATCACCGGGTTTCGGGTCTATACCCTGCAACTTAACGCCCAGTTAAGACTCGGTTTCCCTGCGGCTCCCCTATGCGGTTAACCTTGCTACAGAATATAAGTCGCTGACCCATTATACAAAAGGTACGCAGTCACCCTGATAAATCAAGGCTCCCACTGCTTGTACGTACACGGTTTCAGGTTCTCTTTCACTCCCCTCGCCGGGGTTCTTTTCGCCTTTCCCTCACGGTACTGGTTCACTATCGGTCAGTCAGGAGTATTTAGCCTTGGAGGATGGTCCCCCCATGTTCAGACAGGATACCACGTGTCCCGCCCTACTCGTTGAGCTCACAATACCAGTGTCTTCGGATACGGGGCTCTCACCCTTTACTGCCGGCCTTTCCAGACCGTTCTCCTGACACTCATATCGCTGATGGCTCTGGGCTCCTCCCCGTTCGCTCGCCGCTACTGGGGGAATCTCGGTTGATTTCTTTTCCTCGGGGTACTGAGATGTTTCAGTTCCCCCGGTTCGCCTCCTTACCCTATGAATTCAGGTAAGGATAGTGCAACGGATTGCACTGGGTTTCCCCATTCGGACATCGCCGGCTGATAGCGCTTCATATCAGCTCACCGGCGCTTTTCGCAGATTAGCACGTCCTTCATCGCCTCTGACTGCCTAGGCATCCACCGTGTACGCTTAGTCGCTTAACCTCACAACCCGAAGGTGTCTTC
>NZ_NKHQ01000002.1:4938-29774 GCF_014467265.1 Xenorhabdus sp. TS4 | reverse complement strand
CAGGTCACTCTTTAAGACTTTAATCTTTTTTGCCTTTCGGCATATCGATAGTGTCTTGCGAGTGCCCACACAGATTGTCTGATTAATTTGTTAAAGAGCGTTGGCAACCGGAAGTGCCTTCCGGGTTGCGAGGCTGCGTATCTTACGCTTTTCGCCGCCAGAGTCAAGCGATTATTTTCGCTTTTCTCTCACCGTCCTGCGCGGCCTGTTTCAGCTCAGCGTCGGTCAGTGGTGGCGCATTATAGGGGGTTTTACGGCGCTGACAATAGTTTTTTGCAATTTTATTTTTAAGCGAACACTTTTTGCCCCCATAAATATAAAAATCACTCAAATAGGCTAATATTAATGCAGATCATTCCATTGCATGGCGTTTTTTTCCTCAATAACATTCCTATATAATTGTTTATATGTTTGCGATCCACTCTTATTGTTGAGGTTTTTATGCCTACTGTTTTACGCCAATATCTAAATTTCTATCCTCAAGTCGGTCAAAAAGTTCTTTTAGATCCTTCTTCTGTTGTAATTGGAGATGTCAAATTAGCAGACAATGTCAGCATTTGGCCCCTTGTAGTTATCAGGGGAGATGTAAATTATGTCTCAATTGGTTCACGTACAAATATTCAAGATGGTTCTGTTTTACATGTGACTCATAAATCTCCTGATAATCCAAATGGCTTCCCACTAATAATTGGCGAAGATGTCACGGTAGGTCATAAATCAATGCTACATGGGTGTAAAATTGGGAATCGAGTCTTAGTTGGCATGGGTTCCATTTTACTCGATGGAGTGACTATTGAAGATGATGTTGTGATTGGAGCTGGTAGCCTAGTTCCTCCAGGTAAAAAATTAGAAAGCGGTTACCTGTATGTCGGTAGCCCTGCCAAACAAGTACGAAAACTCAAACCTGAAGAATTGGAAGGGCTGCTTTATTCCGCTAATAATTACGTTAGCTGGAAAAATGACTATCTATCAACACAATCTGAAAGCAAAGAGTAGCGTCCAAATTGATCATCATGCCCACTCACAATGGCTGTTTCAAACTCTTCTTCCAAATCCCAGCGATATTGGCGAAACAAATCGAGTGGGTGATGATCCTTACCATAACGCTCTATTATTTCATCAGAACTAATCATACATTCCACCAGCAAACCATTCACCATTGCTGGAAATATCACCTTATTTTCTACCTCATTCCACTCTTCCCGATCAGGAAATTGAATTGATTGATTCATACATGTAACTCCCGTCTTAAGGTCGTTAAAACAGGTTCTATTTCGGGGAATACTCCATGCCATAATTCAAAAGAATACGCAGCCTGCCCTACCAACATTCCTAAGCCATCAACCAAACGTGAAACACCATTTTGATGGGCAAACGTAAGGAAAGGAGTTAATCCATGCTGGTAATACATGTCGTAACACACACTATTATTTTGAAAAATCAACGGAGAGATAGCAGGAATTTGTCCATCAAGGCCAGAAGCTGTTGCATTAATGATAATATCAAAATCTGGAGTAATAAGGCCAAGAGCACTCATTTCAATGGCCTGGATATCACCTAATAGAGAAAATGTATTTGCGATTATTTGAGCACGTTCAAATGTTCGGTTAGTAATAGTGACTGAACAGCCCAGTAATAATAAAGAAGACAATACACCTTTCGCAGCTCCACCAGCACCTATGATCAGAATTTTCTGTCCTTGAGAGAGGAATTTGAGTCGCTGCAAGTCTACTAATAATCCCATTCCATCAGTATTGTCACCGAGCAGTCGGCTTCCCTCTATCCGTTTTAATGTGTTAACTGCACCACAGATACTCGCCCGTTCAGTCAATTCATCTGAGCATTTATAGGCTTTCTCTTTGAAAGGAACAGTGATATTCGCTCCTAGTCCCCCCTGTTCGAAAAAATGAGTTAAGGTTTGTTCAAAGTTTTCCACCGGAGCAAGTACTCTCCCATACTGATGTTCGATACCTGTTTGCTCAGCAAACAATTGATGAATATAAGGAGATTTACTATGTGCGATTGGATTACCAAAAACAGCGAATTTATCCATGATTACCTACCCTTGCCGATATAATTTGCCAGTTAACGCATCCCTGATTTCTGATGGATTCTTACGCTCACCAACTTCTCCTTCTAATATTGGGACACGATTGCCAAATTGCTGCCGTACTTCTTCTACACTACGACATGGTTCTAATCCACTTAGATTCGCACTGGTTGAAACAAGTGGTTTTTCATATATAGCACATAGCTGCTGAACCAAAAGGTGATCCGTAACTCTAACGGCCAATGTTGAAAATTTGCCAGTCAACCATTTTGGTGTGGTTGCTTTAGCGGGGATTACCCACGTAACAGGACCAGGCCAAGATGAGAATATGGTTTCTTTCTGTGTATCATTTATCTGTTCATCATCAATATAAGGACATAATCTCTCATACTTATCAGCAATAAGAATTAATCCTTTCTCCCAAGGCCTATTTTTCAACGCTAATAGCGCTTGCACTGCATTTTCACTATCGGGATCACACCCTAATCCAAAAACGGCTTCAGTTGGATAGGCAATAACTTTTTCTTCTTTTAAGGCCGTGATAACTTCATCAAATACTGGTGAGATTACGTCACTCATTTCATTTCTCAATTTCGTTAACTTGCTGCTTACTACACAATTTACTGGCACAAAATAATTTCACACCTTGGGAAGTATGCTTTTCTATTAACAATGGATAGTGACAAAACATGCATTCACCTGAGGTAGGCTTATTGTTAAGTGCAAACTGACACTCTGGATAGCGACTACAGGAATAAAATGTCTTACCAAAACGAGATTTACGCTGGAGTAATTTTCCTTGCTGGCATTGAGGGCAATTAATTGACGTATCATCTGGTTTATCAATTAATTCTGTATATTCACATTCAGGATAATGACCACAGCCAATGAACATACCATAACGCCCTTGACGTAAGGCTAAAGTGAAACCACATTTTGGACAGATTTGCCCATCCAATTCTTTAACAATATGTCCATCTACTTGTGCTTTCAAAGGACGAAGATAGTGGCAAGATGGATAACTGGAACACGCATAAAATGGGCCATGAGCGCCATTGCGGATCACTAACTCAGCATTACACTCAGGGCAACACTCTATTTCTTTTATAATAAAAGGTACTTTCTTAGACATATCTCACTCGCTGAATATCGGCAGCCACCATAACATTGGAAAAAGCACAAATTAAATCGCTTAATTAGTTCGGACATACCCACCAGCAACAACAGCAACTTTTCCCATGAGTTCCAACTCCAATAATTTGGTCATAACTTCGGTAACAGGCAGGGAAGAGCGCTGGGCAATCACATCAATAGGTGTAACTTCACTACTTACGTTAACCAGCACATCCACAAATGGCAACTCTGTTTGTTCAAATTGTTTATTTTCTTCCTCCTGACCTTTCTCTTCGATGTTAATCCATTGAAACGACGAACTAATATGTTCCATGATATCCATTACATTTGTTGCCAAATAAGCCCCTTGTTTAATCAACCAATGATTACCTTCGTTCGCAGGAGTGCCTAATGGACCAGGTAATGCAAAGATGTCTCTCCCTTGTTCAAGAGCACAACGCGCTGTAATCAGTGATCCACTATTCTTATGAGCTTCCACAATAAGAAGAGCCAAACTTAACCCACTAATAATTCGATTTCGCCTTGGGAAATGCTTGGCTTTAGGTGGCGCATCAGGAAAGAATTCGGAAACTAATGCTCCATTTTCTTTAATATGTCTGGCCAAGGATTTATGTCTACTGGGGTAGATATTTTTAAAACCACTACCAAGTACCGCTACTGTTTTCCCTCCCGAATCCAATGCTGCCTGATGGCAGATACCATCAATACCAATCGCCAGCCCACTAGTTATTACCAGATTATTTTTAGCCAAGTCACTAGCAAATATCTTTCCCCACTTTTCGCCATAAAAAGTCGCAGCCCTACTACCAACCATTGAAATTTGCTTTTGAGATAAGACCGATACATCACCTATAACAAACAGAACAAGAGGTGGAGAATGTATTTGCTTTAATAAAGGTGGATATGCGGGATGAGAGAAAGTCAACAAATGATGCTCTGGTTGTTCTAACCAATTGAGAGCCGAAACCAGCGCGGAAGTGTTAGCTTTCATAAATTGCAAGCATTGTGCAGATGACAGACCACATGCTTTAAGGGAAGATATACTGTAATTTTCCGTTTGTAACAGGCGATCCATAATAAGCATGGCCTTCGCTGCTGAAAGATGAGAGACCATTTTCATTCTTAACCACATTTCCATCGCTTCCATATCGTCATCCTGACCTGAGGTTGAGAGCAATACTCTCATGATTAATTTATGTTCAATACTGTCAATCTAAATGGGAAATGTCTAGAATAGGCATCAATTATCACTCACTTTTTGGATGCAGTTCTAAACATATATGTCAGTTTTACAAGTATTACATTATCCAGACGAGCGACTTCGCACAGTTGCCAAGCCAGTAGAAAAAGTCGATGCAGAAATCCAGCATATCGTTGATGATATGTTTGAAACGATGTATGCAGAGGAAGGTATTGGTTTAGCGGCAACACAAGTCGATATACATCAGAGAATTATTGTCATTGACGTCTCTGAGGATCGTGATCAACGTCTTGTTCTGATCAACCCGGAATTAATTAATGAAACTGGTGAAACAGGAATAGAAGAAGGTTGTTTATCTGTTCCTGAACAGCGTGGATTTGTGCCTCGCTCTGAGCAAGTAAAAATTAAGGCCTTAAACTATAACGGCCAACCATTTGAGTTAGAAGTCGATGGATTATTGGCAATCTGTATTCAACATGAAATGGATCATTTAGTCGGTAAACTCTTTGTTGATTACTTATCACCATTGAAACGCCAACGCATCCGTCAGAAAGTTGAAAAAATTGACCGACTGAGAGCCAAAAACAAATAATTCTTATTATCGCAGGAAATAACAGTGTCTGATTCTTTACGTATTATTTTTGCCGGAACGCCTGATTTCGCGGCTCGCCATTTGGCTGCTTTATTAAACTCTCAACACCAGGTTGTCGGAGTGCTCGCTCCACCAGACAAGCCGGCAGGAAGAGGTAAGAAACTGACACCAAGTCCTGTAAAGGTATTGGCTGAAGAACATGATATTCCTGTTTTCCAGCCAAAAACCTTACGTACAGAAGAAAGCCAACAATGGGTCATGGAGCAGCAAGCTGATATTATGGTCGTTGTTGCCTATGGCTTAATTCTTCCTCAAGCCGTTTTAGATATACCACATCTAGGATGCTTGAATGTCCACGGTTCTTTGCTACCTCGCTGGCGTGGTGCAGCCCCCATTCAACGCTCCATTTGGGCTGGTGACCAAGAAACTGGCGTAACGATCATGCAAATGGATGCAGGGCTTGATACTGGTAATATGCTGTTGAAAGCCATTTGTCCAATTACAAATGAAGATACCAGTGCTAGCTTATACGAAAAACTTGCCGATATTGGGCCAAAAGCCTTACTCAACACCTTAGATTTAATCACATCGGGAACACTCCAGCCTGAAATTCAGGATGATACACTTACAACCTATGCCGAAAAACTGAGTAAAGATGAAGCAAAAGTAGATTGGCATTTACCTGCAAGCCAAATTGAGCGTTGTATTCGTGCCTTTAACCCTTGGCCTATGAGCTTCTTCTTAGTTGATGATCAACCAATTAAAATCTGGCAGGCAGAAGTCATTGCAGAGCAAACCACCCAAGCTCCTGGAACAATTATCAGCGCGGATAAAAAAGGTATTCAAATTGCAACTGTCGATGGAATATTAAATATTGTTCAATTGCAACCACCGGGCAAGAAAGCAATGTCGGTTGCCGATCTCTTAAACTCTAAACGTGAGTGGTTTACACCTGGTAGCAAAATCAACTGATACTAACCTGACTTTGCCTGAATATTTTAGCATTCAGGCTTCTTCCTATTTACCATGCTGACGAAAGTCAGCTGTTTGACTATACCATGAAAAATACATATAACCTGAGAAGCATCGCTGCAAAAGCAATCACTCAAGTGCTTGACCAAGGGCAATCCCTCAGCACTGTTATGCCTGAACTCCAACAAAAAGTTTCTGATAAAGATAAGGCGCTGTTGCAAGAGATCTGTTTTGGTGTGATGAGAGTATTACCTCAGCTTGAGTGGTTTATCAGTCAACTAATGGCAACGCCATTGAAAGGAAAACAACGTATTTTCCACTACCTAATCATGGTTGGTATATATCAGCTCATATATACACGTATACCTGCACACGCTGCACTGGCCGAAACCGTCAATGGCGCAACTAATTTAAAACGACCACAGCTGAAAGGGGTAATTAATGGTGTCCTTCGCCAATTTCAGCGCCAACAACAAGAATTAATCGAACGGGCAAATAATCAACACCTACATCCCAAATGGCTGCTAGAACGCATTCAAAAAGCATATCCACAAAATTGGCAAACTATAGTGGATGCCAACAACCAAAAACCACCTATGTGGCTGCGAATTAACCAACTCCATCATACGGCGAAAGAATATCTTGCACTATTAGAAGAAACTAATATAGAAGCAGAATTAGATATCAACCATCCTAATGCTATTCGTCTTCTGAATCCCTGTCCTGTCAGTGCACTACCCGGATTTAGCCAAGGCTGGGTAACTATTCAGGATCGCTCCGCACAGGGGTGTGCTGAACTCTTAAGCCCATGTGACGGTGAATCTATACTGGATCTTTGTGCTGCACCTGGTGGAAAAACCACTCACATCCTCGAAATAGCACCAAAATCTAAAGTTCTCGCTATCGATATTGATGAGCAACGAATTAAGCGAGTAAAAGAGAATTTACAACGACTTAACTTGCATGCTATCGTCAAAACAGGTGATGGACGCCTTCCACACGAGTGGGCTGCTGATGAACAATTTGATCGTATTCTTCTTGACGCGCCGTGCTCTGCTACAGGGGTTATTCGCCGTCACCCTGACATAAAATGGCTACGCAGAAAAGAAGATATAAATCAATTAGTTACATTGCAATCTGAAATCCTTGAAGCTATTTGGCCATATTTGAAGCAAAATGGCACACTGGTTTATGCCACCTGTTCAATTTTACCTCAGGAAAATAGTGAGCAAATAAAAGCATTTTTGGCCCATCATCCCGATGCAGTATTATCAGAAGCAGATAATTCAGATACTCCTGGAACACAAATTATTCCAGAAGCTACGGGCGGTGACGGTTTCTTTTATGCCCGACTAACTAAGCAATAATAACGCTCTCTCGTTCAAACTGAACGAGAGAATTTTATGGTTTTGCTAAAATATCAAGAACAGAAGATGGCTTCCAATTGAGAAGAGAATGCTATGAAGATAATCATTCTGGGTGCTGGCCAGGTTGGTGGAACATTAGCTGAGAATTTAGTTGATGAAAACAATGATATTACTGTCGTTGATACCGATACAGATCGTCTACGCCAGTTACAGGATAAATTCGATCTCCGAGTTGTCAATGGCCATGGCTCCCATCCCAGAATATTGAAGGAAGCTGGCGCTGAAGATGCTGATATGTTAATAGCTGTCACAAATTCAGATGAAACTAATATGGTTGCATGCCAAATTGCTTATTCTCTATTTAACACGCCTAATAAAGTCGCCAGGATACGCTCATCAGAATATATCCGAGAATCAGAAAAATTATTTCAACCTGATGATATTCCTATTGATTATCTAATATCTCCTGAGCAACTGGTTATTGATTACATCTATAAATTAATCCAATACCCAGGAGCATTACAAGTTGTTAATTTTGCGGAAGGCCGTGTCAGCATTGTCGCGGTTAAAGCCTATTATGGTGGTTCACTGGTAGGCAATGCCTTATCCTCACTCCGAGAGCATATGCCACATATTGATAGCAAAGTTGCTGCAATATTTCGTCAAGATCGCCCCATTAGACCACAAGGTTCAACAATTATTGAAGCTGGAGATGAAGTCTTCTTCGTTGCAGCATCACAACATATCAGGGCCGTAATGAGCGAATTACAACGCCTTGAAAAACCGTATAAACGCATCATGATTGTTGGTGGCGGTAATGTTGGTGCAGGCTTAGCCTTACGACTTGAAAAAGATTACAGCGTCAAACTAATTGAGCATAACCAAAAAAGAGCCATTGAATTAGCTGAACTATTGCACGATACCATCGTGTTTTATGGTGATGCTTCAGACCAAGAATTGCTAGCTGAAGAACACATTGAACAAGTTGACGTTTTTATAGCACTAACAAATGATGATGAAGCCAATATTATGTCAGCCATGCTTGCAAAACGAATGGGGGCTAAAAAAGCAATGGTTCTTATTCAACGCAGTGCATATGTTGATTTAGTACAAGGTGGGGTCATTGATATTGCAATTTCACCTCAACAAGCAACAGTATCGGCGCTACTTGGTCATGTCCGTAAAGCAGATATTGTCAGTGTGTTCTCATTAAGAAGAGGAGTTGCTGAAGCTATCGAGGCCATAGCTCATGGCGATGAACATACTTCAAAAGTTGTTGGGCGTAAGATAAGTGATATCAAATTACCACCAGGAACAACAATAGGTGCCATTGTCCGTAATGAAGAAGTTATCATTGCTAATGATTATAGTATTATTCAACAAGGTGATCATGTAATCATGTTTATTACTGATAAAAAATTCGTGCCTGAAGTAGAAAAGCTTTTCCAGCCAAGTCCTTTCTTCCTGTAAAAACATCAATTCGGACTTATTCGATTAATAGAATCTACTTAAAAAGCTAGAAGGCCAATGATAACAACTTGATAAAATTATTATCATTGGCCTCCCAACCATGCTTTTCTTTACGATTATAACTTCCTTTGCCTTTTTTATTTTTCTCTACTCTCTGTCTAAACAAAGGATCATGTAATAAGGCTTCTATAGCATTATCTTTGATAACACCTTTTTTATGGCGATATGTTGTCATAATAACCTCTAAATTAATTAATAAAATAGTTTTGTGATTAAAAACAATGCGATTGTACTCTTAGCACTCAAAACAATAAAGAAAAATTATCTGTTTGTCGCACCTTCTTCTAAAATTTCCAATATAGAACAATATGTACTGATGTGAGTACTACCACAACAAGCATCACTCAACATTTTCAAAGAATCACGCATTTTTTGCATTTCCAATAATTTCTCTTCAACTTCTCGCAATCTAGAATCAACAATATGTTTTGATTCCTTGCATGTATAGTGCTCAGGATCAACCCTAATAGATAATAGTTCTACAATTGCTTCCAGTGTAAAACCTAATTGTTTTGCATAACGGATAAAACGTAATCGCTGTAGATCCTGTTCAGTATATAGTCTATAACCACCTTCCGTTCTTTCTCCATGAAGCATCAGCCCCTGTTTTTCATAAAAGCGGATAGTGTCAGGTGTTACACCTGCTAATTTAGCCAACTGACCAATACGATACATAAGATTATCCCATCAAGTAGAAAATAATCACAATACTACCAGAATAGGCTAAGAGATCATCTGAACAGGAAAAATTTGCAGATTAGCTGGTGAATATAAAACGGAGAGTTAGAGGATCAAAATTAAAAGGCAATAAAAAACCGGGATAATACCCGGCTTTTTACGCTCCTACAGATTACTCTGCAGATGCTACTTCTGTCTGAGACTCTGCTGCACGGTCAACAAGCTCGATGTATGCCATCGGTGCATTGTCACCAGCACGGAAGCCACACTTCAGAATACGAGTGTAACCACCTGCACGGCTCGCAAAACGCGGGCCCAGTTCATTAAACAGTTTTGCCACGATCTCGTTATCACGAGTACGGGCGAATGCCAGACGACGATTAGCTACGCTGTCGGTCTTGGCAAGAGTAATCAGCGGCTCAACGACGCGACGCAGTTCTTTCGCTTTAGGCAGAGTCGTCTTGATGATTTCATGACGAACTAAAGAACCTGCCATGTTACGAAACATAGCTTGGCGATGGCTGCTGTTGCGGTTCAATTGACGACCACTCTTACGATGGCGCATGACCTTATCCTTCTCAGTAAAACCTTAACCTGTGATCTAGTTATTCATCAGCAATACTTGCTGGTGGCCAGTTTTCCAGACGCATGCCCAGAGAAAGTCCACGTGAAGCCAGTACATCTTTAATCTCAGTAAGAGATTTTTTACCCAAGTTAGGTGTTTTAAGTAACTCAACTTCAGTACGCTGTACCAGATCACCGATGTAGTGGATAGCTTCTGCTTTAAGGCAGTTAGCAGAGCGGACAGTCAATTCCAGATCGTCAACAGGGCGCAGCAGGATCGGATCAAACTCTGGCTTCTCTTCTTTTACTTCTGGTTGACGTACATCACGTAAATCAACGAAAGCTTCTAGTTGTTCAGCCAGAATGGTAGCTGCACGGCGAATCGCCTCTTCAGGATCGATTGTACCGTTAGTTTCCATCTCGATAACCAGCTTATCCAAGTCAGTACGCTGTTCTACACGAGCTGCTTCAACATTGTAGGCGATACGCTCTACTGGGCTATAGCAGGCATCTACTAACAAACGACCGATAGGGCGCTCATCTTCTTCCGAATGAATTCGGGCAGAAGCCGGCACATATCCACGACCGCGCTGAACTTTAATACGCATACTAATGGAAGCGCTTTCGTCAGTCAGATGGCAGATTACGTGCTGCGGCTTGACGATTTCGACATCACCGTCATGGATGATATCGGCTGCAGTCACAGGGCCAATGCCAGATTTATTCAAAGTAAGGATAACTTCATCTTTACCCTGAACCTTCACCGCCAGCCCTTTCAGATTGAGGAGAATCTCCAGGATATCTTCCTGTACACCTTCTTTGGTGCTGTACTCATGCAGTACACCATCAATCTCAACCTCAGTCACCGCACAACCCGGCATAGACGAAAGCAGAATACGGCGCAGTGCGTTGCCAAGAGTATGGCCAAAGCCACGCTCTAATGGCTCAAGGGTCACCTTGGCGTGCGTCGAACTGACTTGCTCGATATCTACCAGGCGCGGTTTTAGAAACTCTGTCACAGAACCCTGCATTGTGTCCTCTCTTTGGTGCTAAGCTTTACTTGGAGTAAAGCTCGACGATCAGGTGTTCGTTAATGTCAGCGGATAGATCAGTACGTTCAGGAATACGCTTGAACACACCTTCCATCTTCGCAGCATCAACTTCCAACCAAGTTGGTTTCTCACGCTGCTCAGCCAGCTCTAAAGCTGCTTTAATGCGAGCCTGCTTCTTCGCTTTTTCACGAACGCTGACTACGTCATTCGGGGATACCTGATAAGAAGCGATATTAACAACGCGACCATTTACCGTGATAGCCTTGTGGCTTACCATCTGACGTGCTTCAGCGCGAGTCGCGCCAAAACCCATACGATAAACGACGTTATCCAAGCGACTTTCCAGCAAGTTCAGCAGGTTTTCACCTGTGTTGCCTTTCAGACGAGTCGCTTCTTTATAGTAGTTACGGAATTGACGCTCCAGAACACCGTAAATACGACGAACTTTTTGTTTTTCACGTAACTGTACACCATAGTCAGACAGACGCGGTTTACGTGCGCCGTGCTGGCCTGGTGCCTGTTCTAATTTACACTTGGTGTCAATCGCGCGAACGCCAGACTTTAGGAAAAGGTCTGTACCCTCGCGACGGCTCAGCTTGAGCTTAGGACCCAAATATCTTGCCATTTTTTTTCTCCAACAATCCTAAAAAACGAAGACGTATTAAACGCGACGTTTCTTCGGTGGACGACAACCGTTATGAGGGATCGGAGTCACATCAGTAATATTAGTGATGCGGAAACCAGCCGCATTTAATGCACGGATAGTTGACTCACGGCCAGGACCAGGTCCTTTAACCATAACTTCCAGGTTCTTAATTCCGTACTCTTTTACTGCTTCAGCGCAGCGCTCTGCTGCAACCTGAGCTGCAAACGGAGTAGATTTACGAGAACCACGGAAACCGGAACCACCGGCAGTTGCCCAACCCAATGCGTTACCCTGACGATCAGTTATAGTAACGATGGTATTGTTGAAAGAAGCATGGATATGAGCCACACCGTCAGAGACTTGTTTTCTTACACGCTTACGTGCACGAATAGGTGCCTTTGCCATTATTCAATACCCCGATTATTTCTTGATCGGTTTACGCGGACCCTTACGGGTACGTGCATTGGTCTTAGTACGCTGACCGCGAACTGGCAGACCACGACGATGACGCAAACCACGATAGCAACCAAGATCCATCAGACGTTTGATACTCAGGGTTACTTCACGACGCAGATCACCTTCTACAACGTATTTGGCAACTTCGTCACGCAGCTTGTCAATTTGCTCTTCAGACAGCTCACTGATCTTAACATTTTCAGCAATACCCGCTGCTGCACAAATTGCTTGTGAGCGGGTTTTACCGATACCGTAGATCGAGGTTAATGCGATTACAGTATGTTTCTGATCAGGAATGTTAATGCCTGCTATACGGGCCACTATGCACTCCTACAATATTTATTCACTGCAACATCATTCTGAAAAGCCCGTTTTCAGGATACTCAAACAATGTTGCTGTCAGATAAAAAAGATTGGCTGGCTAATTTAGCCAGCTCAACCCAACTTTGCAAGAAAAATATGCGATTAATTAGCCTTGGCGCTGTTTGTGCTTAGGCTCTGCATTGCAAATCACACGAACGATACCGTTACGTTTAACAATTTTGCAATTGCGGCATAATTTCTTGACGGAAGCACGAACTTTCATTTTTACTCTCCGTAACTTCTCAAGCAAACCAATTAGCGGTTATATCCTTTCAGGTTTGCTTTCTTCAATGCAGACTCATATTGACTCGACATCATCAGAGTTTGCACTTGAGCCATAAAGTCCATGATGACGACGACTACAATCAGTAGGGAAGTACCACCAAAATAGAATGGAACTTTCATTGCATCACGCATGAACTCCGGGATTAAGCAGATAAAAGTAATATATAACGCACCAATTAAGGTTAGGCGAGTCATTACTTTATCAATGTACTTAGCCGTTTGCTCTCCCGGACGAATTCCTGGTACGAATGCACCGGACTTCTTCAGGTTATCTGCTGTTTCTCTTGGGTTGAAAACCAAAGCCGTGTAGAAGAAACAGAAGAAGATGATTGCAGATGCGTATAATAACACATAAAGCGGTTGACCTGGTTGCAAATACATAGAAATAGTTGTCAACCAATTCCAGCCTGTTCCCCCTCCGAACCAAGAAGCTATGGTACCGGGGAACAAAATAATACTGGAAGCAAAAATTGCAGGGATAACCCCAGCCATATTCACTTTCAACGGCAAATGTGTACTTTGTGCCGCGAAAACTTTACGACCTTGCTGACGTTTTGCATAGTTAACAACGATACGACGTTGACCACGCTCAATGAAAACAACGAAGAAAGTTACCGCAAACACTAATACTGCAACCAACAGCAACAGGAGGAAGTGCAGGTCGCCTTGCCGAGCTTGCTCGATGGTGTGACCAATTGCAGGCGGTAAACCCGCAACGATACCAGCAAAGATTATGATTGAAATACCGTTACCGATACCTCGCTCAGTAATCTGCTCACCCAACCACATCAAGAACATGGTTCCCGTGACCAGACTTACAACAGCCGTGAAATAGAATGCAAAGCCAGGATTAATCACTAATCCTTGCATTCCAGGCATATTCGGCAACCCAGTAGCAATACCGATTGACTGAAATATTGCCAGCACTAATGTGCCATAACGGGTGTACTGACTGATCTTACGACGACCAGCTTCCCCTTCCTTCTTAATCTCTGCTAAACGGGGGTTAACCACAGTTAGCAACTGGATAATAATAGATGCAGAAATATACGGCATTATACCCAGTGCAAAGATAGAAGCACGGCTTAAAGCACCACCAGAGAACATGTTAAACATTTCAATGATGGTGCCTCTTTGCTGCTCGAGCAATTTGGCAAGCACAGCGGCATCAATACCAGGGATTGGAATAAAAGAGCCAATACGGAAAACAATTAGAGCTCCAATGACAAACAAAAGTCTGCGTTTTAACTCGCCTAATCCGCCTTTGGCACTTTGAAAATCTAATCCTGGTTGTTTAGCCATCTGTTACTTATTCCTCAATTTTACCGCCAGCAGCTTCAATTGCAGCACGGGCGCCTTTAGTAACACGCAAGCCACGCACAGTTACTGCGCGATTGACTTCGCCAGAAAGCATTACTTTTGCGAATTCAATTTGAGGGCCAATAATGTTAGCAGCTTTCAGTGCATTCAGATCGATAACATCGCCTTCAACGCGGGCAAAATCAGACAGACGAATTTCTGCGGTGACCATTGCTTTACGTGAAGTAAAACCAAATTTTGGCAGACGACGATATAAAGGCATCTGGCCACCTTCAAAACCACGACGAACGCCACCGCCAGAACGAGACTTCTGACCCTTGTGACCACGACCGCCGGTTTTACCCAGACCAGAACCAATACCACGACCTACACGTTTAGGTGCGTGCTTGGCACCTTCAGCCGGAGACAGAGTATTTAAGCGCATCTGTTACTCCTCAACTTTAACCATATAGGAAACCAAGTTGACCATACCGCGAATAGCTGGTGTATCTTCACGCTCAACAGTATGCCCAATGCGACGCAGACCTAAACCAGTCAGAGTTGCCTTATGCTTAGGCAAACGACCAATTGAACTGCGAACCTGAGTAATTTTAATAGTCTTAGCCATGGTCATTACCCCAGAATTTCTTCGACGGATTTGCCACGCTTAGCTGCGACCATTTCTGGAGACTTCATGCTGTCTAAAGCGTCCAGAGTTGCACGAACCACGTTGATTGGGTTAGTGGAACCGTAGGTTTTAGCCAGTACGTTACGAACTCCAGCCACTTCCAGAACAGCACGCATCGCACCACCGGCGATGATACCTGTACCTTCGTGAGCAGGCTGCATGAACACGCGAGAACCGGTGTGTGAGCCTTTCACTGGGTGGTACAAAGTGCCGCTGTTAAGTGCGACGGTTTTCATATTGCGACGTGCTTTTTCCATCGCTTTCTGGATTGCTGCCGGAACTTCGCGTGCTTTGCCGTAGCCAAAACCAACGCGACCGTTACCATCACCAACTACAGTCAGTGCTGTAAAGCTGAAAATACGGCCACCTTTAACGGTTTTAGATACGCGGTTTACCGCGATCAGCTTTTCCTGCAGTTCGCCAGCTTGTTTTTCGATGTGAGCCATCTTACACCTCTACCTTAGAACTGAAGGCCAGCTTCACGGGCAGCATCTGCCAGTGCCTGGACTCTACCATGATATTGGAAACCAGAACGGTCAAAGGATACATCTTTGATGCCTTTTTCCAGAGCACGTTCAGCAACAATCTTACCAACTAATGCTGCGGCTTCTTTGTTTCCAGTAAATTTCAGTTGTTCACTGATAGCTTTTTCTGTTGTAGAAGCGGCCACCAGAGTTTCAGAACCATTTGGTGCGATAACCTGCGCATAAATATGGCGAGGGGTACGATGTACCACCAGGCGAGTCGCACCCAGTTCTTTGAGCTTGCGGCGTGCGCGGGTCGCACGACGGATACGAGCTGCTTTCTTATCCATAGTGTTACCTTACTTCTTCTTAGCCTCTTTGGTACGCACGACTTCATCGGCGTAACGAACACCCTTGCCTTTATATGGCTCAGGACGACGATAGGCACGCAAATCTGCCGCAACCTGACCAATCACCTGCTTATCAGCACCTTTCAGTACGATTTCAGTTTGTGATGGGCATTCCGCAGTTATGCCTGCTGGCAGCTGATGCTCAACCGGATGCGAGAAGCCTAAAGACAAGCTAACTACGTTGCCTTTAACTGCTGCACGATAACCAACACCAACCAGCTGAAGTTTCTTAGTGAAACCTTCGTTAACACCAATAACCATAGCATTCAGCAGAGAACGAGTTGTACCTGCCTGCGCCCAAGCGTCAGCAAAACCTTCGCGCGGAGCGAAAGTCAGTTGGCTATCCGCATGATTAACTTCAACTGCGTTGTGGATTTTACGACTTAGCTCGCCGTTTTTACCCTTAATCGAAATAACCTGACCGTCGAGTTTCACCTCTACGCCGGCAGGAATGACGACGGGTGCTTTTGCAACACGAGACATTCTTTCCTCCCGAATTAAGCTACGTAGCAGAGAATCTCGCCACCCAGACCAGCCTGGCGAGCTGCACGATCAGTCATTACACCTTTAGAGGTAGAAACAACAGCGATTCCCAAACCAGCCATAACTTGTGGCAGCTCATCTTTTTTCTTATAGATGCGCAGACTTGGGCGGCTTACACGCTGAATGCTTTCTACAACAGCCTTACCTTGGAAATACTTCAGAGTGATTTCCAGTTCTGGCTTAGTGTCGCCTTCGATTTTAAAATCTTCAATGTAACCTTCTTCCTTCAGCACCTTGGCAATTGCCACTTTCAGCTTGGAGGAAGGCATGGTGACCGCAACTTTATTCGCGGCCTGACCGTTACGGATACGGGTCAGCATATCCGCGATCGGATCTTGCATGCTCATCTGTCTTTACTCCCGTGATTCAATTGGTGACAATTACCAGCTAGCCTTTTTAAGGCCCGGGATTTCACCGCGCATAGCGGCTTCACGGACTTTAATACGGCTCAACCCAAACTTCCGCAAAAATGCATGCGGACGCCCAGTTTGACGGCAGCGGTTACGCTGACGGCAAGGGCTGGAATCACGTGGCAGTGTTTGCAGCTTAAGAACAGCATTCCAACGGTCTTCATCAGATGCGTTTACATCAGAGATGATCGCTTTCAGTTCAACGCGTTTTGCGAAGAATTTCTCAGCTAATTTCGCACGTTTTACATCACGTGCTTTCATTGATTGCTTAGCCATGAGTACCCTGCCTTACTTGCGGAACGGGAAGTTAAACGCAGCCAACAGTGCGCGGCCTTCATCATCAGATTTCGCAGTAGTGGTGATAGTGATATCCAGACCACGTACACGATCCACTTTATCGTAATCGATTTCAGGGAAGATGATTTGCTCACGAACACCCATGCTGTAGTTACCACGACCATCGAATGATTTAGCGGACAAACCACGGAAGTCACGGATACGTGGTACAGCAATAGAAATCAGGCGCTCAAAGAACTCCCACATGCGTTTTCCACGCAGGGTTACTTTACAGCCGATTGGATAGCCCTGACGGATTTTGAAGCCTGCAACTGATTTGCGTGCTTTGGTGATCAATGGCTTCTGACCAGAAATTGCTGCTAAGTCAGCCGCTGCGTTATCCAGCAGTTTTTTATCAGCAATTGCTTCACCAACACCCATGTTCAGGGTGATCTTCTCGACCCGAGGGACTTGCATGACAGAATGGTAACCAAACTGAGTCATCAGTTTCTTGACTACCTCGTCTTTGTAGTAATCATGCAGTTTCGCCATCGTATACTCCAAATTACTTGATAGTTTCGTTGTTAGATTTGAAGAAACGTACTTTTTTGCCGTCTTCGAATCTAAAACCTACACGGTCAGCCTTGCCGGTTGCTGTGTTGAAGATTGCAACGTTAGAAACATCGATAGCTGCTTCTTTTTCAACGATGCCACCTGGTTGGTTCAGAGCCGGAACTGGTTTCTGATGTTTTTTTACCAGGTTGATGCCTTCAACAATGATTTTACCAGAAGAAAGAACCTGTTTTACTTTACCGCGCTTACCTTTGTCTTTACCAGTTAGCACGATAATTTCGTCATCACGACGGATTTTCGCTGCCATTGCCTGCTCCTTAGAGTACTTCAGGTGCCAGAGAGATAATTTTCATGAACTTTTCATTACGAAGTTCACGAGTCACCGGCCCAAAAATACGCGTACCGATAACTTGCTCACTATTATTGTTTAACAATACGCAAGCGTTGCTATCGAAGCGAATGACAGAACCGTCCGGGCGACGAACACCCTTCTTGGTGCGCACCACTACCGCTTTCAGGACATCGCCTTTTTTCACTTTACCACGAGGAATTGCTTCCTTGATAGTGATCTTGATGATGTCACCGACGTCTGCGTAGCGACGGTGCGAGCCACCTAGAACCTTGATACACATTACGCGACGTGCACCGGAGTTGTCGGCCACGTTCAGCATAGTCTGTTCTTGGATCATTTTAGTGCTCCGCTAAATGTCAACTACTACTGAGCCACTTTATTTTTAAAGAGGCCGTTTCAATATCCCATACTACGAGGGCGCGGCATTATAACACCACATCTTCGCGATGGACAGAAAAATAAACGGCCCCGTTATTTTTTGGGCCGTTTATTTCGTACACAGCGATCTATTATAGAACCGCTTTTTCTATAACGCGAACTAAAGTCCAAGATTTAGTCTTAGACAGTGGACGGGTTTCGCGGATTTCCACTACATCACCAATTCCACATTCATTGTTCTCGTCATGTACGTGCAGTTTAGTCGTACGCTTGATGAACTTACCATACAATGGGTGTTTCACCTTACGCTCGATAGCAACAACAATGGATTTTCCCATTTTGTCGCTAACAACACGACCTTGCAGAGTACGGATTTTATCGGTCATTACGCACCCGCCTTCTCAGTCAGTAAAGTCTTAACGCGTGCAATATTACGACGCACTTGTTTCAACAGGTGAGACTGTTGCAGCTGGCCACTTGCCGCCTGCATACGCAAATTGAATTGTTCACGTAACAGGTTCAGCAGCTCAGTGTTCAGCTCTTCAACGCTTTTTTCGCGCAGCTCTTGTGCTTTCATTACATCACCGTCTTAGTTACAAAGGTGGTTTTGATAGGCAGTTTCGCTGCTGCCAGCTTGAATGCTTCACGAGCCAGCTCTTCAGGCACACCGTCCATTTCATACAGGACTTTACCGGGCTGGATCAAGGCAACCCAGTATTCTACGTTACCTTTACCTTTACCCATACGCACTTCGAGTGGCTTTTCGGTGATAGGTTTGTCTGGGAACACACGGATCCAGATTTTACCTTGACGCTTAATTGCACGGGTCATAGCACGACGTGCCGCTTCGATCTGACGAGCAGTCAGACGACCACGGCCCACAGCTTTGAGACCGAAAGTGCCGAAGCTAACATCCGCACCTGCAGCCAGACCACGGTTGCGGCCTTTGTGCACTTTACGGAATTTCGTACGCTTTGGTTGTAACATCAGCGACTCTCCTTACTTGCGGCCTTTACGCTGCTGCTTTTTAGGTTGAGCAGCCGGTTTTTCCGCCTGTTCAACTGCAGCCATACCACCCAGGATCTCACCTTTGAAGATCCATACCTTAACGCCGATTACACCATAAGTGGTGTGCGCTTCAGAAGTATTGTAGTCGATGTCTGCACGCAGAGTATGCAGAGGTACACGACCTTCACGATACCACTCAGTACGTGCAATTTCAGCACCGCCCAGACGGCCGCTGACTTCCACTTTGATACCTTTAGCGCCCAAACGCATAGCGTTCTGTACAGCACGTTTCATAGCACGGCGGAACATTACACGACGTTCCAGCTGTGAACTGATGCTGTCAGCAACCAGTTTTGCGTCCAGTTCAGGTTTACGTACTTCGGCAATATTGATCTGCGCAGGAACGCCAGCGATATCCGCTACAGCCTTACGCAGTTTTTCAACGTCTTCACCTTTTTTACCGATTACAATGCCTGGGCGAGCAGTGTGAATGGTTACACGGATGCTTTTCGCAGGACGTTCGATAACGATACGTGAAATAGATGCTTTAACCAGTTCTTTGTTCAAGTACTGGCGAACTTTAAAGTCGCTGTCTAGGTTGTCAGCGAATTCTTTGGTATTCGCATACCAGGTAGAGTTCCAAGGTTTGACAATACCCAGACGAATACCATTAGGATGTACTTTCTGACCCATTGCTAGTCTCCAGAGTCTCAGCGATCGGACACAACCACAGTGATGTGGCTGGTGCGCTTCAGGATACGATCTGCGCGGCCTTTGGCACGAGGCATAATACGCTTCATAGTTGGGCCTTCGTCTACGAAAATTTTCGTGACTTTCAGATCATCGATGTCAGCGCCATCGTTGTGTTCTGCGTTAGCAATAGCAGACTCAAGTACTTTCTTCACTAAACCAGCAGCTTTCTTGTTGGTATAGGTCAGAGTTTCCAGAGCTTGCGACACTTTCTTACCGCGGATCAGGTCAGCCACAAGGCGAACCTTCTGAGCAGAAGAACGAGCGTGGCGATGTTTAGCGATAGTTTCCATCTCTTCCTCCTACCTTAGCGCTTTTTAGCCTTTTTATCGGCCGCATGGCCGCGATAAGTACGGGTCGGCGCGAATTCACCCAGTTTATGACCAACCATTTCGTCGGAAACAAAAACTGGTACATGCTGACGACCATTATGGACAGCGATGGTCAAACCGATCATGTTAGGAAAGATCGTTGAACGACGGGACCAAGTCTTAATAGGCTTTTTGTCTCCGCTTTCCACCGCTTTCTCTACCTTCTTCAGCAAGTGCAGGTCAATAAATGGACCTTTCTTGAGAGAACGTGGCATGGTTTATCCTCTAATTATTTTTTAGAACGGCGACGTACGATATATTTATCAGTACGTTTGTTGCTACGGGTCTTCTTACCTTTGGTCTGGATGCCCCATGGAGTTACAGGGTGTTTACCAAAGTTACGACCTTCACCACCACCATGTGGATGGTCTACTGGGTTCATCGCCGTACCACGAACGGTAGGACGAATACCACGCCAGCGGCTTGCACCAGCTTTACCCAGAACGCGCAACATATGTTCTGCGTTACCAACTTCACCTAAAGTAGCGCGGCAATCAGACAGTACTTTACGCATTTCACCAGAACGCAGACGCAGGGTCACATAAGAACCATCACGTGCAACGATCTGAGCATAAGCACCTGCTGAACGAGCCAACTGGCCACCTTTACCTGGTTTCATTTCTATGTTGTGAACAGTAGAACCAACCGGAATGTTG
The DNA here is from genome assembly GCF_014467265.1 of Xenorhabdus sp. TS4. Lineage (NCBI taxonomy): Bacteria > Pseudomonadati > Pseudomonadota > Gammaproteobacteria > Enterobacterales > Morganellaceae > Xenorhabdus > Xenorhabdus sp. TS4. The sequence goes on along the minus strand of NZ_NKHQ01000002.1, from coordinate 8,706 downwards.
CGCATTGGCAGGGCGTTACCCGCCTTGATCGCTGAATCAGCACCAGACTGGATTTGATCACCCGCTTTCAGGCCCTTAGGTGCAAGGATGTAACGACGCTCACCGTCTTTGTACAGAACCAGTGCGATGTTTGCTGAACGGTTTGGATCATATTCCAAACGCTCAACAACAGCAGGGATACCGTCTTTGTTACGTTTAAAGTCAATCAGACGATAATGCTGTTTATGGCCACCACCGATGTGACGAGTGGTAATACGACCATTGTTGTTACGACCACCAGTTTTGTTGTTTTTTTCCAACAACGGAGCATAAGGTTTACCCTTATGCAGCTCAGGGTTAACCACTTTAACAACGTGGCGACGGCCCGGAGACGTAGGTTTACATTTAACAATTGCCATTGTTCTTTACTCCTCCGACTTACTCAGCGCCGCCAACGAAGTCCAGGTTCTGGCCTTCTTTCAAGGTGACGTAAGCCTTTTTCCAGTCGCTACGACGACCAATACGCTGCCCGTGGCGTTTAACTTTACCTTTAACCAGCAAAGTGTTTACACCTTCAACTTCAACTTCAAACAGTTTCTGTACGGCAGCTTTGATCTCTGCTTTAGTCGCGTCTTTCGCAACTTTGAGAACGATGGTGTTACTTTTTTCCATCGCTGTAGAAGCTTTTTCAGATACGTGCGGCGCGCGCAGTACTTTCAGCAGACGTTCTTCACGGATCATGCCAGCATCTCCTCAACTTGCTTCACAGCTTCAGCAGTCATAACCACTTTGTCGAAGGCAATCAGGCTTACAGGATCGATACCTGCTGTATCACGAACGTCAACCTTATACAGGTTACGAGCTGCTAAGAACAGATTCTCATCAACTTCGCTAGTGACGATCAGCACGTCTTCCAGAGCCATTTCTTTCAGTTTCTGTACCAGCAACTTAGTCTTAGGTGCTTCAACAGAGAACTTCTCGACAACGATCAGACGATCTTGACGTACCAGTTCAGACAGGATGCTTTTCAGAGCACCACGGTACATCTTTTTATTAACTTTTTGACTGTGGTCCTGTGGCTTTGCTGCGAAAGTTACACCACCAGAGCGCCAAATTGGACTCTTAATAGAACCAGAACGCGCGCGGCCAGTGCCTTTCTGACGCCATGGTTTTTTACCTGAACCAGAAACTTCAGCACGAGTTTTCTGAGCACGAGTACCTTGACGAGCACCAGCTGCATACGCAACAACTACTTGATGCACAAGCGCTTCATTGAAATCACGCCCGAAGGTAGTTTCGGAAACAGTCAGCGCGCTTTGCGCGTCTTTCATTACCAATTCCATTCCTATCTCCTCGACGTTACGCCTTGACAGCCGGTTTTACGATCAGGTTACTGTTCGTTGCACCTGGAACAGCACCTTTGACCAGCAGCAGGTTACGCTCAGCGTCAACACGTACTACATCTAAGCTCTGAACGGTTACGCGCTCATTACCCAGTTGGCCTGCCATTTTCTTGCCTTTGAACACCTTGCCCGGAGTCTGGTTCTGACCGATAGAACCCGGAACGCGGTGAGACAAGGAGTTACCATGGGTAGCATCCTGAGTACGGAAGTTCCAGCGTTTAACAGTACCCGCGAAACCTTTACCTTTAGATGTACCAGTAACGTCAACTTTTTTAACGTCAGCGAAAATTTCAACGCTAATGCTTTGACCTACAGTGAATTCAGCATCGCCTTCTGACAGGCGGAATTCACGCAGAATGCGGCCAGCTTCGACGCCAGCTTTAGCGAAATGACCTGCTTCAGCTTTCTTAACACGACTAGCTTTTTTGCTACCAGTCGTTACCTGAATTGCACGATAACCGTCAGTCTCTTTGTTTTTAACTTGAGTTACACGGTTATTTTCGATTTCGATAACAGTTACAGGGATTGAAACGCCATCTTCAGTGAAGATGCGAGTCATGCCCACTTTTTTACCGACTAAACCAATCATTGTTTCAACCTCTCAATCGTTCAATGACCTGATTAACCCAGGCTGATCTGCACATCTACACCGGCAGCCAGATCCAGACGCATCAGAGCATCAACGGTTTTCTCGGTTGGCTCAACGATGTCAACCAGACGTTTGTGAGTGCGAATTTCGTACTGATCACGCGCATCTTTATTAACGTGTGGAGAAATCAGAACGGTAAAACGCTCTTTACGAGTTGGCAGAGGGATCGGACCACGAACTTGCGCACCAGTGCGCTTCGCAGTCTCTACGATTTCCGCAGTTGATTGATCGATCAAACGATGATCAAATGCTTTCAGGCGGATACGGATTCTTTGGTTCTGCATGAGACCAGAGCTCCAACTATTTTATAAACGTAAATGATTACTCCTCGCACCCATTTCGGTTGATGGGGGAGTGTAATCGTTCTGTGCATAACCCCCATATCGGGGGTATTTTAAATGGCGGCTATTCACCGCTCATTACTGATAATAAATCAGTCCTACTCTGTGTAGGTAAGCCCGCGCATTATACGTGAATTTACCCACAAAGCAATATTAAGAGTGAAATCTATGCAAAAAGTATATACAAGAAAGAGGAAAGCAAGAAAGAAAATGGAAGAAAAACGCCCTATATACATCAAATTATAGGGCGACAAAATTATAGCTATTCTTCTTCACTAAGCTGAGATTGAATGTAATTTTGTATTCCAATTCTAGTTATCAGTTCAAATTGAGTTTCCAACCAATCAATATGATTTTCTTCATCAGCAAGCACCTCTATCATCAAGTCTCTACTGACATAATCGTGAACTGAATCGGCATATGCGATTGCTTCTCTGAGATCCTTTGCACCACGTAATTCTAATTCCAGATCAGATTTCAGCATTTCTTCTACATCTTCTCCGATATTGAGCTTGCCTAAATCTTGTAGATTTGGCACCCCCTCCAGAAAAAGAATACGTTCGATAAATTTATCTGCGTGCTTCATCTCATCAATGGACTCGTGATACTCGACGTCATTCAAACGTATCAATCCCCAGTTCTTAAACATTCGGGCATGCAAGAAATATTGATTGATGGCGACAAGTTCATTGCCGAGAAGTTTATTCAAATGTGCAATTATTTTTTTATCACCTTTCATAGCAAGTTCCTCCGCTTCCAGTAACTAAAGTGTAGTACTAATTTGGCAGAGTAATTGCAAGAAAATTGTGCTTATTTTAGGCAACATTATTTATTGGAGGTAGTAGCGCAATCTCCTCATTCATTATTTCACGTGCTTGACGTATGCATTTTCCGCAGTCGTTTCCTACAGGAACAAAATTTCTCAACTCTCTGATAGAACGAATATGTTGCTGATGAACAGCATTACGTATGGTTTTATCGCTTATTGCATTGCAGAGACAAACATACATGGAAGCACTCTTCTAAACTATTTACACACTCTTGATGACTATTTAGGTCGGATAAAGCCCTCATACCCAAAATTGTCCACGCTTATAAAATAAGCGACACCTCAGAATAGTAAATAGAAATAAATCTCATTTCAATTATTGTTTTTATTTTCTTGAGTAACAAAAAAACCACCAATTTTGGTGGCTCAAATAAAAAAAGAGGAGCTAAAGCTCCTCTTTCTCATAATCTTTTGATAATTAAAGATTAAGCAATAACTTTAGCAACAACACCGGCGCCTACAGTACGGCCACCTTCACGGATTGCGAAACGCAGACCTTCGTCCATGGCGATTGGCGCAATCAGGTTAACTACCATGTTGATGTTGTCACCTGGCATTACCATCTCT
>NZ_NKHQ01000002.1:0-4838 GCF_014467265.1 Xenorhabdus sp. TS4 | reverse complement strand
GTGAGAAGTAGAGATGGTGATACCACGTGCTTTTTCTTCTGGTGCGTTGTCGATCTGGTCGAATGCACGCGCGCTACCACCGTAAGTTTTTGCCAGAACAGTAGTGATTGCAGCAGTCAGGGTAGTTTTACCGTGGTCAACGTGGCCGATAGTACCAACGTTAACGTGCGGTTTTGAACGTTCAAACTTTTCTTTAGACATTAGGTTGTCCCTCTAAGACACGGAATCGGTGGTTTCACCACATCAACCAAGCAATTGCTTGCGAGATATTTACAGGAAGAAAATCAGGAAGTAAGAACAGGAGAAGTGGTGCTGATAGGCAGATTCGAACTGCCGACCTCACCCTTACCAAGGGTGTGCTCTACCAACTGAGCTATATCAGCACATCTTGGAGCGGGCAGCGGGAATCGAACCCGCATCATCAGCTTGGAAGGCTGAGGTAATAGCCATTATACGATGCCCGCGTGAACTCGGCTACCTGACTTTAATCAGCTGTATACTACATCTTAAGTGTTTTTTCTAGAGTATAACTCGAGCAGAACACTCAAGATCGAAACTGGTTAATGGTGGTGGGGGAAGGATTCGAACCTTCGAAGTCTGTGACGGCAGATTTACAGTCTGCTCCCTTTGGCCGCTCGGGAACCCCACCTTTCCAAATTTTTAATGGTGCCGGCACCAAGAGTCGAACTCGGGACCTACTGATTACAAGTCAGTTGCTCTACCAACTGAGCTATGCCGGCATCAAGTGCTGCGCATTCTAGGAAGAGTTGGCCCACGATGCAACAAAAAAATTGTTTTTTTTGTTCTTTCGCTCACAAAACAGTCGCTTTCTATGCTTTTGATGTTTTTTTCAACGACCTAAGCTTAAATATTAAACAAACAACTCTTGTACAGGAAGAACCAATAAATGCATCTGCCAATTATTTTTTAAAAATTATTTGTATCACACTTGTCTTTCTCTTTATAAAAGAAAGAAATTGACGGCCATAATAGGCTCAGAAATAATACATTTTTGCATTTGCCATCAAAAAAATGACTAAAATCATAAAAAATTCTACGCCTACGATAATCCAACCGATATGATGAGATTTATTTTTTGTCGGATACGGGTGTTCTCAACAACCTGTCCAACCTGCATAGACAGGCAGATGTTGGCTTATGAATAAGAAAGAATCTTTTTTGACAACTCCATATTTACAATTTGATCGTAAACATTGGGCCACATTGCGTGACTCAGTGCCTTTAACATTAACAGAAGAAGAAGTTGCGGCTTTAAAAGGGATCAATGAAGAAATCTCAATAGATGAAGTGATTGAAATCTATCTTCCATTGTCACGTCTACTCAATTTTTACATTAGCTCCAATTTACGGCGGCAAGCTGTTCTTGAGCAGTTCCTAGGGACAGATGAACAAAAAATACCTTATGTTATTGGTATAGCAGGCAGCGTTGCTGTCGGAAAAAGCACAACCGCACGCTTATTACAGGCGCTACTAAGCCGTTGGCCAGAACATCGTCGTGTCAAATTAGTGACAACAGACGGCTTTTTGCACTCCAACAATATATTAAATGAACGTGGATTAATGAAAAAAAAGGGGTTCCCTGAATCCTATGATATGCGTAGCTTGGTCAAATTTGTCGCCAATATAAAATCGGGTGCAGAAAAAGTTATCGCGCCGGTATATTCTCACCTGAGCTATGACATCGTTCCTGATGAACAACTTATTATCGAAAAGCCAGATATTCTTATCCTCGAAGGTTTAAACGTATTACAAAGTGGCATGGATTATCCACATGAGCCACATCATGTATTTGTCTCTGATTTTGTTGATTTTTCTATTTATGTAGATGCACCGGAAGAATTACTCGAACAATGGTACGTCAATCGTTTTCTTAAGTTTCGACAAGGCGCTTTTTCCGATCCTGATTCTTATTTCCACAATTATTCTAAACTAACGACAGAAGAAGCGATAAAAGTAGCATCGAGTATTTGGCGGGAAATTAATGGATTAAACTTACAGCAAAACATCTTACCAACGAGAGAACGGGCTAGCTTGATTATGACGAAAGGCATCAATCACACGGTTGAAAGCGTCAGATTAAGAAAATAAAACAAAAAGCCGGAAATATTTCCGGCTTTACATTCAACAACCTCTCAAGGAAATTTCGCCACCGATATAAGGCACAACAACTCCGTTAATATCAAGTAACAAAGCCCCTTGTTGATCTATTCCACGAGCTATCCCATGAACTTCCTGATCGCCAATAATTAATTTCACTGAACGATTAATAAAATTATCTAATTCAAACCATCGAGGAATGAAAGAAGTTAGCCCTTCATTTTCAAATTGGATTAATGATTTTTTAAGTTCCACTATGATTTCAGCAACCAACTTATTCCGTTCAATAATCGTTCCTGATTGCTGTAAATTAGTCCAATTTTGATTAATTGATCTCTGTTGATCGCTACTCATCGAAACATTAATGCCTATTCCGATAACAACATGGGCTGCATCTCCCGTTTTTCCCGTCAACTCAACCAATATTCCAGCAAGTTTTTTATCATCTAAATATAAGTCATTTGGCCATTTTACTTTTACTCTTTCTGCTCCCTGGCGATTAAGTACTTCTGCAATGACAATACCTACCACTAAACTTAAACCTATCGCTGCTGCTGGCCCTTGTTCCAAACGCCAATACATAGATAGATATAAGTTGCGACCAAAAGCAGAAACCCACTTTCTACCACGACGCCCTCTACCTGCATATTGATATTCTGCAACACAGGCAGCTCCTGAATCGAGCTCTGTTAACTTTTCCAGGATATATTGATTCGTGGAATCAATGACAGGCATCACTTCAATGCAATCATTAGGAAGATAGTTTTCAATAATTTCTTTATCCAGAAGACTCATTGGGGTAGGAAAGCGGTAACCTTTACCTGGAAGAGTCAGAACATCTACTCCCCATTCACGAATAGTTTGAATATGTTTATTGATTCCTGCTCGGCTCATTCCCAATTCCTGACCAAGTTGTTGGCCTGAATGAATTTCGCCATCAGATAACACTTTAATTAATTTTAATGGGGTACTAATATCTTTCATGAAATACATTCCACTGCGTCTATTTCACCTATACTGCCAATGAAGCGCACTTCAGGTTCTAAGAAGATATTAAATTTTTCTGCAACCTTATTACGTATATAAGCAGCCAAGGCAATGACATTTTGTCCAGTTGCATTACCTTTATTAATTAATACCAATGCCTGTTTCATGTGTACGGCAGCGCCACCAATAGCATACCCCTTCAATTGACATTGTTCTATCAGCCAACCCGCAGCAATCTTTACGCTATGCTCATCATGAGGGTATTGAGGGCAACCGGGATATTCAGACTTAATACTGTATGCTAACTCAATAGATATAATAGGATTTTTGAAGAAACTGCCTGCATTACCGATCAATGCAGGATCTGGCAACTTACTCTGGCGCATTTCACACACAGCATCGAATATTTGTTCTGGCGTGACTTTTTCTTGTGAGAATTGCGATAAAGCACCGTAAGTTAAAATGGGTTCCCATTTCTTATTCAAGCGTAAACCAACCGCTGTGATAGCATAACCATCTTTATATTGACGCTTAAAGATGCTGTCTCTATACGCAAATTGACACTTATTCGCCGTTAAACGGATTGAATTACCTGTTTTTAGCTCAACAAAATCCACATATTCACAAACATGCTTAAATTCAACTCCATATGCTCCAATATTCTGGATTGGAGCAGAGCCAACATTTCCAGGGATCAAGGCTAAATTTTCCAAACCATAGATCTGTTGTTTAAATAAATAAGTAATTAGTTTATGCCAGTTTTCACCTGCACCAACATGAATGTGCCATGCAGTATCTGACTCTTGTATATTGATACCAAGAATACGATTTAAGATCACCGTACCTTTAAAATTTTCGGTGAAAAGGATGTTACTCCCTCCTCCCAATAATACAATAGGATGACTCTTTTCCATTGCTTCTTGCCATAAGGCCAAAAGCGATTCAATAGAAGTGGCTATTCCAATATGATCAGCACTGGCTGAAATGCCAAACGTGTTAAACGCTTTTAGTTGAGTAGATTGACAGACAGACATTCATTTCAAACTCAATAAGGTAATTTAAGTCGTAGTCTATCAGACTCTATATTTGAAAGATAAGTAAGTAGTTACCTAATACCTATCTGTTAATGAAAATTCAAAAGAACTAGAAATGCAAAAGGCCACTCATATGAGTGGCCTTTTGACTGGTATTAAAGCTTGGCAGTTCCCTACTCTCACATGGGGAGACCCCACACTACCATCGGCGCTACGGCGTTTCACTGCTGAGTTCGGCATGGGGTCAGGTGGGACCGCCGCGCTATTGCCGCCAAGCAAATTCTGTTTTATTTGCCGAACATATTATTCATGGTGCTGATACCCAGATTCGAACTGGGGACCTCACCCTTACCAAGGGTGTGCTCTACCAACTGAGCCATATCAGCAAATGCTAAAAACAAAAGTGTTGCCAAATGGGCAACACTTATAAATTGAATGTCTGGCAGTGTCCTACTCTCACATGGGGAGACCCCACACTACCATCGGCGCTACGGCGTTTCACTGCTGAGTTCGGCATGGGATCAGGTGGGACCACCGCGCTGTTGCCGCCAGACAAATTCTGTTTTCAATCCCGAACAAGCCCGCTTTCTCTGAAACTTCTCTCTCTCAAACCCCAAAACACCTTCGGTGTTGTCAGGTTAAGCCGCACGGGTCATTAGTACCGGTTAGCTCAACGTCTCGCAACGCTTACACACCCGG
>NZ_NKHQ01000019.1:0-35022 GCF_014467265.1 Xenorhabdus sp. TS4 | reverse complement strand
CTATTTGGAATCAGCAACAACGGAAATTGACTGAGTCGGAATAAATATAGGGGCAAACTATGCCCCTGATTGTTATTCTGGCGCTTTAGGCCAGTCAATGTTGGGTGCTGTCGAACAGTCTACCCGGTTGAGCAGTACCCGATATTTGCGCCATTCGGTTAATGCGGTTTGCTCAGCATCGGTGGCCATATCGAGGTCAACAGCATCCTGATAAATATCAATTTTGGCTCTGGCTGTATCCAACAATTGTCGTTTTTGAGATTCAGCCTGTTGTACCTCATACACCTGTTGGGCCGCAATATCCGTGACCCATTGTTTTCCATCCCATTTATCGAATGGGGTAGCGGGGGCGTCTGGTGTTGTGTCTGGCGGATAATTACCGAGCGCTGCAATCACCTGTGCGGCACCTGTTTTAATGTTGTATACCGTTTCACCACGGTGGTCAGCAACATATTCCCAGCCGGCTAAATCCGTCGTGCGGCAAATAGCATAACCAATCCTGCGTTCACTCGGTGCATCAATACACGAGTGTGCAGGGATGCTGACACCGACGGGTAAATAATTTACAGAGGACGAAATATATTCATGCGTTTTCTCATTGTAATGAAATACGGTGATATTTCCGGCCACGATGGCGATAAAATCGCTATTCAATTCTGCCTGAATCACTATGCAGCCCTCACGATGTAGTTAAATGCAATATTACGGGGGCGGGTCTCACTCCCCCCTCCATTCCGGGTTTGATATTTGTGGTTGTCGGTTCCGTTCCGATTGCGTCCATCTCTAACGACGTTATCAGTCGACAACAGCTCGTCCCCAGATCGGTCATTAGGTGTCAACACCGTGGGTTCCCACGCATCAAATGCTGTAATTCCATGATTATGTGCGCGAAAACTATCATCCTGCCAGTTGAGTAGAGCACGTCCCGCATCTATCCCGCGGCCGCCATCCCAACCACGAATGAACTCTCCCCGCAAATCCGGCAATCGCAGTGAGGGATATACACGCGCTAGCTCCGGACATTGTTCTGCATTGAATGTCGAACCATCACATTTCAACCAGCCAGCCGGCGGGGTTTCTAACGGCCACGGAATAGGCACACCGACCGGTAACGCCGAGCCTGCCGCCAAACCGAGGTTTTATGAAATTACGCAATGGGTTGATTCACGCAGTAAAAACGGGTAATTGGCTGTTGAGTGCATTGAAATTAAACAGATCATCAGTTCAATAAATGTTCGGAAGGTGAGTTTAAGTGGATATTGGGGTAGATTGCGTAAAATGTGTCCAGATGCCAGCAGATTCGGTGTGGAATGTGAGGTGGGCTAAATCCGATATCAAGTGGTCTGCGCAATCGGAGTAATTAGGGGTGATTACCCCTAGATTGTGAAGGGGTTTTTGAGAACTGTGGACACACTGATAGTGTTAATTAAATGTTAAAGCAAGGACAAGGGACTTCTAGTCCCTTATGGCTTTTCTTCACTATATTGGCTTTTTTAGGCTTTTAACTTGTTGAATATTTTAGGGTGAAAAATTGGCGTATATAGTGAAAAATAGGATTAACTAATTGATAAATAAAGTTATAACAACGATTTTAAAATCCCTCGGCCTTTAGGCTGTGCGGGTTCAAGTCCCGCCCTGGGCACCATATATAAGTTTACTGACGTCTACTCAAGTAAACAACCCCCTAGAAAGACCTGATAAATCAATCAGGTCTTTTCTTTTTTGGTCTACTCTAGTCTATTGCAATCAACATGCACTGCGGGGCATAATCAGGGGCACCTACACTTCTATTTTAAATGTGCCCCTTATAATGAAACTAAACGCACGACAAATCGAAACAGCAAAACCCAAAGAAAAAACCTACAAACTCGCCGATGGTGGTGGTCTCTATTTAGAAGTCACGACACGTGGTTCGAAGTACTGGCGCATGAAGTACTATCGCCCCACCGATAAAAAAGAAGACCGACTGGCTTTCGGTGTCTATCCAACCGTTTCTTTAGCCGATGCTCGTACCAAAAGAGACGAAGCTAAGAAGCTGATTGCTCAGGGCATTGATCCCAAAGCCGAGAAAAAAGACGCACATGCTGGGGCAAAAGGAAAACATACCTTTGAAAAAGTCGCCCGTGACTGGCACGCCAGCAACAAACGTTGGAGCGAAGATCACGGCAACCGCATTCTACGCAGCCTTGAACATTATATATTCCCGTATATTGGCAGGCTTGATATTTCCACTTTGCGGACAAGCCAACTTTTAGCACCGATCAAAACCGTTGATGTGGATGGAAAACATGATATTGCCCAGCGATTACAGCAACGTGTCACTTCCATCATGCGTTATGCCGTTCAAAGCGACGTTCTTGATTCCAATCCGGCTAATGATATGGCTGGCGCACTTTCCACTGTTAAATCTAAACATCATCCCGCCCTACCTCATGAACGTTTACCTGAATTTTTGAGCCGACTTTCTCGCTATCGTGGACGCTTAATCACCCGTATCGCAGTAGAGCTGACTTTATTAACGTTCGTCCGTTCCAGTGAATTGAGATTTGCTCGTTGGGAAGAACTTAACCTTGAAAATGCAGTCTGGAAAATCCCTGCTACAAGAAAAGCCATTGAAGGGGTTAAATTCTCTGAACGGGGCATGAAAATGAAAACGGAGCATATTGTACCGTTGAGTCATCAGGCTGTCATTCTGTTCAAATCATTGCGAGAGTTAAGCGGCGAGTGTGAGGTCATGTTCCCTAATGATCATGACCCACAAAAAGTCATGAGCGAAAGCACCGTCAACAATGCCTTGCGTGGCATGGGCTACGACACCAAAATCGATGTTTGCGGGCATGGATTCCGAACAATGGCGCGGGGTGCAATGGGTGAATCAGGATTATGGAACGATGATGCCATCGAACGCCAGTTAAGCCATGTAGAAAGAAAAAATGTCAGAGCTGCCTATATTCACACGTCTAAACATCTGGACGAACGACGGCTGATGGTGCAATGGTGGGCCGATTATCTGGACGCCAACCGGGAAAAACATATCACGCCGTATGATTTTGCTAAGAAACGCCGGAAGTAACATGGATTAATGCTCAGAACGTATTGAGTTCATGATGATTTTTTAGACTTTGTTGGCAGTGCCAACAAAGTCTACTTTTCACACAATATATAGCCAGCTAAAAACTCCGCATCCTATCCCTTGTTATGGCAATCATCATGTGATGTTTTTTTAACCTTTGCTGGCACTGCTAGCAAAGCCTGTTTATGTAGTGCATAAACAGGTAAGAATTCCATATTTTGATCTTGTCAATGAATTATCTTATCTTTCTTTTGATTAGCCTTTATGCAAAAGGCATTTTTTTAAACTTTGTTGCCCAGGACAAAAAAGACTATTTTTAATACAGCGTGTAATCAACTAAAAATCCCATACCCTGACCCATCATACATTTTCCTTATTTTTCATTTGGTTAAATTTACCATCACAGCTATATACATGGTGTTTTTTTAGGCTGCTGTGCCTGTGGCACACAAGGTTGCTTTTTATACAGTCAATAGACAGCAATTAATTTTACGAATTGGTTAAAGAGTTTACGCTTTCAATTAATCTGAATTTTTAAATAATTCCTCTGTCGTCAAATAACGCCCACTAGGGCATTTCAAGGGCTCGATTACAGGGGGTATACATGCCAACAATGACAACATCTAAAGAAAGTCTCATTCGCCTGCCAGAAGTTCAGCGCAGAACGGGCTACAGCAAGGCATGGATCTACAGGCTCATTAAAGAAGATAAATTTCCGAAGCAAGTCAAAATTGGCCCTCGTTCGGTTGCATTTATTGAATCAGAAATTGATGGCTGGGTAGATCAGCGGATTGCTGAGTCTCGTACCTGATAGCGTGCTGACTGAATTTTGGTGCATCAGTTCACGATGCGGGTAATCCATTCATTGAGAGATAGGCAAATCTTGCAATTGTTATTTAAACGAAAAAAGGATAGCGGTATGGGAGCTATCCTCCTGACTAACTGTCGGTTGGTTCAACCTTTGGGTTCAATACCACGCGATTGGAGTTCTTTACGGAGTATGCGCTTGATCCATGTAGCAAGGGAAGCATCACCATCGGTTTTTGCTTGTTCTTCAAGTTGTTGCCTGAATTCTTCCGTTAATCTCATTTGGTATTGTGGAGATCGTTTTTCTTTTTGTGTTGACATGGTAATTACCCAAGGATATTTTAAATTACATGGTAATGACCATTTTAATTTTAGTAACCAAATAAAACAACGCCCCGTAGTGCTCGCAACACATACAGGGCGTCTGACCAATAACCGTTGAGAGATAACGATAATGGCTGATACACAGCATAACCAAACTCGCCCTAAATTTACATCTTCAGATAAAACAGATGGACGAAAATCGCTCGATCTGATTCAGACCGTGAAAAGATCCGCCATGTACCATTGGGAAAATCTGCTGCTTGCATGCGGCATCGACATTCCTGCAAAGGGGAAACATGGCGCTTGCCCTGTCTGCGGTGGTACTGACCGTTTTCACTTTATTGACGACCATCATCATGGCAACTGGCATTGTCGCCAATGTGACGCCCCAAACTATGGTGATGGGCTGGATTTAGTGGCAAAAACCAAAGGGATCTCGATTCTTGAAGCAGCAAAAGTTATTGCGGATACGCTGGCATTACCTTTGCCAGAACCCAAGCCAAATAGGGAAAGCATTCAAACAACACAGTCGATTGCTGAAAGAGTGACGGCACTGATGGCGCAAACTGTCGCCGGGCAATCTCCCTATCTGACCGCAAAAGGGCTGCATTGCCCTGGTCAGCGGCTGCTGTCCGATAATTCGATAGTGTTGACACTGACAACATTGGATAAAAAAGTAACAGGCGCACAGATCATTAAGCCTAATGGCGAGAAAAAATTACTCTCTGGTAGCCAGAAGAAAGGTGCATTTATTGCTGTATCAGAGCTGGAAGAGCACTCCGACACAGTAATCATTACCGAAGGTTATGCCACGGCGTTCACAGTTAATCAGCTCTATAAAGGTACTGTTTTAGTGGCGCTGGATGCAGGTAATTTGCTATCTGTCGCTCAAGCAGTTCGGGAGCGCTGGTTGGATACAAAAATTATTTTCGCCGCCGATAATGACTGGCACAGTCCCGACGAACTGGATAAGAACGGCAAACCCAAAGTCAATATCGGTAAGATCTCAGCAGAAAAAGCAGCCCTTGCAGTGAACGGTTGGGTTACCTTGCCACCAACGGAATACAAAGCTGATTGGGATGATTATCGTCAGCAGCATGGCATTGATGCAGCAAAGCAGGCCTTTTCTCAAGAGCTCTATCAACCCGTACCCGTCAAGAAAAAATCAGCCACTCAGTCCAATGATACCAAGCCTTCGAAACTGACATTATGCCAGATGGGAGCCAGTCAGCGCGGGGAAGTGTTACTGGCACGTTATGACAGCAATTTGGCTCTGGATGGCGCTTCGGAAAGCGTTCATCACTATGATGGTATCGTCTGGCGTCCGGTCAGTGATCGTGATTTAAAACGGGAAATGGTGGCTGCCTTTATGGAAGAAAAGCTACCATACTCACCGCATGGTATTAGTTCTGCCGTGGATGCCCTGAAATTACAACTTCCCATGATGCAACCGCCAAAACGCCATTTAATCGGATTCAATAATGGTGTGTTTGACCTGAAAACCTGCCAGTTTCGGTCGCATCGTAAAAGTGACTGGCTGCTACTTGCTAATGACGTTGAATTCAATTCCCCCATTTCAGGGGAAACCCTGAAAAACCATGCGCCACAGTTCTGGCACTGGCTGAATCGGGCAACAGCCCATTGTGAAAACAAATTTAATCGAGTACTGGCAGCCCTGTTTATGGTGCTGGCGAATCGCTACGATTGGCAGCTTTTTCTGGAAGTCACTGGTGCCGGAGGCAGTGGCAAAAGCATCTTTGCTGAAATCTGCTCGATGCTGGCAGGTAAAGGCAACACTGTTTCCGCCAGCATGGCCGCACTGGAAAACCCACGGGAACGGGCGTTGATTGTTGGCTATTCGTTGATTATCCTACCAGACCAAACTCGCTATGTCGGTGATGGCTCCGGTATCAAGGCCATTACAGGTGGCGATGAAGTGGCCATTGACCCGAAGCACAAACAACCCTATTCCACCCGTATTCCTGCTGTGGTGCTGGCAGTAAACAATAATGCCATGAGTTTCAGTGATCGCAGTGGTGGTGTGTCGCGGCGTCGGGTAATCTTCAACTTTTCCGAAGTCGTACCGGAAAATGAACGCGATCCACTCCTGCGGGATAAAATTTCGGCGGAATTGCCTGTGATTATCCGACATTTGCTGCATCGGTTCGCTGACCCACAAACCGCAAGGCATTTACTGACAGAGCAACAAAAATCAGAAGAAGCGCTGGATATCAAACGTGGTACAGATCCACTAGTCGATTTCTGTGGTTATCTGATTGCATCTGATGAAGCCGATGGCCTGTTAATCGGCAATGCGGAGATTGTGCCGTTCAATCCCCGCAAGTACCTTTATCACGCTTACCTTGCCTATATGAAAGGCAACAACCTGAATAAACCCATTTCCGTAACCCGCTTTGGCATGGATATGCCGGGCACACTGGCAGAATATGGACAGCATTACCTGCGCAAAAAAAGCAAATACGGTATTCGTAGCAATATGAATCTGAATATCGACACGGCCAGTGAATGGATGCCAAAACTGACAAGGAATGACCCGCCAGAAGAATAAATTTCTTCCATCACAAACATTTTTCAAATAAATATAAAAAAGTATTCACCGTTGTTCACTCTATAATTTAAACCAGATATATCAATGTATTATAGGATGAAGAGTTATTTTAAAACTATCCATAAGTGTTCAACCCTGTTCACCTTTTTTCCGGTTTAAGGTGAAGGGTTGGATGAAGACTAATGATGAGTTTGGTTTCAAGTTATCATCATTTAATTAATTGAATTTAAACAAAAATATTTACAGGTGAACAGGGTGAACAGTTTTATCTTTAATTCTTTAATAGGGTAAGATTGTGAAAAATAGTTTTTCTGGCAGGAATAATATTTTTCAGATTCTATGGATTATCTGGTTAATACATTAGCCAGATAACCCATAGAAGACAAGCGTAGCGCGTCAGTGTAATTTGAATCTATTGTGTTACATGAAATTTAAATGATGTAATTAACTGATTTTATTTAAGGAGAGAAGTTAATCACAATTTTCTTTATGTGTCTCTATTTACACTTGAATATATAAATTATTCTGTTATATCTTGTTCTGTATATATACCTAGGATAAATAGTTGTCATTGATAGGACAACAGATTTTAGTCGGTTCCACTTCTCAAAGGTAATGAGATCGTAGCTATTAATTTAACTGTGGCACGGAATCCTAAATTTTCTTTGCTTCTGGATGGAAAGAACAAATATGGTGAAAAAAACGATGTTATTGACTTTAGCTGCTTTTTTGGGGGCAGGTATCGTAATGCTAATCCAGTGGATGCGTCCCCCCACAGAAGATCCTTACTTTTTTTTAAATCCTAAACCCACTACAATTGGCGATTACCACTCAATTGAAACCCCTATTAAACTATATGAAAAAGGGGAAAAAGTAGAAATGGTGTTTTGGAATGTCCCCCAACCGACACCTAAACTTCTCTATCTTTTTCCCGCCAACACTCCATCACCTCAAATAATGTTGAATATCAAAAAACGAAAAGAGTCTGATCTTGGTTTCTATATAAGTGATATTTTCAAAGTAAAAGGATCTATCTCCGAAAATAAAAATAACCCTATTTTTAATATAAAAATATATAAAATTAATGATAATTTAACAGAAGATTTAATATATGAAAAAAATCACTCAAATATAACTCTATATTCTGGCGGGTGGGGTGATAATTTATTTAATTTAGTAGATTTTTATCATGACTATAAATATGGCCAGTACCGTTTGCAAGTTGAAGTTTTAGCTAACTTACCAGAATTCAAAATAGATGAGTTAGATTATTTTATTTATATTAGGCAATATGCAATAAAATAAAAGGATTTATAAATATGATACCAGTAAATTCAACCGAAAAATCATTAGTAAATATCATTAAAGATAACAGCCGTTCAGTAGAAAATAAAAGGAAATTAATTAATGGAATTGCTTATCCAAATCAAAACATAAATTATGCAGCAGGTAAGCCATGTGCCGAGTGCCCACCTCCACAAGCAAGGCCTGAATTTGTAAAAAATTTGGTTAGTTCTTTAGAAAAAAAATATACTGTTACCATTTATGCTGCACATCCAGGAACCCCTCTTAATAAAAATGATGGAACTCCTCATTTTGATAAAGGTAAAAGAGTAACCTCAGCTGCTGGGCATATGTGGTATGAAATTTCAGATGGGAAAGTTAATGACGCCTACGGATTTGCACCTATTAAATCAGGCATTACAGGCCCTGGAGTAGTAACTAAAAAAGACACAATACATTATGAAAACCCACGTTTTAGCCGTACGATAGAAATCACAGAGGATCATTATAATAAATTAAGTAAATATGGTGAATTAGCCAAAGATAAAGAAAATCCTGATTTTGACCTTAATTATAATGGAGCTTGGAATAGCTGCATTGATTTTACATGGAAGGCCCTAGGCAGTGCTGGATTGAAACCCAAAGCAACATGGAATGATTTGAGTGAAATTAATGCGATGAGTAAAGCAACGGGAACATTCGAAGGTGATATGAAAGTCGATAATAATATTCCTCATATAAAATCAATTCCAGCACCATTTCCTAACAGCGAGTTAAATAAGGAGCATTACAATGCGCGCCCTAAAAAAACAATAACCCAAAAAATCCTTACAAAATCAGATAATAAAGATACAGGTACTGGAGTAGCTTAAAAATATACAGATGAAATAATTTAAAATGAAAAAATGAAATTTAAAAATAATAGGACCTAATGATTATTTGAATTTTTAAAATTACAATTATCATTCAGCGTTAACTAACAAATTGATATATAAAAGATTATGGAGATAATATATGAGTGAAATAATGGATAAAATGACCCAACTAGTTGATCGCTCAGGTTTGGTATTTACACTCATTACAGAACAATTACCTGAACAAACCTTTGCCGTTGTCGATTTTACCCTGCATGAAGCGTTATCAACCCCTTTTCGGTTGGAAGCAGCTTTAACCTGTAAAAGCCCAGAGATTGACTTTGCCGATGTTCTCGACAAAAATGCCGCTTTTGCCGTGCATCGCAATGGAAAAGTTGAACGACAACTCACTGGCATGGTGACACAATTTTCGCAACTTTCTACCGGACGTCACACCAGCCACTACCGTATCACCATTCATCCCCCTTTATGGCGTGCCTCATTACGGGTGAATAGCCGTATATTTCAGAACCAATCCGTTGTGGATATCGTCGAAACCCTGCTCAAAGAAAATGGCGTCCGAAACATTTCCTTTGCGCTCGGTTACAAACATCCACCGCGGGAATTTTGCGTTCAGTATGATGAAAGTGATTTGGCTTTTATTCAGCGTTTACTGGCTGATGAAGGCATTTTTTATTACTTCACTTTCGATCAGGAACAACATGAACAGCACATCATGTTTCACGATTCCTGTCTGTCTCTCAATCAGGTTATCAGTGTGGCCTATCGTCCAGAAACTGATGTGACGGGCACGACGACCTGTATCCAGCAGTTAAATTGGTCAGAACAGGTTGGCGTTACCAATGTCACTGCCAAAGACCGGACTTTCAAAAATCCGCGTTGGAACCGAGAATTCTGGTATGAAGGGCGTAACCTTGCCAACCAACGAATACTGAAAAGCTACAACTATTACGATTTTCCCAGCCGCTATAAAGATGACGAATTAGGGCAACGGGCAAGCCAGTATCGTCTGGAATATTTACGCCGAGATACTCAACTTGGTAACGGTAATGGTGACTGTTTTGCCATGTGGCCGGGGCAATTAGTTGACCTGACAGACCATCCCAAAGAAACCTTTAATGATCAATGGCAATTAATTCAGATAACTCATTCAGGGCAACAACCACAAGCCGATGAAACCCAGTCCGGCGGCAGCGGCACTTGGCTTTCCAATCAGTTTACTTTCACCAGCCGTAAAAATTCTTATCGTCCTTCGCCCTATCCGAAACCCAAAATGGAAGGCCCTCATATTGCCACGGTTGTTGGACCGGAGGGCGAGGAAATTTTTTGTGATGAACACGGACGTGTTCGGGTTCAGTTTGACTGGGATAGATACGGTAAATTCAATGATCAAAGCTCCTGCTGGGTACGCGTCAGTCAAGCGTGGGCAGGTCAATTAATGGGGATGATTGCCATTCCCCGCATTGGTCACGAAGTGTTAGTGGATTTTATACACGGTGATCCCGACCAGCCGATTATTGTCGGGCGGGCATATCATGCCAATAATATTCCGCCAAACCGCCTGCCGATGGCAAAAACGCAAATGTCAATCCGCTCGAAGACGCATAAAGGCCAGGGGTTTAACGAACTGCGTTTTGAGGATGAGAAAGATCGTGAAGAGGTCTTTATTCATGCGCAAAAAAATCTCGCCATTAAGGTGCTCAATTCACGCGACGAACGCATTAATTATGACCGTACAACCAGCATCGGGCATGACGATGAATTGGTTATCGCCAACAATCGTAAAATCACAGTCGAAGGTCAACAAGATCATAAAACCACAGGAAACTATCTTGAGCAGATTGACGGTGACCGCTCGTTGCAAATTAAAGGCGATCTGGCAGAAAAGATTCAGGGTATTGTCAGTATTGATGCGCAAGGGGATCTGACACTACAAAGTGGCAGCAAACTTACCCTGCGTGTTGGCGGGAGTTTTATTGTGCTTCATGGCGGCGGCATTGATATCAAAGGCATAGCTATTAATCTGAATTCCGGTGGTAGTCCCGGTGACTTACTTGCACCCTCTAACCCCGCCATTCTACTTGCAGCGGCAAGTGAAGGTTCAATGTTCGTCGCCCACTGCCCAATGAAAGATAAGGAGAATCAGGAATGAGTCAGGAAACCCTTTATGCTATTATCGACGGCTCAGCAGAGCCTGACCTATTTTTGATGCTCGAACATTATGATCCCCCCTCCACCTGCCTCTATGGTGAACCACTCCAGCCAGAATTAGTTAAAATTGCGCCTTATCTGGTTCAAGTTGATGAAAAAGTTAAAATTTGGCTGGAGTGCCGTAGAACCCCGTGGGGGATTTTCGTTCACAGTGAAGCAAACATGAAAACCGTTCGACAACATTTACGAAAATACCTGCAAGTATTGCTACCTCAGCAGGATAAACCTGTCTTTTTCCGTTTTTACGATCCGCGTAATATCTGGGATTTTCTTAGTGTGTTAAGTGACTGGGAAATACATTGCTTTTTAGGACCGATCCAAAAAGTTGCAACAGACTATCAAGATGTACATAAAGAAGATAATTTCCTGAAAATCAGAGAAAAATATCCTGATAATGCCAAGGGAAGATATAAGATTTTCAGAATTAACGAAGAACAGTATGAGCTGATAGAAATAAAACAAAAAGAGAAATATTTACAAAAGCTTGATTCTATTTTGTTATCTAAACTGGCAGAACTAAGAAAATGTATCAGCATTAATAACTCATTATCATTTTTAGCTTTTTTCTATGATTACCTGCTTTCCGAAAAAATTACTGATACAGGATCTATAGAAGGAATTCTTAATAAAGTGATCAGAGAAGACAATTTTGATATTGATAACTTTGATAAATCAATCTTATCGAACCTTATTGATGATGGAACGCCTGGCTGGTATAGAGCTAATAAGTTTATTGATAATATTTAACTAGTTGCTACTCATTTAGATAATTACTGTAGTAAATATGTTTCCATTTCCTGCAATCATGGAGAAAAATAGTATGGGAAATGCGGTCAAAATCGGTGATATTGGTACAGAACATGGCGATTGTCCGGCAACACCAGTCATTACTGGCGCTAACAGCGTCAAAGTGGATGGTGCTTATCTCGCCCGGCAAGGAGATGCACTACAATTACATTCATCCCACTCTCGGGCGATAGCAAGTGGCTCAAATTCTGTTTTTATTGAGGGAAAACCAGCTGCCAGAACGGGTGATACAGTTGATTGTGGTGGTGTGGTTATCGGTGGTGGTAGCGTAAATATTGGTTGAGAA
Source organism: Xenorhabdus sp. TS4 (assembly GCF_014467265.1). Taxonomy (NCBI): domain Bacteria; kingdom Pseudomonadati; phylum Pseudomonadota; class Gammaproteobacteria; order Enterobacterales; family Morganellaceae; genus Xenorhabdus; species Xenorhabdus sp. TS4. The sequence goes on along the minus strand of NZ_NKHQ01000019.1, from coordinate 22,786 downwards.
TATTTAATAAATCAGTTAGCCTGAACGAACTTCCTGACCATCACAGATGGTCACATAGCTGTAATGGCAAAAAAACTCCCGTAGCCTGAAAGGGAGAGCAAGATTGCGGTACATCTGCCCACCTTTGGAAGCAGATATTGTCAGACATAAACCCCTTGTCTGGTGATGAAGGTTTCTTAAACTAAAAATACACCCAAAAGGTGTTTTTATATTGTCTCCGAAGTGTGTTGAACGTTGGTTCATGCACTGACTTTTCATATCAGTACCAGATCACATTTTCATTTATCTTCAATAAACAACCGGATGTCTTTCACGCATCCCATTCATGCTTCTGACTATCCCTGTCTGAAATATTCAGCAGACTACTTTCTACACCTAAACGATTAACTCATTGCTACCGTTTGACACTGAACCTTGCGGCGTTTGTTTTGCTGTGCTTGCTGGCATTTCAACGCTCGTACCATTTTTGCTGACCGTTCGTGGAACTTAAGGCGTGACTTTTTGCCGGTTTATCGCTGAAAGTGACGCCGTAGCCAAAGAACAATCGAACCCTGACAGGCTCAGGCCTGCTTCACCCCGCAGTGAATCTGACACTGCATTTTTAGATTGAAAAAGGAGAACTTGACGATATCGAGGCTGGCTTTTTTGCCGGAGGGGATGACCTGCACACGCAGGCGGCAGTACCGCGTACTCAACCGATACCCCGCAATACCTCAACCTGCGTTCACTCTGGCGCACAGATATCGATCAAGGGCAAGGCAGTTATTTTCTGTTTTGCCAGAATGGTCGCGCGCCAGAGATCGCATGTTGTCAAGCATCCACAAGGGGAAGCCAATGAGTCGATTGATTAAAGAATTAAAGTTTTTTGCCCGACAAGGCGGTGGTAGTCATAAAACCTGTCATGATCGCATTCGGATCGCTGGGCGTTTGGGTGCGTTGTTATTGAGCCTGAATATTCAGGTGAAAAGCCTTAATAATTTGAAAGCCAAACATGTAGAGCAGTACGTTGATACTCGTTTATCTCAGGGAATTGCCAAACGAACAGTGCAAAATGAAATGTCCGCGCTGCGCAATATCTTCCGCATGGCAGGCCGGGAGAAACTGGAAACCTCGCCGCGTTTGAGTAATCAGTCATTGGGATTAAGCGTAACCAGCCGCGCCGGAACTAAGCAGGCGATCCCTGATACTACGTTTCAGGTTGTTTATCAGAAAGCACTTGAACGTGATGCTGGATTTGCCGTCACCTTGAAACTTGCCCGATTGTTGGGATTACGTTCTCAGGAAGCGGTGCAATGCAGTGCGTCATTGAAAAGCTGGCGCAAACAATTAGAACAGCCAGAGCCGAAACTGCATGTTGTTTTCGGTACAAAAGGCGGCCGGCCAAGACAAACCCGTGTATTGGATGTTGCAGCAGTAAAAGAAGCTGTCGAGCAGGCCATGGCTATTGCAGAGCAACGTGGCGGCAGATTGATTGATAAACCGGATCTCAAACAGGCCATGAATTACTGGCGGACACATACCACAAAGATTGGTTTAACAGGCCGCTATTCTCCTCATAGTCTGCGCTATGCGTGGGCGCAGGATGCGCTTAATTTTTACCAACAGAAGGGTTTTAGCCGTCAGGAAGCAAGAGCACTGGTATCAATGGATTTAGGGCACGGTGATGGCCGCGGGCGTTATGTTGAACGGGTTTATAGTCGTTCAACTTAGCCGTTCGGTTATTGAGTTAGATAAAACAATCAGTTAAAGTATTCCCGCCATTAGCAAAATCTAGTGGTAAGGTTTCGCAGCCTTAAAGACACTCCACTGGTAGGATGTTTCTACCAGTGTGCCTGTTATCGCCTTTTCAATGGGGATTCAGGCGGGGGAGACTTCGGTCTCGCCGGACGAGTGTCCCGGTACTGCGAACCCTGTCTGAATCACCACCATCAATATTAATTAATGGAAGGGGTAGCAGGAATGAATAACAACATTAGAAATGACTGGCATCAAGCCGATATTATTGCTGCATTGCGTAAACGCGGTACAACCTTAGCAGCTGTTTCTCGTGAAGCGGGACTCAGTTCATCAACACTGGCAAATGCTTTCAGCAGACCGTGGCCTAAAGGTGAATGGATAATTGCTGATTATCTCGGTGTCCACCCTTCAGAAATCTGGCCTAGTCGGTATTTTGATTCTTATACTGGAGAATTATTAGAAAGGAAAGTCCGCTCTAAGCCACAGGAATAACCGACTTTAATTTGTGATCGACTTCGTGAAAATGATAATTTTTAATATGAAGCCCTGAGTGTGGAATGGCATCCCAATTTGTCCATTTTTACCCCTCACGGCTTTTTTGCTTTAATGTAAAGATGAGAAATAGTTACAAACCAAATTTTCTAACACAACCTTAGAGGCTTTTATTGTGGAAATACATCACAAATTTCTATAGTTCGCGATAGGGACCCCATTCTTCTAATGTTCTCCGAATATCGGATATAATTCTTTTATTTATCTTTATCGTGACACATCACATAAAATATTTATTGTGATATGTCACTAATAAGGTGTAGTACGCTAATCACCTCAGCTGTTGAACTAAATGATCTATTTCATCTATGAAAGCCAGTAACATGCGCTGTAACGCATCAGTCTCTTGGAAACTTTTCATTCCTCGATATTCCCTTATTGCATTAGACATTAACTCTACAAAATCATGTCCCCTTATGCACAAACGCGGATCACAATCAAGTTTTTTTAACCATTCATGAAAAATTGTGATAAATTCATCACTTCGATGTTTCTGACCAAAAGAAATAAGATTTTTATTAATATACCCAATATAATCAAATGTAAGTGTGTCATTAGCAGAATTTAGTGACTTCTTTATATCACACCAATTTACATTAATTTTCAAACATCTATCACTTAACTTAATACAATATAATTGTTTTAGCACAACTAAGAAAGACTCATAAAACACGTCCCAATTCTTAATTTTACTGTTAGAAATATCCATCACAATTCTTTTTATTAATTGCTCAGAGAAAAAGTACATTTCTAAAGAACTAAAATCAGTCCAAATAAGTTGAGGAACTTCTTCCACAGCATTAAACCAATGATCTAAGTCTTTATCTACTAAACATTTGTAGTTATCACATTGCAGTTCTTGTAACTCTTTTGCCAATGCAATAACACGTTGTTTATTACCTTCCGTCAAACCGTACTTTTGCAAAACTCCATAAGGAATATCTACACTATCTATTTCATATGGAACAATGGATTTTTCATTATTCTTCTCACACCAAGAATTCAAAACTAATTTATCAAAATCACCTTCAACATAAATGTCATGAAGATTAGGTTCAACAAAATATCGAGTTTTAATATCTTCTATTGTTCTTCTCGGTAAGTCAGGCATTTTTATTTTCCAATTTTATAACGCGATTTCGATGTTGAGAAATAATTTCTAATGAGTGAGATGCAAAGATAAACTGAATATTTGCACCATCAGTAATATCTAGCAAGGAATTAATAATGATTCTTTGCCATTTAATATTCAAAGAAATTTCCGGCTCATCAATCATAAATATACTTGGTGTGTCCCTTGCCACTAATACATAGCAAAATAATAGCAACAATTGTTGCTCACCTGATGACAACTGAGCAGGTTGTAAAACATCCCCAAATTTATTGATTATTTGGAAACCCTGACTAAGTTGGAAACGTATTTCCTTATCAGTTAATAACCCATTAATTGTGGATATAAATCTATCAAGAATTTGATAAATTGTCCGAACTCCCTCCAGTCTTCCATCTAAACTTTCAATGTAAGGTTTTAATAATTCAGCAGATAATACCCTTTCCGATTTTGATGCAGTTGATAATATCTTTTCGAACTCGGACATTTCCAAAAAGGAAGTTAACTCATATTTAGCTAAGGAAAATGTTTCTGAACCAATTTTTTTTAAATTACTTTTTAGGGTATCAATGTCATTATCTTGGAAAGTTGTTTCATCTTTGTTTGAAGTTGAAACTAATTGTTTTAAAATTCTAACATATGTAGAATGAACATTATCAGTGCCTTGATTTGTACCTTGGACGGCCTTTCTTGCAATCCACTTTGTGGCAGCACTCAGAGCCTGACTTAATGCTATCTCTCTAGAACGTAAAACAAGATCCTGGATACGTTTTGGTGTACCCATTCTTACTACTTGACGTAACTCTACTTCATCATCAGGATTGCTTATGGTATCTCCATCAAGCCTTCTATCTGCATTAAGGATAAAAGTTATTGGTGCTATTTTTTTTAGTATTTCTAAATACAATTTCTGGCTAGTCACCTTTCTCAATGGATCTTTTTTTTGATTCTTTTTCAGTCGTCCAGGCAGGTATTCAAAAGCTTCACGATCATTAAGATAAATAACTTCATCATCATTAAAATAAATAACATCATCATCATCAATTATCATTCGACGAGATCCTGCTGCATCTGGTCGATGATTCCATCTTGCTATTATAACATCATCTTTTATGATATCTAATACCATAACATTAGGTTCATTTTTGGTTAAATTAGGCCTGGCTGTTAAAATATACCCAGAGGTTAATTCAACCTTCAATAATTGAAAATTAGTTTTAATTAAAGCTGTCCGATGCCCTCTAGAATTAGATGGTGATAACAAATGGAATGCGAGCCGTAATAGAGTACTTTTACCGACACCATTATCACCATAAAAAATAACTGCACTATTATTTAATTTATCATTATCAAAATCATATGTATATAAACCAAATAATTTTTCAACATATATAGATTTTATCAAATGTTGATCCATATATTATTCCTTAAGTTTTAATCTTAGCAAAAAACATTCAATATCACTTCAACTTACAAGTTTAGTTAATGAATCCCAAGCTAAATTTTACTAAAAAAAGTAAATAAATTCAACAACAAATAACTAAAGTAGGTAATATGATAACATCCCCCTTTTCAGCTATAAACAGCACCATCTTTTATCCAATACACTGAATTTCGAGAGAGCATTTCATGAAAACGATAAAAATAGTAGTTATTAGTCTCGCCAAGATGGTGTGGTTCAATAGTTTTGTTCATCGTAATAGAAGCGATGTATCCACTTCAACAATCAAGTTGAAAAATGATGACACTATTGCAAATAGGATCTTATACCCTATGGATTTAAAAATACGGCACGACAATAAAGCAACAAATTCCCAAGAGCATAGATAAATATATAACTAGGAGAAGTGAATGCAGGTAACATAGCAGCGCAACAAATATAGTACTAAAGCCGTAGTTGCTCTATGATCAGGTATTCATTCCAATGACAATAATAACTAACAACATTGTTGTGCACAGTATTTATACCATCATCGCAACCTGTCAAAAATTAGAGCTACCATATAATGTGTAGGTGATAGTTATAACTTGTAATATAGTTCATAAAAGTAGTAAATTTTAATATGATATTCTAAAAGTCAAATTTCAACCTCATTCAACTACTTTTAAACCTTATACTTTTTTGCTTCAAAGCGGCGATAAAATATACAAACACATAGAAAGAAAAATAAAATCAGTTAGATATAAGAATTCAGGAAGCAGGAAATCCAGGGGGCATATAAAGGGGCATAAAACCAATAAGTAAAAATAAGTTAAATATATTCAATCAATTATATTGATAATCCAGTCTCGCTCTGGCACCATATAAAAACTTGCTGTTAAACAGTAAGTTAGCGTTAAAGAAAGCCACCTCTTTAGGTGGCTTTTTTCATGACGCAAATCACATTCCTAATAAATTCCTAATATCTTTTCCTAATATCATTCTGCGTGTTGACCGCCAACAACCGGAACTACTTCAATTTTTCTGTTGTATCTTGCTGTCTGGGTAATATTTTTATGACCGGAAATCACTTGCTTCTCAGCCAGCGTCCCGTCCAGATCTGAAATCCCTTTTGCCTTTAGATCATGAAATGTGAAGTTAAAATCCAGCTCTGGAAATGTTTCTTTCGCGATATTTTTCGCTTTTTTCCAGCGGCTGTTAAAACCGTCACGGGTATATTTATGGCCCGTGGCCTGACAAATGACATACAGGCTGACAATACCTGGGTCAGTAATTAATGTATCACTGAGCTTTACTGCATCCTCTAAGCGTTTCGTCCAGGCCTTAATTTGTTTTTTTCCGGTTTTACCCTGGCGAATAAAGATCCCGTTTTCCATCAGCTGTGCGTGGGTGAGTGACAAAACATCGGCTTGTCGTGCACAACATAAATAAGCCAGTTCCATCGCTATTTTAACGATAGTCGGAGCGACGGAATAAAGGGCATGATATTCAGCATCGGTGATATACCGATCCCGTGGTATTTCTTTGAATTGCCTGACGCCTTTACATGGGTTGCTACGTACAATTCCTCTTTCATATCCCCAGCCATATACGCGAGACAAAAAATTTTTCGCGCGTATATGGCTGGGTTTTGGCTTTCAGTCCGCGTTTATCCATGTACTTGCGAATATGCTCTGGTTTAATATTGTCCGGTAACATGTTCCCAAATACAGGTATAGCTAAATCATATTAATATGACATAATATCTAAACCTAAGATGACAAGGCATAAAATGAGATGGGTTACAGCTTAGATTTTCGAAAGAGAGTATTGGCATACAAAGGCAAGCATTCGTTGACTTTCGAACAAACGAGTGCCCATTTTGAAATCTCCATGCGCACCTTGTTCCGGTGGTGCAATAAGATAGAACCTTGCATGACCCGCGATAAACCCGCCACGAAAATCCCTGATGCGGTGCTCATGGCAGATGTCCAAAACTTTCCCGATGACTATCAATGGGAAAGAGCAAAACGTTTAGGTGTCTCACAATCGGCTATTCATTATGCCTTGAAACGGCTTCGGATCACCCATAAAAAAAACGCGCCAGCACCCTCGCGCTGATCTTCAGGCTCGTCAGGCATTTATCGCGCGCACCAGCGACTATGAGCGGACTGGCAGGCCGATTGTGTATTTGGATGAAAGTGGTTTTGCTCAGTCGATGCCACGTCAACATGGCTATTCGGAAAAAGGGTTACGCTGTTTTGGTCCGCATGACTGGCACGCAAAAGGCCGTATCAACGTCATTGGCGCCATTCTCGAAAATACCTTCGTCACCTTAAGCTTATTTACCGAGAATATTAATGCCGATGTTTTTTATGCGTGGATGACGCAAGATTTGCTGCCAAAGCTTCCACACGGCGCCGTGATAGTGATGGACAATGCGCCTTTCCATAAACGGAATGACACGGCACAAGCGATAGCAGACAGCAGATGTCAACTGGAATGGCTTCCCGCTTATAGTCCGGATTTGAACCCTATAGAACACAAATGGGGCGGAGCAAAAGCGATCAGGAGGCAAAAAAGATGTTCAGTTGATGAGTTGTTTACGGAGCATATTGAATATGTCAGGTTATGTTGATTCTGCTATATATCCGGGGCAGTTAATTTGAGTTCGCTTCCTGGAATAGTGGGCGGCTTTGCTGGTTCTTTTGAATTAGAAATGGGAGGTTCAGGCATGAGTATGTATATCATGAATAATAAAAAGACAGATGAAGCTAAAATAAATGATGAAAAAATGAAGGAACAATTTATTGACAATAATAAGGGATCTAATTAATGAAATTATCACTATCGTCGTTATTTTTTATGGTATTTATATGTGGGATGTCATTTTCATTTATAGCGATATCGGGAGAATGGCTTTTAACTGACAAAAATATTTATCAGCTCAACTGGTTACATAATATTAAACTCGGTAGCCTAGTTGGTGGAGGAGGAGGTGCGATAATTTGGTTGGCATATCGTTTTAAATGGCTTTGAATTTGAAGATCCCAGCCAAGCGCTGGGATTTTACTTTTAGCTGTCAGTTGTTCTCAACCAGCCGGATAATCAACTGCCCGGCTTCGCTGGTAATAGTGATAGGTGCTCCGGTTGTAAATCCTAATGCAGCCAGCCAACGGCCTTTAATGGTGAGCTGCGGATAAGGATTAGGCTTGCCCCGGTTCGGTCGGTAGCCCACGGTATAATGCCGTGGCTGAGTCGCCTGTGCTTTAGTTGTAACGGGTTTTGCTTTAGAATCGCGTTTAGCCATGATGAACTACCTCGATTAGTTGGTGATGGTTAGCGGTGCTGAAGTGTTCCCGCACTTCAGTGCCGCACTGTTTTAACTCTCTTCTTTTGCTGAGATACTCGCCATTGTTCCGGTGAGTTGGGTCTTGATAATCATCGCATCCAGTAACGCCTTAATCACGTCCTGTTCATGCTGTGGCATCCGTGAAACCGCTTCAAACTGGTAACGCAGCTTGTCAGCAGGGCCACGCTCCTGCTCATCAAAAACCAGTGTATCGGCACTGACACCGAGCGAAATTGCCAAGCGGCGTATGACATCAAGGGTAGGCTGTGATGTCCCGCCTTCATAACGTCGGATCTGTAAAACTGCGACACCATCCATATCAGCCAGTGCCTGCTGTGTGAGTCCGCCTGCCTTACGCAGTGCGGCGAGCCGTTCAGGGAACTGCATATCGAGAAACCAGGTTGTTGAACTTGATATCACTATATATCCCCAGGGGTTACGCATGAAAATATTTAGTGGATAATTCCTTCATTTTTAGAGGGGCGCAGATGAAAGAATGAGTGGAGGTCTTTTCTGATTTTCCAGATCCACGTTGTCAGGGAAAGGTTAAACACCGTTTTATTGCAGGGGTTACGCATGAAATTTTGGTAGGCTAAAATTGATTAAATAACAGCGCTTCCATATAGCCATTATCCCACCCGGCTGATTTCCTTCGGGCACTTAAATTCAGTTTACTGTTGGTATCTCGTTTAATGATATTGAATGCCATTTTACGTAATTGGGCAAATACTCTTGTGGGTCATGACATCAATTTATTGACTCATGTATAGTCTGTCTATTTGGAGAACATTCAGATGGCAAAGACTGATGTGACCTGCCCATCTTGTGGTGCAGTTAAAGGGATCCACCGTAATGGGCGTTCTCGCTCTGGTCATCAACGTTATCTTTGCCAGTCCTGCCGTCATTCTTGGCAACGGGAATTCACTTATGCCGCTTGTCGTCCCGGGAAACCCAAATCGATAACAGAAGCCATTGCTCCCGGCACTGAAGTAGACGGAAAGTGATCGCCCACGTTTTTGGCCCAAGAACAAAGAAGACATTGGTGCGTCTGATGGCGCTACTGGCTCCCTTCAACATTGTGATCTACATGACCGATGGCTGGAGAAGCTATGAAAAAACACTGGCGGGGAAACTGCATGTGGTCAGTAAGCGTGATACACAACGCATAGAGAGACATAATCTGAATCTTCGTCAACATTTAGCAAGACTGGCTCGCAAAACGTTGTCTTTTTCAAAATCCATCGAAATACATGACAGGGTCATAGGGTATTATTTAAACTTCATCACTATCAATAAATTGGTATCATGACCCTCTTGTGGCGATCCGCTCTCTCATCCGTGAGTCATCTTCTCGAAAAGTGACATCCAGTAGCCATGTATGAGCCAACCTATGATTTGATACGGCTCATCCTTGCTCCACGCATGGAAGAGAAACTATCTGAGTATGGCGTTCGCTACAAATACAATAAGTCAGAGAACATTATTTACACCGCCACTTCCGGTATTGGTGATTTTGTTCTCCGCTTGCTCATCTTCCAAGAACTGGACTTCTTGCGTTTGCTGCTCGCCACCTTCTGTGGAAACCGCCCAACCTATGAAGCTGACCGTAGCGAAGAAGCGAGCCATGCCGACCTGGCATGGGCGACCATGCACGCTCTGTACAACGAACCTATCACAGGTGAAAACAGCAACCACCGCAATATTATTGAGGTCTTTTAATGAGCCGTAAGAATAAGAAACGCCAGGGCCAGAAACTGACACAGATGCCGGATACCGCCCCAATGGAGGCGTTCACGTTTGGTGACCCTATCCCCGTGCTGGATAAACGTGAAATCTTTGATTACCTGGAATGTGTGCGGGTCGATAATTACTATGAGCCGCCCATCAGTTTTAACGGGCTGGCGCGCACGTTCCCGCGCCGCCCCCCATCATAGCAGTGCCATTTTTGTTAAACGTAACATCCTGACCAGCACATTCATTCCGCACAAGTATTTAAGCCGCCAGGCGTTTGATAGCTGGGCGTTAGACTTTTTACTGTTTGGTAACGGCTATCTTGAATTGCGCGATAACCGGTTAGGGCAACCGCTGACACTGAAGCACTCGCCGGCTAAGTTCACGCGCCGTGGGGCTGATCTCGATACCTATTGGTTTTGGGCGCTATTCGCTGGAGACGGACAACAACGACTAACCCATATCACGTAGATGATACGACCGTCTGCGAGGCGGTCTTTTTTTGCCTGCATGAAATATGGGTTCATATGAAATAATTACGTTTGAAAATTTGAATTTGGCCCGCCATTATATGATGCCGCGCGCAGTCGAGACCCCGCCGCGCCTGCCCACTAAATGTGTCGCTTTTTATGCACCCGCAAGGGATCGTTCCAGAGGCGCCAATACTGGTGCCAGGCGGGGTGTGAGATCCTGATTTGATCTTGCAAATTGATGCGCGGGGTAGGTGATTTTATGCAACCATGATTGAAGAGCAAAAACAACCCGCATTAAAACGGGTTTAATGATAGCTTCGTGACAGGTCACGCAATAATAACGGCGATTTTAGCCATTTCTTAGACGTTCATCCAACGTGTCTAGAATGAACGCGTTAACCGAAATATGGTGCTCACTGGCCGCCTGATTTAAACGTTCGCCAAATGATTCAGGATAACGCAGGGTAAATGTTTTGGTTTTCTCACGATGCTGATAGGGTTCAATATCAGCCGCGCGGCAATCGTCCAGATATTCATTCAATGACAGTTTGCCTTCGGCGTGCAATCCCGCGATACTGTCCGCCACAAAATCACAATAGCCTGACAAGCCTAAAAACTTTCCCCGAAACATGCCAATTTCAGGCACATAGCTGATAACCGCCGACAATCCGGCTATTTCCATCACATTGGTGTGTTGTTTACTCATAATGGTGTCACTCCGATACTTTCCAACCATTCCCGCAAGCCAGCGACAGCGCCTTTATCTGTCTCTGGCGACGGGTGGGGACGATGAAAATTGGCAATACTCCCGTTTAACAAAAAATTACAGCGCGAACCCCGGCCTTCCTTTATTTCACCACCTAGTGCCTTGATTAAGGATTCAATATCTGACCACTTAATTCCTGAAGATACAGGCGTTCTGAAGATCTGTTCCAATGTGCGTTGCTGCCGCGTTCGGAGCGCTGAAACTTGTTTGTTCATATGCCAATACACCGTGACTTCAAATATTGAAGTCATATTAGCATTGATAAAAATGAAGTCAAGCAATGAAATCATTAAAAAACCCGCAAAGCGGGTCCCATGATAGTAATGTGACATGTCACACAATTACAATTTTAACGCATGCCAGCCTAAGGTATTCCAGCACGCGGCTTCACCAGAGAAGCAACATTCCGTCACCGGAAGTGCATCACCACATTTTCCACATTGCTGTGCTGCCAGTGTTTCTATTTTTTGACGTAACGCCGCATCATCTTTGCGGATCAATAAGGTCAGGTATTCAACCATACCCAACAAAACACCCAAATGATAAAATCTTGTTGTGACATAGCCTTTTGTTCCTTTATTTCTCTTTGTTTGTCAACTTAAAGTTATAAAGGAGCGGCTATGTCATTTCAACTCACCATAAAAGTCGAGCATCGCGTTAACGTTCCATTTTATGGCACCGATCTATATGTCGTTAATTATAACGGCGAGCCATATGTGCCAATGAAGCAGATTGTCGATGGCATGGGGCTAGCTTGGCAATCGCAGTTAGAGAAGTTAAAAACTCGCTTTTCAAAAGGTATCACGGAAATCGTTATACCTACAAAAGGTGGTTAACAATCAATGGTTTGACTCGCCATCCGCAAACTTGCTGGCTGGTTAGCAACAATCAGCCCCAATAAAGTTAAAGTGTCAATCCGTGAGAAAGTAATCCGCTATCAGGAAGAGTGCGACGATGTGCTTTATGAGTACTGGACGACTGGCGAAGTTAAGGCGAAGGGAACCACAACCCAAGACCGCACCCCTCTTTGTGGACTGGTTAATACTCTGATGGGTAAGTATGGAGTCAGTAATAAAAAGCTATTCCAGATGGTTCATCATGAGTTCGGGGTAGGTCATATAAATGAGCTAACCCATGACCAACTCCCATCTGCGATAGAATATCTGGCAACTAAGGCGATTGAAGGCGAATTTCTTGGCCGGGAAGAATTGCCAAAGCTAGAAATACACATGGATCTCTCAATTGAACTCAGGAACGTTAATGCATTGCATAAGAACTTAGCGCACTTAAAGAATGCATGGGACAAACTAAATCCACACCTGTTTGTGCTAACACCTGATATAGCACATGCGTTTAATGGGGCAAAGCCAAGGATGGCTTGTAACTAGCTCTGCATTATATACATTGACTGTCTTATTGGTGCTGCTAATCTGTACACATACAGAAAAAGAGGTGTATATGGAAAAAGCTAACGACATACAAAAAATAACGAGACAGGCTGATAATTCAAAGCGTGAGCCTACTGATGCAACTAACTCTATTGATGATGCTCGTTCCGAAGCGTTCAGGAAAGCCTTGCTGCATACTCAAACTAAATATGCAGATATTATAAAGGCATTGGAAGATAAATAATGGATATTCAATTTCTCTCAACAGAAGAACTTATTGAAATTCAGAGAAAAACACTTCCGAATGGCGGCGAGCCTGATGTTAATAAACTTGAGGGTGCTTTATTTCGTGTCCAGACATTGAGAGATTATGAAGGGTGCGAAGATGTTTTCAAATTTGCAGCTATGTACTTGATAGCGATAGCTAAATCACACGCTTTCAATGATGCAAACAAACGAATAGCTTTTCAGGCAACGAGCATCTTCTTAATACTTAATGGATTTGAACTCAATGCGTCATTTGAGCTGGTAAAACTGACAATATTGGCAGCTATTGGTGAGGCTGATTGCGACAATACCGCTTTTGCGCTAAAGATTTTGTCTAACTACCGGAATGACCTTTTGGAAGAGGCTGTTACTGGCTATGGGATATAATCAGTAATCACAACCGTTAATATTCACTATGAGAAAAACAATCCATTCAGAGCTCACGATTAAGCGGCGGCATAATCATGCGGTCGCGCAACAATTGGGTGAGTTTATTTATGAAGAAAAGCCTCGCTGTTAAACGGCATCACATGTACCGCTTAAAGGTAAAACGCGGTAGGTATAATAATGCTGGTGGTCAACCTGATAAAACATCAGCAGGGATATGTTACAGAACACCTTGCCTATGCTCTTGCTGGATGTGTGCAAACCATCGCGATGTATTTGGTATGAGTATCAAGGAAATTCGGGATAGAGCTAAATATACTGATTACCCCCAAGTCACGGATGGCTTTAAATGAAATTTATGACAGGCGATTAATTAATCAAATAGTAAAAAGAAAATACCCGCTGTAGTGTGTGCTAGACAAAATAAAGAGGAGGATCGATCCATGAATCAATATATTGTTACCTATAGCGGCCTTGGTAGTGACAACTCAGTTCTGGTTAACTCGCAGATTGCTTTAGGTTTTGATTGGAGTACGGGTGGGGTTAGTGATTTTTTAATTGCGGTGGAGAATGAGGCGCTCACTCAAGCCACGGGATTTAATAGCTCTGTAGCAAGAATCGCTATTGTTAGAATATATACTCTGCAATAAATAACCCCCCATGAATTCAAGGCTACGCATTGCGTAGCCTTTTCCATACATGCCACCCACTTCATAATGTTGTGAGCACGATTTTTGGATAAACCCGTAAGGTATTCATCAGCGGCGGATTGCAAGGCATCTTCACTACCCGCGAAGTGAGCCAGAAATTGTACGTAACCGCGTACAATAGCCTTTTCTTCGGGAGAAATCGTGCCACCGGTGGGTTCCCAATATTCAAAACCGAGATTCAGCAGGGCAAAGTATTTACGGTGGAAACGGGGATTGCGGGCTTTCTTAAAATCAGCCTGCAACACATCGCCGCATTTGATTTTCAAATGCAGGTATTCTCTGGTCGCTGGAGTAGCTGGCCGTAGGGTGTCGGCGGAAATTTTGATAAAACTATGCTGCGCCATTCTTGTTCCCTTAAGGTAATGGCACAGCAGCATAAGTTTAGGTTCGGATGTTCAGGCCGATGGTATTATTTTAGCGAGTTACAATCCGTTATGCTACCGCCTATTTTCTCTTGGTACTCGTTGACTAACAAACGCATCAAATTCGCTGTCTGAATCTGATTGCTGCGTTTGAGGGTCATACCATCTATACAGCCCATAGCCAGGATCATGTCGCAATTGTCTATCCCTCTCTTCTGGGAAATATTGACTATCTCTATCTGGCTTATCAATAAGGTAACGAGTTATATGAAGATTTGGACGTAAGCTAGCGGTTGAGCTCATTCTCGTCCCTCCTAAACAACCTTTAACAGGCATATGGAGATGATTAGCTAATAACTGAGCAAGCCCATTTGTACCAGAGTAACAAGCTATTATTCTGATACTCTGAATATTTTGTCCTTTGTTTTTTAGTCCAGTAACTAATTTATGAACTGTGCTACAAAATTTCACTTGATTCATTCCATGGGCCTGCAACATTGTTCCCCAAAATAATATTGAAGAACCAGGGGGAGATGAGTGTCCCACAATATTGAGCCTATATTTGGGTTTGTATTTCGGTTCGTCTAAAAAACAATAAAACTTACCCTCATCATAAGTGTGCCATTGAACTGTTTTCTGTATTAATTCATCACTAGCCATCGTCATGACATTAGATACTGTGTGCCGATATTGTCCCATAACTCCCCCTACATTAAATTCGGCTTTTAATATATGTGACAGAGACAATCTGTAAATGCAACGATACGCCAGAAATAACACTTTATAGCGTTAATTTCAGTTCATGCCAGCCCCATGTATTCCAACACGCGACCTCACCTGAAAAACAGCATTCCGTCACGGGTAAAGATTCACCGCATTTTTCACAACATTGTTGCTGTAACTCAACCATTTGTTTTTTTAATGAACGGTCATCTATTCGGATTAGCATTGTGAGATACTCATTCACGTCGTAAGGTTCTCTACCCGGTCTACGCAATGCACAATTGCGTTTGAGCATCTCCAATTCTTGGGTAACCCCGCAGGCAAATAATCAGACGGCCTGCTCATGGCTGTTCCTTGGACTCTGCCGAAAGACGTTTAATGATCGCTTTTTCAGTCGGTCTCGGTGCATCCATGACCTGTTTGTAAATCCGCTTTTTCTTCGGCGTATCACATACCAAAGTATGCTGGACAGCATCGAGGGGCATTCTCAGCAAAACAGCAATACTTTCCGGTGTTCTGCCAAGCCGGGATAACTCATAAATTCCTCTGACAATATTGGGCGCATTGATGCCTGCCTTCACTCCCAGCGACTGGTCACTGATGTTGTCGCCCGTCACCGAACTGGTGATAGACAGTCCACAACTGATGCGGTTTTGCCGTCCCGATGCGTGTAACGAAGGTAACAGTGAAATCCCGTTTACATTGGGTGAGCACTTGCTGGCAGTCTGGCTGCGTTCTCCCTACGGACTGAAAGTGTTAACCAGTTCACTGTATTGTGATTTATGGGAAAACCACGGAGAGATAGCGAAGCAACTGGATAAGCCTGAAGGCAGTTTGGAACCCCAGATTGAACAGTGGTTGAGACAAAAATTAGAAGCCGGACAACATATTGAAAAAGTGTCCAGTCGGGATTACCTGCTGACGATGGAACAAGAAAAAGAACAGGAGATCCCGAAGAACTGAAATTATCATGGCATGGTACTAACTAACAGTGCCTACAGCCTGTTTAACGGTGTCGGTAAAATTCAGGGAAAACGGGAAGGTGGGAGCATCCCAAAAGCCGGACAGCTTGTCAGGCTGCTCAGTGTGCCCTTTATTGATACAGAATGCTTCAATGGTTATGAGGATGGTGATTCTCATGCAAGAGCCATCAAACGGGAATCCAAACGCTATTGTGGTGCTGCGGGTCGTGAATGGATTCGGTGGTTGACCGTCATACTCAAATGGAATGATGTTACTCATCGCGTATTACCTGCTCTATGAAATGAACCTTCGCCGAAATAGGAAACCAGCCCACCGATAGCTCGCCAGCCATAACTGGTTACCTCGAGGGTTCATTTCTATAGGGTTAGGTTCGGTGTAATTAAAAGGCGCTTTCGGTGCGCCTCGGAAATAAAAATGCCACCATCCCGTGTGCGTTGGGTACGCAGTGGGAACGGGTGGCGGCATGAGTTATTCCTGTAGCCACTCAGGGAGTGGACACAGAAATATTGGTTTTAGTTTCAAGCGTTAATCAATTGTTAAATATTATTCGCTTATTATTGGGTGGAAATAAGTTTATTAGGTTAATTGGTCTTTGTTGTAGTCAGTAAGATAAGGTGAATAAAATGAAAAAATATCTTCTTCTTTACCTGTTGGCGGGTTCGGCTCTTTTTGCTTCAATGCTAACTTATGCTAACACTCCCAGTGCATTATCGCATGGTATTGTATGCGTTCTAACACCTACAGGGGAGCACTGTGTAATGCCTTTTCCACCGCCGCCTCCCTTTATTCCACCAATAAATTAACCAAATTGAACATATTGATAAATCGAGTAGGACGGCAAAATTCCCGCCGTCCTCTCGTAATGACACTGCATTTAGTCCCGCCACTTCAGCATCATTTGCTATGAGGTGGTAGTTGGTCAGAATGTTGTTGGCTGAGCCACTGCACGAACCCAGCACATAATCCCTTTTTGTAGATCAGTGCGGCCTTCGTTCAGCCAACGCATGTCAATTTGGTGATTGCCCGTTTGTGTATTTGTGATGACAAGATAGTCATAAAGCGTATCCAGATCCTCCCCAAGCGCCTTAATCTTGTTCATGCAATCAATTTCATCTTGGGTTAATTCACGGTAGCCAGTGATTTTACGGTGTTGGTTTTCCATTGTTTCCTCTGCATTCAGCCTTAACATATTCCTGCAAATATCTCAGTTTTGCCCGGTCGTTGATGATGCCTTCTCGAATATCGAGAACAGTTGATCCAGTTTCTCCAGTGAGTTCGACGGGGGTTCCATCGACCACGCCGCCGGTGGTAACGGTTTCAGACACGGAGGGACAGACGGCCTTGATGCGCAGCTTGCGACGGCCAGCGGCAACATCAGCCTGAAGAGTGTCAATTTCAGCCTTGGCATGGACGAGTTCCTGAGTGTGAGTCTTGTCTAGTTCTGCGAGGCGCTGGATGCGTTCTTGTTGGGTGGTGATAATGGCGTTTTTCTCTGATAGCTGAGTTGTCAGTGCCTCATTCTCTCCAGAGAGTCGCCCATTATTCCGTAAGGCATAAACAGGATTTCCCCTGACCGTATTAGCAATGGGGACATTGGTCTCCAACAACCGTTTTCTGACTGTGCCGCAGTTTAAGCCAAACGCCTCAGCAATCTTGGCAACACTCCAGTTGTAGGCGTCCTCCAGATTACTGACGTTAGACATCGACACCTCATACTGTCAGGTAATTACGTGATTTTTATATTTTAATCAAATAGATAAAAGACATCGAGGTGACAGCTCTCTCAGAAATTTATCACCTCAAAGCCTTTATTCTTTGTGAATATCAATGTGTTAACTGACCTGCTGCTGACAGCATGGAAATCGGAAAACGAGCCGTTTCCCGCGAGTGCGCCGCCCCGTGGTAAGGGCACCCTCTGAGGGGTCATGACTCCAATAGTTAGATCACCCTATTTAGATCACCCTATAAAGAAGAGTATTCACGTTCGATGAAACGCCCTATCACCTTGTCGTGTATCTCCTTTGATTTGGAATAGCCCATCGTCCTTCGATTCAGTCTTTTTAAACGGGTACGGAATATCAAATTAGTTCTTTCTATACGTTGGGTATAATGTTTTCCAACAATATGTTTTTCTTCAGGAAGTTCGATCACCAAAAACATGCGCCACAACTCGCTTGAGGCGAGGTTCCCAAGCATACCAGAGCCAGCGTTGATTTTTCTTACTACTCACAAATGACCATTGTTCATCAACGTCACAAATAAGTTGGATTTCATTTCCCTCAAGGGGAAGGCGGGTCACATTTTTCGGGGTGAGTTTTTTAACGTGCGAATGACGGTGTTAACCCCTATCTTCAGTACACGGGCGGTATCACGGACACCGGCGTTATTCATTGCCATATCAATAATCTGCTCTCTCACACCGGGATGACAGGCTTGATAGGTATAGTTCAGTTGAAAGGTTTTACGGCAGGCATAGCAGTGATAGCGGGGATGACCAGTACGCCCTTTTCCATGCCCTTTGACCTCTTCTGTTTTATGACAGTAACGACAAACCACATCAACTTTAGCCATATCTCCCCCATAATAAAAAGCAGGGAGTTTATCACAATATCTAATCATTGGGAGCATGACCCTCACTTTAATGTACCAATCCGCAAGATCAAAAAAAGATCTTATCTCCCGCCTAGCACCAATACGGGCAAAATACCAATTGGTCAGATCGCAAACAGCATAAAGACAACGTCTTTACCGTTGCCGAAAAAACGCGACCTGTACAAACAGATTGGTAACCAGTTACCAAGATACGATAAATTAGAACGAAATTACGCCAGTATGTTGGCACTGGCGTTTATTATTGTCTGGCTGCCAATGTGGGTAGAATAAATGATGAACACAAAACGTCAACAACCCCTAGGTACTACAGCCATAATTATCCCCAAATTAACGTGTTATCTGATAATCAATAAACTGAGAAATCTTATTATTTCAAGCTGTTCTACGGGTATATTTCCGATTGAGAAAAACAAATTTTGGACACGTTTGATTATTGACATTAGAATTCAGCTCTCTATTTTCCTCGGGGGGGAGGTGGATCGTACCTACGCGTGCAAGAAACCATGGCCCGGATCCAACGCCTCTCACCATCGGATAAATGGATCATGTGTCTTGCAAGGTGTTGATATTGTGGTTGATTATAAAGATAAAGTGCTTGCAAAAATTCAAATTGATAATTTTCCATAAGACCTGGCTGTGGCCTATCTTGTAAAGTTTCAAGAGAGGCAACACCCAGTTCATCATTAGTATGCCATCTCTCGCTTGATGGTGGATAAAGCGAAATTGCATTTGTTCTTGTTCTTGGATGAGAAAGCCCTACTGCATGTCCAAATTCATGGAGAATAAGTGTGTAAACGAAATTTTCTAGTAAAACTGTCCTATTGTTGGTTCCAAAGTTAGTTTCTAATTGTTGTAACTCTGCTCTAGTTATTTCATCACTTTGCCTAACATATATTCCAGGCGATGTAATAAAAGAGTAGTGGCTATTAAGATATCTTAATCCTGAATAACCTGCTTCATATGTAATTGCCATAGAACTTTGCATATTAAAATCATCATAAAAATAAGAATTTGGAACTGTTTGTATAATAAAATTTGGAATGCCACCACCTGACGAAAATGGTACTATAGTCAGGCCCTGATCTCCAAGAATTTCATTCCAATATGTTGCTGCTTCATCAACAAGAGGTTGCAAACGAATATCTTCACTCTCACCGCCTTCTATATTAAAACGAATTGTTATTTGTGGATCTATGGTATAACGCATAAAAGGTCCATAATGGTGTACTGCTGAATATGGCCTAGGGATAGTGTGCAGTGTTTCTTCTTCAATGAAGACGCTAACATGATTATAGGCTGGATCAGATGGGTCAAAATTAGAAGGTTGAGGCTGAGCATAGCCATGAATCGTTGCTGTAAGTAGAATAAAACTTAACAGGTTAAATATTCTTAATGGCTTGAAAAAATTCTTATACATATGGTTTCCCTTTTATTTTATATGTAATTAAAGATACATTCTAAAGTAGGATGCTTAATGCACCCATCATTTCAGATCAGACTGAATTTATGGGGCTAAGAATGATATAAATGATATGTATATAAAATCCTCTTTTGTAATCTGAGGAAAAATAAGATTGATTTATGATATAAAATTTAATAAATTATATTTTATATTTGTACATCTCTAAAAATTATGATGCCAATTTGAAAA
Organism: Xenorhabdus sp. TS4; assembly: GCF_014467265.1. Lineage (NCBI taxonomy): Bacteria > Pseudomonadati > Pseudomonadota > Gammaproteobacteria > Enterobacterales > Morganellaceae > Xenorhabdus > Xenorhabdus sp. TS4. Next base: position 2,559 of record NZ_NKHQ01000019.1, on the reverse strand, counting down.
TTTTGAATTGCGGGCAAGACTTGTCAAAAGCTTATCTGAAACAAAACACAAGGTGAAGAAAAAGAAATCACAATAAAATTGTTATTTATAATGTAAAGTTGAATAATTACATGAAAAATTTTTATTTTTTTCTGTCTTAATATCGCTCGTATTGCCGATAAATTGGTAAGCTTAATATCGCTTTCATAATTTTCCTCTTAAAATCCTGACTGCCAAAAAGCCGCTTTAATTTTCTGTCGGCAAAATATTGCAATTGTTGGGCCTGTAAAACCTTTTCGATTTAATATCAATACATTAAGATGATGGACATCGAAGCTCACTTTTAGCGATTACGGCTATCTAAGAGCCACGATACTCCCTCTATTCTATAGAGTCAATTAATGCATAGTGCCAGCTACAATCGGTGGGACTCCTGCTATTAACATAGCGAGGGTTAGTATTAATCCTCCTCCAGCAATAGCATCAACAAAACCAGAAAATATAGCTATAAAGAAGAGAGTGCATTTATTGAAATATCTGTATTATGTAGAATGCTTTCATGTTCCTCGTTTGATTTTCTTTCATACTAACAGATTGTCAAATACAAGGCTGGAAAGTACAGGAGAAGATAAATAGTTTATTAATATTATTTAAATTGGATGAATATGACTGAGAAAAAATTGTCGATAATATTAAGGCAGGCTCAATAATATTGAGCCTGCTTAGCTTATTAAGCAAAACAAATTTTTGCCCAACGTGCCAGACCCGTTGTTACTGAACCGAAATAATTACCTCCAACCAGCGGGATCCCCGGTAATTTTTGTTCAACTGCCTGGCGCAGAATGGGGGAACTGGCTGAGCCACCTGTCATAAAGATCACATCAGGTTGGGTTCCACTTTGTGCCACAGCTTCACTAACCAATTTTGCTATTTTCTCTTTAGTGGCATCGATTGCCGCAATCATCTGATCACGTTGAATATCAACTTCAATTATCTCTGATAATAGATTGAGTTTAACGCGGCACTCAGCTTGCTCTGAAAGAGTAATTTTGGCTTCCTCTGCACTGCGAACGAGGCTGTATCCTAATGTCTCTTGGTGCACTTTCAATAAGCGGGCGAGTTTTTCAGGTTCTTGAGCATCTCTGTGCAAGGATTTTAATGCCGTTAAATTCTGGCGAGAGTAGAACTCTTTTTGGGCCTGTATGTCATTGATGGCAATCGGGTTCCAAAACTGCGTCAGTGGCATGTCAATACCTGAGGTAACTTTGCTGCCTAATCCAAAAGGATGCATGAGTTGTTTAAAAGTGAGATTAATATCTAAATCATTTCCCCCGATACGTTGACCAGTGTGTGCCAGTAAGCTGTCATTACGCTCAGATAGGTCTCGCCAGCTTGGCCCCATTTGAATAACCGAGCAATCTGTTGTTCCGCCGCCAATATCGACGACCAATACAGTTTTATCTTCTGTTAATGTGGCCTCATATTCCAAGCCTGCTGCCACTGGTTCAAATTGGAATTCAATGTTGCGAAAACCTGCCCGTTTTGCTGCATTAAGTAAGATTTTCTCAGCTTGTTGATTCGATTTATCGCCGCCACGTCCATGAAAATTGATTGGGCGGCCAATGACGACGTCTTCGACAGTTTGCTGTTTATTGGTTTCTATTTGTTGTTTGATATTTGCCATCATGGCACAAACCAGATCCTCAAAAAAACTGATTTGAGTATCTCTTAATCCCATTGCACCCAGAAAAGACTTGGGTGATTTAACGTAATAAATATCTTGAGGATCTTCCAAATATCGAGCTAATGCTTTTTGTCCAAATATGAGATCACCTGGCAAAAGTTCAATACCTTCTTCTCGGTTTGCCGTGATCGCGCTACGAAGTAATTGCTCACCTGTTTGATTACTTGGTTTGATATTCCAGTGGCGAAATAAGTGCTCAGAAACTGACTCTCTGGTCGGTGCCGCCAGAGCTGAAGGCATGTAGAAGTTATCATTCTCAATAGCAATTAGCTGTGGCGTATCTCCGATCATCTCTGCTACTGCGCAATTTGATGTGCCATAATCAAAACCGATGAACATAGGTTTCCTCATATTTAATCGTAGAAAATTTTAAAAAGGGCGCAGATGCTATCCTAAATTAGTTCTGAATAATAGATAGGGCAATCATAAAGATTGAAATAATCCATTATTTTTCTCTTAGAATGTATTATGCCAAAACTAGAGAGAAGTATTGTATTAATAATAAATTTATTCTTAACAGTATTGAAAAGATCATTAATTAAAATGCATTGTTTATTATGCAATTTCTGATCGTAGGTATATGGAAATTATCTTTTTCAGGCGGATTTATTGACTCTAATCATAGAGTGATTTTTGTTTCTGAAAATACCAAGTATAATATTGAAAATTTTTCATTTTATACCTATAACAACGCGATGCTCGACTTTTATGGTGAGTTGAAATGACATAGCCGCTCCTTTATAACTTTAAGTTGACAAACAAAGAGAAATAAAGGAACAAAAGGCTATGTCACAACAAGATTTTATCATTTGGGTGTTTTGTTGGGTAGAGGATAA